>JBGUHM010000126.1:0-8286 GCA_045112115.1 Sodaliphilus sp. | reverse complement strand
CTTAATCATGTGGTAAAGCTCGGGTATCTCGTCGGGCGAGTCTTGCAGGTCGGCATCCATGGTTATGACCACGTCGCCTTGAGTGCGGGCGAATCCGGTGTTCAATGCCGGCGACTTGCCGTAGTTTCGGCGGAAGCGCACTCCTGTCACGGCAGGGTTCTGCTCATGCAGCTTGCGTATCACGCTCCACGACTCGTCGGTGCTGCCGTCGTCGATCATAATCACCTCGTAGGAGAAATGATTGTCGTTCATCACGCGCTCAATCCACTGCGCCAGTTCTGGCAGCGACTCAGCCTCGTTGTATAGTGGTATTACTACCGAAATGTCCATAATCTAAATAATTTCAAAAAAATTAATGGTTAGGTCTCGCTTTTCGGGCAAAAATGGCAGTCAAGGCACTGCCTATCGCGCCGATGAACGAGGTGTACCAGAACATAGTCATCACATACTGCGCCAGCGACGGGTAGATGTTCTTGTCCACAATGTCGCGGAATAGTTTGTAGGTGTCGTTGCCCAGCGCCTGTTTGTTCTCTTTGATGATGTCGACCATCTGGTGCATTATCTCCGACATATAATAAGGCCGGAAGAAGTGAAGCACGAGCCATGTGCCCAAGGCGCAAATCAGCGCACCGCATAGGTTCAGAACCACGCCGTAGAACCACACCTCGCTGTGGGCGGGAAGGTAGCCCTGATTGATGTAGTATCGGCGTTGCAAGCGATAAACCACAAACGGTATCGAGGCCAGCAGAAGATACGTCATCGCGCCGAGAACCGGCACTTTGTCGCCGAAGATGGTTGCTGTGGAGCAAGCCATCAGCAGCACGCCGAAGTAGACTCCGTCGCGCATTGCATTGTTGACCACGCTGGTTATCACGTTTGACCTCTGTTGCGGCATCTGGCGTCAGTTATTAAAGTTGAGGTAGGCCTTGTATATTGCTTCGACATACTCGCCGAGAGTAGGCCGTTCGCCGCGCTCGTTGCTGTTGAAATTAAAGCCGTCGTCGCCAATCTCGTTGATGTAAATCCCAATGTTGAACGAATCCATCACATCGGCGTTAATCTCATCCCATTGATGTTTGTTGGCTGAGTAGTCGATAATCCAATTGTCGTTTACCTTTTCGCGGTCGATGTTGAACACTTTGGCCACCTTGGAGAAGATGTGGTCTTTCACGTCGTCGAACGACTGCACCATGTCGAACACGGGCGGCGGCCCGTAGACATCCTCTATCACGCGAGAGTCTTCCTGGATTAAGGTATCGGGTACAACCGGCTTCGTAATATGCCTTGGCGGGCCATACATGGGTCTGACCTTTCGGTCGATTCTTTTGTCTGGAGCCTTGGCATACATGGCATTGTCGCGTCGCAACCCTTCGGTGCCGGCCAAAGCCTTGCCCACGTTTATGGTCTTGCCGTTGATGACGATGCGGTCGGCGGCGGTGACGCGGTTGGATGCTTGGTTGTCGGCATTGGCAAGGGGAGAGGCGTTGCAAGCCATTCCAGCCGCTAAACCGGTGGCAACAATGGTGCCCAAGACAGCTTTACGTTTATTTTTGTCGTTCATAGTCGTTAATGATGTTTCGTTATTCGTCGAATACCGACGGCGGTCCGTATACGGTCTCGATGTCGCGAGTGGCTTCTTCGCGCTTGAGCTTCGGCGGTCGTGGCGGCCCGTACAGCGGTTTTACCTGTCGCAAACGAGCGGTGTCGGTCAAAACCTTTCCCGTGTCGAGTTCCTGACCGTCGATTACAATTCGTTCAGCAGCCGAGACGCTTTCGGATTGTGATTTAGTGGAAGCCTCGCTTTTATAATCGGCCGACGTTCCACCACCACCGCAAGCCGTTGCGGCAATCCCCGTGGCCACAATGGTGCCAATCACTGCTTTACGTTTATACTTCTCGTTCATGACAGCAAACGGCTTACTGCAACTTGTGGCGACGCATGTACTCCTGAGTGAAGATGTTCATCAAGTCGGCCACCGTGGGGTCTTCAATCTCTTTCAGGGTATCGAGTATGGTGCTGAATTCCACATGATACTTTAGAGCTACCTGATTGATGGTGGTTAGCCACGCCCCTTCCTCGCGTACCAAGTCGATAGGCATTTCGGGCTTCACGCTGTCGATTTCGATTTTGAATGTTTCAGCGATGGCTTCTTTGATACCGAACTCAATCTCTTCTTGAGAAAGAGTCAGTTCCAAGTAGTTGAACGAAGGCGGCCCGCCGTATTTCACGACAGCGATGCGCTCGCCAGCGAAACCTTTGCCCGACTGGTCGTCCAGCTGGCCTTTGATCTCCTGAATGATCTTTGCCACGTTCACCGGCTGGCCGTTGATGATGAGCACCCCTGCGGCATTGTCGGGCTGTTGTGTCTGGGCATGGCAAGCCATCCCCGCCGCAAGTCCTGTTGCCGCAATTGCGCCGATCACCGCTTTGCGTCTGTTCGGTTTGTTCATGGCAATTCCATGTTATGATATTTCTTGTAATCTTTTTTGACGATCTCCATCAGGTCGCCTACTACGGGTGCCTCAAGCTTTATCAGATTGTCGAAGAAGTAGTTGTAACTGAGCCGGTACTTGTGGGCCACGTTTGAGAGAACAATGTTCCACTGGGTTTCGATTCCTTCGCTTTTCAGGTCGATAGGCATTTCGGCCGTCACGCTGTCGATGTCGATTTCAAACTGCTCGGCGATTATTTCGCGTATTCCGAACTCGATTTCCTCGGGCGAGAGAACGAGGTCGTACCGGTCGAACGACGGCGGGCCGCCGTATTTGGTGGTAATTCTCCGGCTGTCGTAGTCTGGAATCAAAACGTCCATGTTGCGTCCGATTTCGCGTGTGAGAGTGTCGGCACTCATCTCCTGGCCGTCGATGATGATTCTCTGAGCCGAGGAGGTGTGTTCGTGTGCGTTGCATGCCACTCCCGCAGCGATTCCTGTCGCCGCGATAACACCAATCACGGTCTTGCGTTTGTTCTTGTTGTTCATGACGTTATGGTTTTTATTACTTTTTGTCGTTGATTATGTCGACGAGGTCGCCGAGAGTGGGTGATTCTTTCTCGGCCAGCAGTGCTGCCACTTCCTCGACGCCTTTCTCTTCGTCGAAGTTGGGCACGTACTCCGTTAAGGCGTTGTAGATCACGGCTCGCCAAGTGAATCCGTCGAAGTCGTCGAGCAGCACAGGAGTGTCGGCCGTGATGCTGTCGATGTCGATCTCGAGGTGCTCGGCGGCGATTTCTCGCACTCTCAGTTCGATTTCTTCCCGAGAGGGCAAAATCTTTATGGGTTCGAAAGTGCCTGGTCCGCCGTAGGTGAGTTCATGGACGCGGTGCTGATCCTGCGGGTTCATCGCCACCAGTTGCCCGGCATCGATAGTTTGTCCGTTGATCACAATCTGTTCGGCGGCGGTGGTGGCAGTGAGCCCCGTGGCGGCGAAAACTGCCGTTGCCGCCAGTCGAATGTTCTTGGAGTTTTTCATTTTACAAAACGTTTCTTGGTCGGTTTTAGTGGTGCCTTGGAGGTCGTCATTCTGCTTCCTCGTTTTCTCGGGCAATCACGATGTTCACGATGTCGCCGAGCGTAGGATTCTCTTTTTTGGAGAGCTGCGTTATCACCATTTCGGCGCCCTCTTCGTCTTCTTCGTAGAGGAAGTCTGCCACTATACGGAACACGATGTATTTCCAATCTTCGTGGCGGTTGACGCAGTCGACGGGTGTGTCGAGTGTGACCTCGTCAAAGGGAATTTCGAGAACCTCGGACGCTATTTCGCACGAGTGGAGCGCTATTAGCTCGGGCTGGTGTACGACGCGTATCCTGTTGATGGTGTTAGGCCCTCCGTAGACGGTCTCGTGGATGCGCTGGTCGAATCCGTCGGGCCTGTTGCTCTGGTTCTGCGCAATGAGTTGACCGGCATCGATGGTCTGTCCGTTGATCACAATCTGTTCGGCGGCGGTGGTAGCGGTGAGCCCCGTGGCGGCGAGAACTGCCGTTGCCGCCAGTCGTATGTTCTTGGAATTTTTCATTTTACTATTACGTTTTTTAATCGGTTGTAGTGACATAGCATGAGGTCGCCGTTTTCATCGCGCAGGTGGAAGCCGTTGCCCTGACAGTAACGGAAGGCCTCGCAGTCGGCGCACGGGCCTTTCTTCATCCACTCGCGGTCGCGGTAGAGTTGGAAACGATTCTGCCACACGTCCCAGAAACTGTCGTGGTAGATGTTTCCCTGGTTGTAGTCGCTGCGGATGCTCAGGCATCCGGATATGTCGCCGTTGGCGCGCACGCTGGCCACGGTGAGCCCGGCGTCGCAACCGAAATAGTGGTCACGCACCACACCCTCGTATACTCCGAGGTATCCCTCGCAAGAGTAGCTGAGGTGTATCTGGCCGTCGAGACGTGTGGTGACGATGAAGTTCAACAGGTCGCGGAACTGGTGGTCGGAGAGTTGTAAATCGTCCTGTCCTTTCGCGCGGCCCATAGGCACGATTGTAAAGCACCGCCATTTTTTCACTCCGGCATCGATGAGCATTTGCCGTGTCTCGGGCAGACGATCGATGTTGTGCGGTGTGACGCATGTGATGATGTCCCATGCGAGGTTTGCGTCGCTGTGGACGATGGCGTCGACGGCCCGCATGGCTCGGTCGAAGCTGTCGGTGCTGTTTCGCAGCCAGTTGTGGTCGTCTTTCACGCCGTCGATATCGACCGAGATGCTGTCGAGCCCGGCGTTGGTGAGCCGCGCGAGCATCTCTCGGTCAAGCAGGTGCCCGTTGGTGACCAGTCCCCAGTGGAAACCTCTCGATGTGATCTGGCGTCCGCACTCGATGAGATCCTTTCTTACGAGAGGCTCCCCGCCCACGGTCGACACCATGATCGACCGCGGTGGCTGGTGCTGGGCGATCTCGTCGAGCACGGGCAGGAAATGCTCGATGGGCATCTCGCTCGACTGGATGTCCTTCAGACAGTCGCTGCCGCAGTGTCGGCAGGCGAGGTTGCACCGCAGCGTGCATTCCCAGAATAGCTGCTGCAGCGGGTGAGTCTTCTTCAGCCGCTCGCCAATGAGATAGTTTTTCTCAAGTCCTATATATTGCTTCTGGTCCATTTTCAAGATTACTCAAGACGTTTGATTGTTTGAACGTTGCGCTGCTCAACGGTAGAGAGGTCGGCGCTGACATTGCTGTAAAGAGGTTGGTACCAGCTGTAGCCCTGGAAGAAAGCCATCAAATCGGCTGAGCGGAAGCTGTAGTAGTGCTTAGCAAAAATGTAGTTGCGCAACAGGCGTAGCTCGCGACTGCTCTTTCCTGCGAGGTCGCTTGTGGACACGGTGTTGTAGAGCAGTCCCAGACGGTTGGCTTCGCTCTCGATATAAGACTGGTCGAGATTTGCAGGCGAGGCTGCTGGAGCGGCCGGAGCGGAAGTAGCCGGAGCGTCGTGAGTGGCTACTACAGTTGAAGCTTCGGTAGTGGAGGCCTCATAATCTGAGTCGTTGCTGTCATCGTTGTTGAAATGAAGAACGGCAAGCACTATTACCAATCCAAGAAGAAACGCGGCAATACTTGATAAGGCGATAATCAGTCCGAAGTTGCTCTTCTTCTTTTCGGGTTCAGGAGCCGGCGCATATTGCTGCGGCATGGATTGCGGCATGTTGTTGTATCCTTGTGCCGGTGGTGCGTATTGAGGAGGAGTTGCACCACCCTGCTGTTGTGGCAGCATGACAGTTGACTCACCAGGAACAGGTGAATAATTAGTGGCATCACCGCCAAGATGATTGCCGCAATGGTGACAATAGGGTGCGTTGTCATTTAGTTGTGCTCCGCAGATTGGACATTGTTTCATAGTGTTATCTATCTTTAGTAATTAATATATTGTCGTTTGTGTCACTATTAATCTGCAAATATAGTAAATCTCCCCGACAGAAATACACAACCCGCAATAATATTAACACTTATTAATAAATTAATGTGGGAAGAGGGTAATTGAGTGCGAGTTGAGGCGCTTTGTGGTTAATATTTAGGACAAAAAGGAGTGGCCATTGTCGACGGTCACTCCTAAATTAAAAAATCTCATGAAACTGATTTAACTCACGCTGGTGAGAAATCTTCTTTACCTACTCCGCAGAGGGGGCACTGCCAGTCGTCGGGCAGATCTTCGAAAGGCGTTCCGGCGGGTATTCCGTTTTCGGGGTCGCCCTTAGCGGGATCGTACTCGTACCCGCAGATGTCGCATACATATTTTTCCATAGCTGATTGAAATGAAATTAATAATTAAAAAAGGGTTGTCGTTTTTATTTGAGTGATTCGGCGAAGGCTTTTCCGAAGTCGACGCATTGCTGCAGCATGTCGTTGTCGGGCACCCATTTGAGCGAAATGGTTTTCCCGCCAGTTTCGATGCCGGCCTTGTTGAGATGCTCGTCGATGATTTTTACAGCCTCACCGCTCCATCCGAAAGAGCCGAAAGCCGCGCCTTTCTTGTTGCGCAGTTTCATGCCTACCATCATCTCGAGAATACCGGCGGTGGCAAACGAGATTCCGTTGTTGATGGTTGGTGAGCCAATGAGTACGGCTTTGGAGTGGAACACCTCGGTGAGAACGTCGTTCTTGTCCTCTTTGGTGATGTTGTAGAGTTTGACCGTGGTGCTGGGAGAGGTCTGTCGTATGCCGTCGGCAATGGCTTGCGCCATCAGTCGTGTCGATTGCCACATTGTGTCGTAGGCGATGGTGACCTGGTCGCGCTGGTAAGCGTCGGCCCAAAGGCGGTATTTTTCTACAATCTCCATGGGCCGCTCGCGCCAGATGACGCCATGGCTCGGGCAAATCATGTCGATGGTCAAGCCGAGAGAGAGCAGCTGATCCACCTTTTTGCTTACCATGCGGCTGAACGGGCAGAGGATGTTGGCGTAGTACTTTTCGGCCTCGTAAATCATTTGGTCGTAGTCGACTGCGTCGTCGTAGAGCGACTCGCTGGCGAAGTGCTGTCCGAAACCGTCGTTGGAGAACAGAATGTTCTCACCGCTGAGGTAGCAGAACATGGTGTCGGGCCAGTGAAGCATGGGAGCCTCGATGAAGGTGAGCGTGGTTTCGCCGAGGGGAAGAGTGTCGCCGGTTTTCACGTTCACGAAGTTCCAGTCCTGATGGTAGTGCCCCCGGATAATCTCCTCGCCCTTTTTCGTGCAGTAGATGGGCGTGTCGGGGATGAGACGCATGAGTTCCACAAGAGCGCCGCTGTGGTCCACTTCGTTGTGGTTCATGATGATATAGTCGATCTTGCTGAGGTCGATATCTTGTTTAAGCCGCTCAACGAATTCACGGTCGTAAGGACGCCAGACGGTGTCGATAAGCGCGGTTTTCTCATCTTGAATAAGGTAGGAGTTGTAGCTTGAACCTTTCTTGGTGGACAGCTCGTCGCCATGGAAACTTGTGAGTTCCCAGTCGACTTTACCTACCCAACTCACTCTCTTTGTTATTTGTTTTGCCATAGATTCTTTTTAAAAAGGTCTTTTAATAGTTGTTTTATGTTAATTCAGTAATTTGTTATAAAGTTCACTAATATCGCCGGTGTTGACGTTGCCGTCGCCATTGAGGTCGTATTTGCTTGAGGTAGAGCCGCTCAGTATTGCTTTGTAGAGAACGCTGACATCGCCAGTGTTCACTTGGCCGTCGCCGTTGAGGTCGAAGTTGGCGCTGCCGCCCTTCACGGTGAACACCGTGGACTGTCCGGCCGCTGAGCGTTTACCGCTGTTGTAATACAACGCCTGGATGATGTATTTGCCGCCGGGAGTGAGGTTGCTGAAGGAGGGCGAGAGGTTGACGGTGGAGCCTGAAGCCACGCTCAGGTAGGAGGTACTGCTGCGATCCATGTTGTATTCGCTGGTCGAAGTGTCGTATTTCCATAGCTTGAAGATGATATCGTCGGCGTAAGAGCTCGAGCCGTTGTTCTTCATCTTGGCCGTGGCGTTGACGGTTGTGCTGCTGATGTATCCGCTGCTTAGGCCAGTGATGGTGAATGTGGCGCTGATTGAAGCCGCGCTGCTGGCGGCCACTTGGACCGAGGTCGTGTAGAGCACGTGCTTGCCGTACTCGTCGGAGCAAATCTCCACCTTCTTGTTGCCGCTGCTGCCGGGGGTGTAGTGGATATAGGCAGTGGCACTGCTATTGGCGGGCACAACCACACCGTTGGCTCCTGCGAGCGAGCCGTCGATAAAGAGATAAAGAACCTTGTATTCACTTACACTTTTGTTGACTACCACGGGCTTGATGGCCAGCGGGTGTCCCACCTTCTTCGTGCCATCGATGGTGCAGCT
>JBGUHM010000125.1:0-14275 GCA_045112115.1 Sodaliphilus sp. | reverse complement strand
GTTCCATGGCGACCTCCACGTGATGGTGAAGGAAGTGTCGGTAATCACACAGCTCTGCAAGCACCTCAAAAAGGTGAAAGGCGTTTCCCTCGCAGTACGCACAAGCTGATTACTCTCGCGGCGGGGCACTACGGTTATGCAGTATTTGGGTGAAATGATATCCATCGGTGTGGCGTTCTCGTGGACCGCCACAGCCTTGTTGAGCGAGATGGGCAGCAAGCGGATGGGTAATGTGACTCTCAATTTCACGCGCATGGCCATCACATTGGTCTTCTCGGGCGTCTTGTTCTGGGTTGTCACGGGCAACCCGTTGCCGGCGAAAGCGAGCACCGAGGCATATCTCTGGATGATGCTCTCGGGTCTGGTGGGCTATGTCATAGGCGATTTCTGCCTCTTTCAGTGCTACATCATCATAGGGTCGAAGTATGGGCAGCTGTTCATGACCTTGGCCCCAATCACCGCCGCCTTCATGGCGTGGCTCACGCTGGGGCAGGCCATCACGGCGATGGGAATAGTGGCTATGGCTGTGACGCTTACCGGCATCGCCATCACCGTGCTGGGGCGTGGCGACGACCATCACGGCATTTCGCTCAAGCTGCCGTTGAACGGAGTGCTGTTTGCCATCGGCGCCGCTGTATGCCAGGGGGTGGGCCTCGTGCTCAGCAAGATAGGGATGAACCATTATGAGGCCACTATGTCCACTCCATCTGAGCCCTGGATTCTCCCGTTCTATGCCAACGTGTTCCGATGCTTGGCGGGAATCATAGGCTTTGCCATATTGCTGCACTTCCGTGAAGGCTTCAAGTCGCTGCGCAAGAACATCACAGACCGCACAAGTATGTCGGTGGCAACGCTGACAACCATCTTCGGGCCATTCGTCGGGGTGGGGTGCTCACTGCTGGCCGTGCAATACACCAGCGCAGGCATCGCCAGCACGCTCATGGCCCTCACGCCCATAATCATCATACTCCCGGCATGGTGGCTGTTCCGTCAGCCCATCACCTTGAAAAGTGTCATCGGCGCCCTGATCTCGGTAGCCGGCGTTTCCCTTTTCTTCCTGCTGTAGTAAAAGCTCGCTTTGCGAGTTAGGGCTTGAAAAACATGGGACGAAGCATTTTTGTTTGCTTCGTCCCCGAATGATATTAGGTGCTTAATCACGACGTTGAACTAAAGTTCTGCTTTATGCTTACTGAATCACGACCTTTTTGTTGTTCTTTATGTAGATTCCAGTTTAAGCAGGCTTTCCATTAACTGGGCGCCCGCTCAAGTCGTACCAATTGCCATTCTCATCGTTGTCTGTTTTCACGTCATTGATGCCAGTAGGAATACCAACTGTCAGTGTGAACTGTGCGGTCTTGATGGCGTAGGTGTCGGTCTCGGCCACGGTGGCGCGGACGGTGTATTCGCCGGCGTCCGTCGGGACTTCAGCGCTATAGGTGTGTTACTCGCGCTCCACGTCCACATCGTCGGCGCCCTCACCATAAAGGGTTGGTGTTTCTTGATTTTTGGGCATGATAAATTGCGTTAGACTGTAGTCCGGTGGCAAAAATACAAAAATATTTTCAAAAATATCCATTCATTAAGGGAATTTATACTGTTTACGCTATATTTTTATTCATTTTGTCATGGAATCGTAAGGCGCTTCGCGCATGGAAGATGCATGAGCGCTGTGCGCATGGAAGATGTAAAATGGAGGATGGAAGATGAAATACTTGCATGGGACACTTGTTGTGACTATGTGGGACAGTGGTTGGGGACTCAGAGTTCTCGGAGGACTCGGAGGGGGCGGCTTTGCCGCCTGGGACAGTGGTTGGTCAGAATCGTCGAAGACGATGATATCTCTTTAGCCCCAGACTGGCGAGTGGTAACGAGACTGTCTGGGGGAGGCAGAGCGGCTGGTGTCAACGTCGAAGACGTTGCATTTCAATGGGGTGCTGCGGATGAAATGTAACGTCTTCGACGTTATTCCTTTTGTAATCTTTTCCCCAGATAGCATAGCTTCGCTTGCAATCTGGGGCTAACGATGTAGCAAAGTCTTCGACTTTTGCATTTGTCATTGTAAGGGAATCAAATGAAAAATGAATAGTATTCAATGTGAGACAGTGGGCATGTGCGCTGCGCGCATGTAAGATGGAGGATGTAGTACATGGGACAGTGGTTGGTGCTGAAAAACTACTTTGGTATGATTTTTTATTGAAAGTTTTTATCGAGAGAATATGAGAGGGGGAGGAGTCTGACTTGAGCACTCCAATAACTTCTTGACTCCGCAGAACAAACGTCTTGCCACGGAGCGGGCGTTTGTCGGTGGGGTGGGCGTGGTTTTTGCAAAAATTTGGCTGTTTCGGGAAAAAGTTGTAACTTTGCAGGCCAGAATTTTAACGACAGAGCGAACATGCAGGAAGACAAGAAGTTGCAACTTACAGGGATGTACGAGAGCTGGTTTATCGACTACGCCAGCTACGTGATTCTCGAGCGTGCGATACCGCACATCGAAGACGGTCTGAAGCCCGTTCAGCGCCGCATACTCCATGTGATGAAGGAGAGCGACGACGGCCATTTCACTAAGGTGGCCGGAATCGTGGGCGACACGATGCACTACCATCCGCACGGCGACGCCAGCATTGGCGACGCTCTGGTGCAACTCGGTCAGAAAGAGCTGCTTATCGACACTCAGGGTAACTGGGGCAACATCCTCACCGGCGACGGTGCGGCTGCTCCGCGTTACATCGAGGCTCGCTTGTCGCCGTTTGCGCTCGACGTGGCGTTCAACAAGAAAGTGACCGAATGGACGCTGAGCTACGACGGCCGCAACAAAGAGCCCATCACGCTGCCCATCAAGTTCCCGCTGCTGCTGGCACAGGGCGCCGAGGGCATCGCTGTGGGACTGTCGTGCAAGATTCTGCCGCACAATTTCAACGAGTTGCTCGATGCCGCCATCTCTTACCTGAAGGACGAGCCGTTCACGCTGTATCCCGATTTCCCCACCGGCGGCTACATCGACGTGAACAATTACAAGGACGGCGAGCGCGGCGGCAGTGTTCGCGTGCGCACGAAGATTGAGAAGCTCGACAACAAGACGCTCGTGGTCAAAGACCTGCCTTACGGCAAGACCACCTCGACGCTCATCGACTCGATTCTAAAGGCCGGTGAAAAGGGCAAGGTGAAAATCCGCAAGGTTGACGACAACACCTCGTCGACAGCCGAGGTCATCGTGCAGCTGCAGGCGGGTACGTCGAGCGACAAGGCCATCGACGCGCTCTACGCCTTCAGCGACTGCGAAATCAGCATCTCGCCGAACTGCTGTGTGATCAAGGACGAAAAGCCGCAGTTCCTCACCGTGAGCGACCTGCTGCGGCACAGCGTGGACCACACCAAGGACATCCTCAAGGCCGAGCTCGAGATTCTGCGCGGCGAGGCGCAAGAGTCACTGCTGTTCGCCTCGCTCGAGAAAATTTTCATCGAGGAGCGCATCTACAAGGACCGCGCGTTTGAGCAGGCAAAGGACATGGACGCGGCCGTGGCCCACATCGACAAGCGCCTGGAGCCGTTCAAGCCCAACTTCTTCCGCGAGATTACCCGTGACGACATCCTCCGCCTGATGGAAATCAAGATGGGGCGCATCCTGAAGTTCAACAGCGACAAGGCCGACAACTACATCGCCACGCTGAACGAGCGCATAGCCGACATCGACTACAAACTGTCGCACCTGGTGGAGCACACCATCAACTGGTATCAGGGCCTGAAGGACAAATACGGCCACCTTCACCCACGCCGCACCATCATCCGCGACTTCGACACCATCGTGGCGAGCAAGGTGGTGGAGGCCAACGAGAAACTGTATATCAACCGTCAGGAAGGCTTCATAGGCACCGGTCTGAAGAAAGATGAGTTTGTGTGCAACTGCAGCGACATCGACGACATCATCATCTTCTATAAGGACGGTAAATACAAGGTAATCAAGGTTGCCGAGAAAGTGTATGTGGGCAAGAACGTGATGCACTTGGGCGTGTACCGCCGCAACGACAGCCGCACCATCTACAACGTCCTCTATCAGGACGGCAAGAACGGCCCGGTGTACATGAAGCGTTTCGCCGTCACCGGCGTCACCCGCGACCGCGAATACGACCTCACGCAGGGCACACCCGGCACCAAGCTGCTGTGGTTCACCGTCAACCCCAACGGCGAGGCCGAGGTGCTTCGCGTGACCCTCAAGCCCAAGCCCAGACTGAAAGTGCTGCAGTTTGATGTCGACCTGACCAAACTCGCCATCAAGGGTAAGACAACCCGCGGCAACCTGGTGACGCGCAACGAGATACACCGCATCTCGCTCAAGGAGCACGGCGTGTCGACATTGGGCGACCGCGAGGTGTGGTTCGACCCCGATGTGCTTCGCATCAACTATGAAGGCCACGGCATCTCGTTAGGCACGTTCGGCGGCGACGACCGCATCCTGGTGATTACGCGCAACGGCGAGTTCTACACCACCAGCAGCGAGGCCACCAACCACTACGACGACGATATCCTGCACATCATGAAGTATGACGGTGAGAAAGTGTGGACTGCCATCGTGGACGACGCCGACCAGGGATATGTCTACATCAAGCGCTTCACGCTTGAGGACAAGGCCAATAAACAGCGGTTCACCGGCGACAACGCCGAGTCGAAGCTGTTGGCGCTCTCGGGCGAGAAATACCCGCGCTTCGAGGTGAAATTCGGCGGCGACGATGCCGCGCGCGAGCCGCTGGTGATCGACGCCGAGGAGTTCATCGGCGTGAAGAGCATCCACGCCAAGGGCAAGCGCGTGTCGAACTATAAAGTGGACACTGTCACCGAGCTCGAGCCCCGCTTCGTAGAGGAAGAACCCGACGTAGAGGAAGAACCCGAGACGCCCGAAGAACCGGAAGCCGTTGGCGACGAGGCCTCAGCACCTGTCATAAGCGACAGCGATATCAGTCAAGAGCAAGTGCGCGACCGCCTCACCGGACAGACGCGCCTGCTCTTCGATGATGAGTAACCGAGGTATTACATCTCGTCGTCGACGAAAAAGTCTTTGTTGGCTTGTTTTTTGCGCTCGCGGAGTTCTTCTGCTTCGAGTGGAGCCTCCATCATGCAGCACATTTCGTCGGCCCATCTGTTTTTTGATCTGATGAAGCGAGAGAACATATTTCGTGTGCCTTTGTCGGATTTCTCGAACTCGAGTGCATTGTCGATTGAGAGCGAGTAGGCTACGGCCTCTACATCGTGGTCGGCACCGATATATGCGAAGAGCCATCCCTCTTCCTTGTAGCTGTCGATGAGCTTTTTGATGTCGTTATGACTGTATTCGTGCGAGGCATTTTCGTACCCGTCGGTGATGATGGTTACCGATGCCAGCTGCCGGCTGTCGTCGGCGATGTTGCGGTGGAGGGGGGCGATTGTCGATCCGATGGCGTCGTAGAGCGGAGTCATGCAGCACGGCTCGTAATCTTTGGTGCGCAGGTCGCTCACTTGGTCGATGGGGGTGTCGATATACAGTCGCTTCATCTCGCAGCCGCAGAACGCCACGAGTGAGACCAGTTGCCGCTGCTCCGGCGTTTTCTTTGCCTGGCTGCGGATGCTGGCCAGGGTCTCGTTCACGCCGTCGACGGCCTGTCGTCGAATGCTTGACATCGAACCGCTCTTGTCGAGGATAATCACGTTGTGGATGGTTGAAGTGTGCTCTTTCATAATGTTGTCCTTTCTTTTTTAGCGGGAGGTCTTCTTGTGTTTCTTGCAATTTACGTAACCGCCCTTGGTGAAACAATTTGTTTTTTACACTACAAAAGTACAACATAAGAAACACCACTGCCGGTTTCTGCAACATTGCAAAATCGATTGCAAGCCGTAATCGACTGAAAAACAGCCTTAAATGGCGGGGTGGACTTGCTGAGTTTCGGGATTAACCATTTTGACCAACGTGCAAAAAACCGGCGAAGGACATATTTATTTCTTTTGACCAGCCCACTATTCATGAGGTTTCAGATTTTTTTTGTAATTTTGCAGCAATTCAATGGATTATTAACGCTTTATCAAATCTCAAATCAAATGAAAAAAATACTGTTTTTAATTGCGTTTCTGATGCTGTTGTCTGGTTGTAGTGACGACTTAAAAGAGATTGTCGATATCGGTATTCCCACAGAAACAGAGGTGCCGCTTGATTCTTTAACTGGAAGAGCAAGAAAGTATTTTGTAAAGGCACAAGCAGGAGATGCAGATGCACAGTATGAGTTGGCATACTGCTTCATCAGAGGTAAATATGGAGCTAAATATAATAAAGGCGATGCATGCTATTGGGCCCATAAGGCAGCGAAGCAGAATCATCCTGGTGGAACATATTTGGTAGCATTATGCCGCGAAGAAGATAAGGAGAAGTCATCAGAGTGGTATCAGAGAGCATATGACTTAGCGGAAAAGGGAGCGGAAAAAGGAGACCTTGTATCAATGTGGATATTAGGTAAGATTTATGAGAATGGTAAAGGCGACATTAATAGAAGCAGAAAGAAAGCATTGTCATGGTATCAAAAATCAGCTGAGCTGGGCTATGCACCTTCACAGAATAGCCTGGGTTGGTGCTATGCTTATGGGGAAGGAGTCGAGAAAGACTTAGAGGAGGCAGCACGCTGGTACCGCAAATCGGCTGAGCAGGGTGAGCCCGAAGCTCAATACAACTTAGGTTGGTGTTATGAAAGTGGGGAAGGTGTGAAGCAAGACCAGGACAAAGCGTTGTATTGGTATCGCAAATCGGCTGAGCAGGGCAATACCGATGCTCAAGATCTTTTGAAGGATCTTGACAAGCAGTCATATTATTAAGCACTCTATTGTTGGTGGTAGTAGAAGTCGAGGACGTCGGCAACTGCGGTGAACGATGACTGTCGGCTGTCGAGCACCATCTCGCGCTTGATGTCGAGCAGTCGCTGTACATCGGGGTTGTTGTAGAAGCGCGATTTCAGTTGCTCGTCGATGGTCTCGTACACTCCGTTGACGGCCTGCCGTTGGATGCTTGACATCGACCCGCGCAACCTACTTGAAACGGTGGAAAATTGCAGACTTGCGGGCTAAATCTCACTTTTTTTTCGAGATTTAGCCCGCAAGTCTGCAGTTTGGTGGACGGCGACGTCTTATTGTTGGCGGTAGTAGAAGTCGAGGACGTCGGCAGCTGCGGTGAACGAAGACTGGCGGTTGTCGAGCACCATCTCGCGCTTGATGTCGAGCAGTCGCTGCACGTCGGGGTTGTTGTAGAAGCGCGATTTCAGTTGCTCGTCGATGGTCTCGTACATCCAGTATTCCTCCTGTCGCCGCCGGCGCTCGTCGAAGTATCCGTTTTTCCTCACGTGCTCGAAATAGCGGTCGATCATGTCCCACACCTTGTCGATGCCATTGCCGAAGTAGCCGCTGTAGGTGAGCACCTCGGGGCTCCATCCGCTGGGCGGCAGCGGGAAAAGGTGGAGCGCGTTGCGGAACTGCGCCGCGGCGAGGTTTGCGCGCTCGATGTTGTCGCCGTCGGCTTTGTTGACGACGATGCCGTCGGCCATCTCCATGATGCCGCGCTTGATGCCCTGCAGTTCGTCGCCGGTGCCGGCCACCTGGATAAGGAGGAAGAAGTCGACCATCGAATGTACCGCGGTCTCGCTCTGGCCTACGCCTACGGTCTCGACAAACACGGTGTCGTAGCCTGCGGCCTCGCACAGGACGATGGTCTCGCGTGTCTTTCGCGCCACGCCGCCAAGCGAACCAGCCGAGGGGCTGGGGCGTATGAACGCCCGCGGATGTATGGCGAGCCGGTCCATGCGGGTCTTGTCGCCCAGGATCGAGCCGCGTGAACGTTCGCTGCTCGGGTCGATTGCCAGAACGGCGAGTTTGCCGCCGCGTTCTAGCACATGTATGCCGAATGCGTCGATTGATGTGCTCTTGCCGGCTCCGGGGACACCGGTGATGCCGATGCGTTTCGACCGTGCGGTGTGCGGCAGACATTTCTCAATCACCTCCTGCGCTATTGCCTGGTGGTCGGGGTTAAGGCTCTCGACGAGAGTCACGGCCTGCCCGAGGACGGTTGTGTTGCCCTTGAGGATTCCGTCGACATAGTCGGCAGCTGTGAGTTGTGGCCGGCGTCGGCGTTTCAGATACGGGTTGACGCTTGGCGGCTGTTCCACACCGGCGTTCACTTGCAGACCCGAGTACTGTTCATCGTTCTCGGGATGCTCAAGGTTGTTGCCGTGATGATTTATCTCTTCCTGTGATATTTTCATTTGTTATTTGCTTAATTCCTTTATAGTTACAATTTGCTCGGGGTGGAGCGGGTCGTTTGTGATGACGGTGACTGGAATCTCGTAGACACCGGTGCCGGCAGGCGCTGGTTTGGCCTTTACCGTGATGGTGGCCTGTTCGCCCTGCTTGAGCAGCCTCCGCGAGCAGTCGGCTTGTGTGAGGCGGCCGTCGGGGTTGTAGATTCGTTTCACCTCCAGCGGGTCGGTGCCGCTGTTGGAAATGGTGAAAGTGGTCTGTCCCGGCTGAAGCATGGTGGCCGACAGCAGGGCCACCGGCGCAGTGGCGAGTTGCTCTTTGGTGAGAGTCGAGAAATCTTGATGAACGATGGCGGTGACGGTGAGCCGGATGGTGTCGACCGCTGTGGTGTCGGCCCGATGTACCGCGCCCAAGGTGACGGTATCGCAGTTGAAACCGAGTTCCGGTGCGATGACATTGTCGTAGAACGCCGCCACCAGTATGGCTCCGGCCTGCGGCACACGTTCGCTGGCGAAGTGCATCGAGATGTGGTCGGGGCAGTCGATTACTTTGAGGATTATACTGTCGTTCAGTCCGTTATAGAGCGTGGTGTTGGCATAGTTGTTGGCCACGGCCCGGGTCATTTCGCCCACGGGCAGCACGTTTTTGGTTAGGTAATAATGACCCTGGCGATAGTCGTAGTAATTGCTCAGGCTTGCCTCGGTGCCAATCATGCGTCCCTGTATGGCGATTACCGATTTGCGCACGCGTCCGGTGGTGTAGACGTTCACGTCGCGGCTGAACGGCCCCGGGCGGTCGAGCGGAGTGTAGGTGAGCGTGAGGAAGGCGGTGTCGCCGGGCGCCAGCGGCGCGCGTGAGTATTCGCCCACGGTGCATCCGCAGGTGGGCTGCACGCGCTTGATGAGCAGTGCCGAGTCGCCCACGTTGGTGTAGTGCATCCGGCAACTCATGGGTTGCTTTGTTTCCTCAAACACCCCGAAGTCGTGGATAGTGTCGATAAACTGAATCATGGCTTGGCCGTAACATTGTGTTGCCGCCATTGCCATGATTGCCAAGAGGATAAGAGGCCTGAAGATGTGCATCGTCGTTACGGCCCTCCGCTATTTCTTTGGAACGACCACGCCGCTGATGGTGAGGGTGGTCACTTTCTCGGTACCGTTGGTTTTCACTTTCACCGTCTTGCGGAAAGCTCCGGGACGTCCCACGGGACTGTAGGTGACTTTCACCTTGCCTTTCTTTCCGGGCTTGATGGGTTTAGTGGTGTATTCCGGTCGCGTGCAACCGCAAGATGCCACCGCGTCGACGATGATGAGCGGTTTGTCGCCGGTGTTCTTGAACTCGAAAGTGAAACTCACCGGTCCGTTTGCTTCCTTGATGGTTCCGAAGTCGTGGCTCATCGGTGTGAACTCGGCTTTAGCACCGTTCACGTTTTTCTCGGCGAAGGCGAACGTTGTCGCCATGATAGCCAGAAGTATGAATAATGTCCGTTTCATAATATATGTCGATTATAGTAGATTGACACGATTACTCTGCGAAAGTTTAATCACGTAAAACTTAACATTTGTCATAGGTATTTGTCGCCGAAAGCGGCTTGCACCTCGTTTACGTAGTTGCGTATGGTCTGCTCCTGTGCTCGGGGCACAATCAGCAGCACGTCGTGGCAGTCGGCCACGATAAAGTCGTTGAGTCCGCTCACCACCACCAGTTTGTCGGGATTCTCCTCCGCAATCATGTTGCCTGTGCTGTCGAAGGCCATCGCGGTGCAGTTCTGCGCCACGTTGCCGGCGCTGTTCTTCGGAGAGTTCTCAAAGAGCGAGCCCCATGTGCCGAGGTCGCTCCATCCGAGGTCGACGGCTTCGACGAAGACGTTGCCCGACTTCTCCATCACGGCGTAGTCGATCGAGATGTTTGGGCAAGTGGCGTAATGCTGGTTGATGAACTCGCTCTCCTCGGGCGTGTTGAACACGTCCTTTGCTTGGCTGAAGAGTTCGTCGATGATGGGCGCGTGCTCGCGGAAGGCCGAGAGAATGGAGTCGACGCTCCAGAAAAACATGCCCGAGTTCCAGAAAAACTCGCCGCTGTCGACCAGAACCTTCGCCAACTCGAGGTCGGGCTTCTCGGTGAAGGTCTTCACGCGGTAGAAGTCGTCGTCGACGGGTTCGCCCTTCTGGATGTAGCCGTAGCCGGTCTCTGGCCGGTTGGGCTTGACGCCGAATGTCACCAGCGCGTCGCGGCTGTCGATAAACTCGAAAGCCTTGAGCACGCTCTCGGTGAACTCCCGCTGTTTGAGAATCAGATGGTCGCTCGGAGCCACCATGATGCGTGCCGCGGGGTTGAGCGCGCGTATGTGCCACGCGGCCCAGGCAATACACGGCGCGGTGTTGCGTCGTGCCGGCTCGAGCAGAATCTGGTTGTCGCCCAGCTCGGGTAGTTGTTGCTTGATGAGTTCGGCGTACTGGGCGTTGGTCATCATTATGATATTTTCCTGAGGCACAATGTCTTTCAGACGGTCGACTGTCATCTGCAGCAACGACCGTCCAGTTCCCAGGAAGTCGATAAACTGTTTAGGTGTGCTCTGTCGGCTGCGGGGCCAGAATCGGCTACCCACACCGCCGCACATGATTACGCAATAGCGATTATTTATTTCTGTCATAAGGTGTTTTTAGGATTTGCGGTCGCAAAATTACTAAGTTTTTTTCACCCCCACAACAATTTAAACGGTTTTTATTAAATAGCTCGCCTTGCGGTTGATAAAACGCTCGCTTTGCTCGCTGAAAAGGATGGCGTGTCATAAATGAAAAGCGGGAATGAATGGCACCGCTGGCGCGGTGGAACCACGAAGTGCTCGCGACCCGGAGGGGAGCCCGAAGGGCAAGCGCAGCAAATTTATCAGAATTTGTTTCAAGAATTGTTCAAAATCTCTCACTGCGCTTGACTTGCGTGTGTTTTAGCGCTCTGTGCTGTAGTACTGTTACAAGCCGTATTCGCGGATTTGACGCTCCGCGTCCGTCGATGCAGTGGCGAGCAGGTCGACAATATCATGCAGCAGCTCGCCGACAGTCTCTGGCGAGATGCTTTCCTTTTCTGTCTCGACACGGAAAGCCGAGATGAGTGCTGATAGTTGGTTTGTATCAATCATAAAACTTTTGCGTTTTTGATGACAACAGTCGTGCAAGCCGAGAGCAAACCAAACTCGTTTGAGTTTGCCGAGGCGCCGCCGATTAGTGCGAAATTTCTTTCGCAAAAGTAGATTGATATGGTAGCTCAGCAAAAGACAAGAAAAGGCTCGCCGATGAAGGTGAGCCTTTGCGGGATGTCGTATAGACGTGATGTTTTAGAATCTTTCAAAATGAGTGCGTTGCTGCACTTTTTGTTCTCGTTCAGTGCGTGCCGCTTTATTCTCAGCCTTGTGTCCGAGAGCAACCACACACAGCACTTCATACTGTGAAGGTATGCCGAGAATATGCTTGATTTCATCGCTTGCTGAGAGACGCTGGCCGTCACGGTCACGTATCTGGTTCCAACAAGCACCGATGCCGAGGTCTTCAGCGGCAAGCAGGATGTAGCCAGCTGCAACAGAGGCATCCTCTACCCATAGCTCGCCTTTACTAGTGTCGGCAATGACGACGATGGCGGCAGCGGCATCACGCACCGATGGCGCGCCGATGCGTTTAGCTCTTGCCACGGCGGCAAGTTTTGCCTTGTCTTCAACCACGACAAACTCAACGGGGTTTTGCCCATATGACGATGGGGCAAAAGCACCAGCATTGACGATGCGTTGCAGCGTGTCGCGACTGATGGGCTGAGCAGTATAACTGCGAATGGAACGGCGGTTTTTTAAGAGCTGCTCCAATCGAGTGTCGTTCCTTTTGACTTCTTGCGAGTTAGCGCATGAGTTGAATAGAGCCATAAAGCATAAAATGATTAAAAGATTTCTCATTTGTGTCAATTTTAGGCTCCAAAGGTACTATTTTTTTTCGGCAATATAGCAAGGTCAGTGCTTTTGATTGTTGCAATTTCGCGCGAAATCGCTCAAAATGCCTGTGAAAGTTTTGCCGAAAGCTCCATATCTATCACTCCAAATTTCGGATGAACCTTAAATTTTGGGCTAACAAAAGAGATGAAAACCTTGTTTTGTTCACACCAAATCTGACCTTCCTCATTTTTAGCAAATATAGAATTGGCATACTGAGCAAGTATTTGTTCAAAATGTATAGGAGCTTCTGCTAACAATGCCGAGCCAATTGGTTGACACTCATTAACTTATAACGAATCAATCATATTGTTAGTCACAGCCCTTCGGTGTGACAAGACCCACTCAATCCTTTCGGGAGTGAATGCGGCAGATGTCGCTTCGTGGTGGTCTAAACCCTCTAACGTTTGGAAAACGGCATTTCCACCATAAAGATTGATGTCCTCAATCAAATGTTTCACTTGATCACCCCTTGATTCTTGCGACCCACGCGTGCACATGATGGGAGTCTTGGTCAAAGGCATAATGATATTACTTCTATATCCACCCGAAGCCACCATAGCGGCTGCAAAATAATTAGGTGTATCGGCAAGCAGATACCAAACACCCTGACCGCCCATCGACGAGCCGAAAACGTAGATGCGCGTTGAGTCCACACCGAACTCACTCACATAGTAATCGGCCAATGCCTTGACATACTTATTGTACGCTTCGCATTTCTGTTGCTCATGAGGGCGACGCTCGCCGGGCGAGGGGCGGCCGCCACGCTGGCGCTGCCGTGGCGCATCTCCGTTCCAGGAAGCGTTGCTCGGACACTGAGGCACAAGAAAATATGCTTTGACGTTGTTCGCGTTCAGGTAATCATATATCTTGCCCACAGCAGGCACTTTCATCTGTTTTTTGTTGTCGCCTCCACCTCCACTGCCGCCATGCAGATAGATCACAAGAATGGGTTGAGCGGTATCTTCAGGAGCGGTCAGCACCTCTCGGTACTTTAATTTTTTGCCATCGAGCTTTGCTGTCTTATCGGCAAAGACTTGAAGCAAGTCAGATTTTGCTTGAGCGTTAGTCTCAAACAATAGTATGGTGATTAACACCATTATAGCAAGTGAATACATCTTTCTCATACTGCAAATGTACGCAAAAATTCCGATTTATAAGCCAGTCGAGATAAAAAAATGATTTTTCTTTAGAGGGCGAAAAGAAGTTGTCGTTACTTTCAGCATCAGCCGTGGTGGGCGGTCGGTGAAAAAGTGGAGTTGGTTGGACAAATTGGAGCGAAAGTCTATTGGCTTCGAAAGCGGATTTAACTTTGGGTCGAATCTGGAGTCTACAAGATAAACGAAACACAATTACAAACTTGCCAGCAATGGCACAACAAAACACGATTATGAAAGCAAAAGTCCTACTCGCAGCAGTCGCTATGATGGCGATGCTCATGCCCGGCAACGCTGTGGCTCGTGACAACAAGGTTCGTCACTGTAATGGAAACCTCAAGCATCGCACCGAGATGCGCTTGGTTAAAAACCACCGCCCTGTCGTGGTACACAATGTGGCACACCGCCCCGGCATCGGTACTCGCTTCGACCGCTGTCCCACGCATGGCCGTTTCGTCAACCACAACCATGAGCGCCTGTGGCTCGCCGATGGCATCCTCTACCGCGTTATACGCACACCTCACGGAGTGGCATACGTCGTCGTCGGATACTGGAGTTGACATTCCTGCAACACCGCCGGAACGCCTCATCAGCACTGCAACAAGAACCAAAGCACTGACAAGGTAACCTTCTGTCAGTGCTTTCTTGCAGTTTATCATTCATAAACCGCCCTAAGGTGGGCATTTTTCTAAATCATAATGCTTTGCGATTTTACACCGCAAAAGTAGATTGATACGGTTGCTCAGCAAAAGACACAATTATAAGGCAAAAAATTGTACCTTTGCAGCGTATTTAGAACGATAAATCGGAATTTATGGAAATCAATAATAGACCCAACCCCAATGAGGCTTTTCCGAATCCGAAGATTCCAAGCCTCTGCTTCATC
>JBGUHM010000124.1:0-18476 GCA_045112115.1 Sodaliphilus sp. | reverse complement strand
CACTACGCTTATACCGCGTTCCTTGCTGTAACCGTAGTCTTTGTAAAGTTGGATAAGCATCTCGTTCATTGTCTGTCCGCGGTCCTTGGCCCATGCAGCGATCTCACACATCAGCGGAATCGACGATACAGAGTCCTTGTCGCGGCAGAAGTCCTCGGGCAGGAAGCCGTAGCTCTCCTCACCGCCACCGAGATAGCGTGCCGGAGTTCCCTCGAGGTCGCGCATCACAGTTGCAATCCACTTGAAACCAGTGTAGCAGTCATACATCTTGATGCCCTGCTTCTCTGCTATTCGGCGAATGGTCTCGCTGGTGACGATAGTCTTGACGATGTAGTCGTTGTCACGGTCGAGACGGCCAAGCTCGGCATTGCGGGTAATCAGGTAGTAGTGGAAAATGAGCTGAATCTGGTTGCCGTTCACGAGGTCGTACTCGCCCTTATTGTTCTTGAACACGACGCTGATGCGGTCGGCATCGGGGTCACTTGCCAGAGCGATGTCGGCCTCGACCTCGGCAGCTTTTGCGATTGCCATCTCCATGGCGCTGCGCATCTCGGGGTTGGGCTGCGGAACAGTGGGGAAGTCACCGCTCATCACGTCCTGCTCGGGGATGTGGATGATATTGTCGAAGCCCCAGCGCTTGATGGAGCGAGGCACTATGTCACGTCCCACACCGTGGATTGGGGTATAGACAATCTTCAAGTCATGCTGACGAGCGTCGATTTCGGGACTCAGCGAAAGTGTGTGAATCTTCTCGATGTACTGGTGATCGATGTCTTCGCCGATGATTTCAATCAAGTCGGGGTTGCCTTCGAATTTGATTTCGCTCACGTCGGCAATACGGTTCACGTAGTCGATGATGTTCACGTCGTGAGGTGAAACCACCTGAGCGCCATCGTCCCAGTATGCCTTGTAGCCGTTATACTCCTTAGGATTGTGCGAGGCTGTGATGTTCACACCGCTCTGGCAACCCAGCAGACGGATGGCAAAACTCACCTCGGGCGTGGGGCGTGCTCCCTCGAAGAGATACACCTTGATACCGTTAGCGCTGAAAATGTTGGCTACCGTCTCGGCAAAGAGCCGGCTGTTGTTACGCACGTCGTGACCAACAATCACCTTGCGCTCGGGAAGGTCCTTAAATGCCTCGTTGAGGTAATTGGCCAGGCCTTGAGTGGCGGCGCCCACGGTGTAGATGTTCATGCGGTTGCTGCCCGGTCCCATGATGCCGCGCAGGCCACCGGTGCCGAATTCGAGGTCCTTATAAAACGACTCGATGAGTTCGGTCTTGTCGTCATCGTCGATCATCGCCTGCACTTGTGCTCTGGTCTCGGCGTCGTAATTCTCGCTCAGCCACGTTTTCGCTTTGGCTGTCACTTCTTGAATCAGTTTCTCGTCATTCATGTCAATGAGTATTTTTGAAAAAACGTTGAATTAATATTTTGCGACAAATTTACGACTTTATTTTAAACTATGCAAGTAAACCATTCATTTTTTAAGAAACTCTTTGGTTTTCTCATGAAATACGCCCCAAAGGACTGTAGAGTCCTAAGGGGCGCATGCTAATTCTTTATAATGATTAAATGCCGTGACGGACCACGCCACGCTTGCTGGCACGGATGAAGTTGACGATGGTGTCGCGTTCCTCGGTCTGAGGTATCTCTTCCTCGATTTTCAGAAGAGCGTCACTGATGTTCAGACGCGATAGATAAAGCGTGGAGTAGATGAGCTGAATGTGGTTGATTACGTCGCGTGAGAATCCACGGCGCAACAGACCTACCGAGTTGATGCCCTCGTAGGCAATGGGTAGGCGTCCGACCATTGTGTAAGGCGGCAGGTCTTTATTGACCAGCGAACCGCCCTGAAGCATCACATGCTTGCCAATTTTTGTGAATTGGTGAATCAGCGACCCGCCTCCGAGCACTGCGTAATCACCCACTTCAACCTCACCGGCAAGCTGCACGCTGTTGGACATGATTACGTTGTCGTTAAGCACGCAGTCGTGAGCCACGTGGCAGTAGGCCATAATCAGGCAGTTCTTTCCGATTACAGTCTTTCCCCGGCTGGCAGTGCCGCGGTGTATGGTGACAAACTCGCGTATGCTGGTGTTGTCGCCTATGATGGCGATGGTGTCCTCGCCTTTGAATTTAAGGTCTTGTGGAATGTCGCTCACCACAGCGCCAGAGTGGATATGACAGTTGCGGCCGATGCGGGCTCCGCTGTGAATGGTGACATTGGAATCGATGATGGTGCCGTCGCCAATCTCGACGTTATCGTCGATCGTAACGAACGGTCCTATTTTGACGTCCTTGCCTATGTGTGCGTTAGGGTGTATAGATGTAAGTTGGTGTATATTCATTGAAACAGTTTTATTTGTTTTTGGTAATCTGTGCCATAAACTCAGCCTCGCTCACGATTTTCTCTCCGACAAAGGCATAACCCTTCATGATAGCGCAACCGCGGCGTATTGGTGTCATGAGCGACAGATGGAAGATGAGTGTGTCGCCCGGCACCACTTTCTGACGGAATTTCACGTTGTCGATTTTGAGGAAGTAGGTGCTATAGCGTTCCGGTTCGTCTACCGAACTGAGTACAAGCAGACCACCCACTTGTGCCATGGCTTCGATTTGAAGCACACCGGGCATCACCGGCTCTTCAGGGAAATGACCTGTGAAGAATGGTTCGTTACCACTCACGTTCTTGATTCCCACGATGTGGCTGTCGTCGATAGATATGACTTTGTCGACCAACAGCATGGGATAGCGGTGGGGCAGCAATTGGCGTATGCGGTTGATGTCCATCACGGGCTCAACATTCGGATTGTAGTTGGGAGCCTGAATGTTCTGTGAACGCAGTTCGCGACGTATTTTCTTTGACAGATTGGTGTTGATGGTATGTCCTGGGCGAGTGGCTATGATACGTCCTTTCACCTGACGGCCGATAAGTGCGAGATCGCCGATGAGGTCAAGCAGCTTGTGACGTGCCGGCTCGTTGATGTAAGTCAACGGCTTGTTGTTCAAGTAACCCAAATCGTCGGCATGCTTGTGTTCCACACCCATCACTTCAGCGAGGTTGTCGAGTTCCTCTTGCTTCATCGCGTTGTCGTAGATGACGATGGCGTTGTCGAGGTCACCGCCTTTGATTAGGCCGCGTTCGAGTAGCGGCATCACCTCTCTCACAAACACGAATGTTCGGCTTGAGGCGATTTCCTTTTTGAAGTCGCTGAACGCATTGAGTGTCGCAAACTGGTTGTTGAGGACCGGAGAATCAAACTCTATTTTCACATCGGCACTAAAGTCGTCGTCGGGAAGAAGGATAATAGATGAACCTGTCTCCTCGTTCACCACCTCGATGCGGTGCTTCACCACGTAATATTCCCTCTCGGCTTCAACCTCTACAGAGCCAGCAGCCTCTATAAACTCGACATATTGGATAGCACTGCCGTCGAGGATGGGCAACTCAGGGGCGTTGACCTCAATAAGGCAGTTGTCGATGCCGGCAGAGTATAGCGCAGCGAGAGCGTGCTCGATGGTGCTTACTCGTATGTCGGCATTCATGCGTTGTGCCACCACCGTGCCGCGCATGGTGTCGACAACGTTCTCGGCTACGGCCTCGATTTCAGGCTGTCCCTCGAGGTCGACCCGCTTGAAGACATATCCAGTGTTCTCTTTGGCAGGTTTGAAAGTAGCTTCAACCTTTAATCCAGTATGCAGGCCCTTACCGGTTACGGTAAACGGCTCTTTGAGAGTGAGTTGTTTCATTATTGTGGAATGTTATTTTGTTTCGTTGCTATCTTTTATCTGTTTCTTCAAAGCCTGTATGTCGTCGTACATCTCGCCCAGACGCTTGAAATATACGTTCATTCGGGCATAGTCGATGGCATTCATGGGAGGAGTGCCAATCATGCGTCTGTTCTCGCCCTTGATGCTGTTGGGCACACCCGACTGAGCGCCGAAACTGTTGTTGTCGCCAGTGGTGATGTGTCCGGCGAAACCAACCTGTCCGCCCACCATGTTGTGACGTCCAATCTTAGTCGAACCAGCGACACCCACCTGGGCAGCCATCACTGTGTTTTCTCCAATCTCAACGTTATGGGCTACCTGGATAAGGTTGTCGAGCTTTACTCCGCGACGGATGATTGTTGCGCCCATAGTAGCTCGGTCGATACAGGTGTTGGCACCTATTTCAACGTCGTCTTCAAGCACCACGATGCCTATTTGCGCTATTTTCTCGTAGTTGCCGTCGGACTGAGGCGCGAAGCCGAATCCGTCGGAGCCGATTACAGTGCCGCTATGCACCGTGCAGCGGTTGCCAATTTTACACCCACGATAAATCTTCACACCGGGATAAAGTGTAACATCGTCGCCGATGGTAACACCGTCGCCGATATAGGTTTGAGGATACACTTTCACGTTTTTCCCGAAGGTGACGCCTTTTCCTATATATGCGAACGCGCCGACATAGATGTCGTCGGGGAGGGTAACGCTATCATCGACATGGCACGGTTGCTCAACGCCGCGTTTCACGGGCTGGAGGCTGTTCACATGGTTCAACAGATGAGCCAGTGTGGCATATGGGTCCTCAACACGGATGAGGGTCGTAGACACCTCATGTTCAGCTACGAAATCGTTTCTTACAAGAACAGCGGTAGCGCCAGTGCTGTAGATATAATGTGTGTATTTGGGGTTGGCGAGAAAAGTGAGGCAACCATCGGTGGCTTCCTCGATTTTGGCGTAATCACGGATTACAGCCTTTGGATTACCCTCAACAGTGCCGTTTACAAGTGCGGCCAACTGCTCAACGGTTATTTCCATAATATAGTGTAAATCAATAATTTTGTGAAAAATAAGTGTTTTTTGCTCATAAAGCGCTGCAAAATTACAAAAAAAGATGATTATAGCCAAGCAGTTGCACCGTTTTTGGCTGAAAAAAGAGATTTGCACCAATTTATGATAGTTTTGGGATATTTGTGCTGAAGCAACATGTTCATTTGTTGACGATATCAACTTGCTGTCGCACACTCTCCTCATGAATGGCAATCATCACGCGGCGCATGAATTCCTCACTCATTCCCATCTCTGCCGCCTGGCGAATACGTTTCTGGAGTATGTCGTCGTATCGACCGGTTTGCACCACCTGTATCTGGTGCTCTTTCTTATATTGACCGATGTCGCGGCTGATGGCCATGCGACGGGCGAGAACTTCGAGAAGGTCGTTGTCGGTGCGGTCGATTTGTTCCCGGAGCAGGTCAAGACTCTCAGTAGTGCACTCGGCCTCTCTTACCACGAGTGAGCCGAGGATGTGGTCGAGAGCCTCGGGTGTAACCTGCTGGTCAGGGTCGCTCAAGGCGTTATCCGGGCTGCAGTGCGATTCAACAATTATGCCGTCGAAGCCCATGTCGAGCGCTTGTTGTGACAACGGAGCAATCAGTTCGCGTTGCCCGCCCATGTGTGAAGGGTCGACCAGCAAAGGAAGATTGGGAATTCGTCGGCGAAGCTCCAACGGGATATGCCATTGAGGCATATTGCGATATAAGTGCTTGCCATAGGTGCTGAAACCGCGGTGAATGGCGCCAATACGGTGAACTCCGGCGTTGTAGATTCGCTGCAATGCTCCAATCCATAGTTCAAGGTCGGGGTTTACCGGGTTTTTCACCAGCACAGTCGCATTGGGATATTGGGCCAAAGCATCGGCAATCTCTTGAATAGCAAAGGGATTGGCACTGGTGCGCGCTCCAATCCACAGGATGTCCACACCGGCTTCCATCGCTTTCTCCACGTGCTCACGTGTCGCCACCTCGGTAGCTACGAGCATACCTGTGGTTTGTTTCACTCGAGAGAGCCAACTCAGCCCCTTTGTTCCCACCCCCTCGAAACCACCTGGGCGTGTGCGCGGTTTCCAAAGCCCGGCGCGGAAGACTTTTATGCCCCTTTGAGCCAGTTGCTGTGCCGTTTCAAGCACCTGCCGCTCATTCTCAGCGCTGCACGGACCGGCGATGATAATTGGCCTCTTTGCATCTTTTGTGAAGAAAACAGGCTTTATCAAGTCGTGAAAAGGAGTGGCAATGTTCATAATGGTAGTTTATAATATAATGTGTGACCGGCTCATGTGTTGTTGAAGCCATCAAGGCTGGATGCTGTCGGTTGCGACACTGTCGGCAGGCGGCACAACCTTTCTCTTGAAGATGGGGTTGTTGTGGTCGAAATCATGCTTGAAGACGATACCCACGCCCTGTGTCGTCATTGCGTTGCGCACGTATAAGTTCTGGTCGTTGAAGCGATTGTAGGCCTTCAGACGGATGGTCCCGCGGCGGTTCAACAGATATTCCAGGTCGAAATCACCTATGAAGTTGCTGTTGCGCGTGTTGTAAGTGTTGTCGCGGTAGCCGAAGTTGCCGTTCAACAGCAGGCGGTTGTCAAGCAGTTGGCTCGAAAGCGCCACATCCACCTCGACATCGCTGAAGTCTCCACGGTCGCTGCGCACGTTAGGTGTAATAGACCAGTTGTCGCTGAGTTTTCCGAGCACGTTTCTAAGCTGTGACGAGATGGTCGACGAGGCCACCGACGTCAGCTCGTTGTTACGCGAGTTGTTTGTCATGTAGTCGGGCGTGTAGAATTTGTTGAGCACCAAGAGATAGATAATCTGTCGGCTCATCATGTCCTCGGTGTTGACCACGCTGAGCGCTTTTCGTTTTGCCTCGGAAGTGAGGGTGGGGAAGTCCATGTCGAACTCAATCTCAGGCTTAGTGACATCTCCGCTCACTTTCAGCAGAGCATGCACTGGAACCGTGGTACGTTTCAGGTTGCCATCGGTGGCAAACGACTCGTCAAGGTCGCGCAGGTTGGCATCGGTGCGGTAGATGGCCTCAATGTTCAACTGGGCGTTGTAGGGGTCACCGTTGAACGAGATAGTGCTGCCGTCCTTGATGGTGAAATCTTTCATGAAGATGTCCTGCAGCGTGAAATTGTAGCTGCCTCGTTCCAGAGTGTATTTGCCGAACATCTCAAACCTGTTCTTTTCGCTGTTGAAATATAGCCTGAGGTTGCCCGTTCCGTTAGCCTTGATTTGGTCGCCGCCTACGGGATCCATCACCAGAATCAACTGCGACTCGGGGGTGATGTCGACCTGCAAGTCTATTGAATACTGTGACGGCTGCGACTCGTTCTGCCGCTCGATGCGTTGTGTGAGTTCGCGAACGATTGCCGGCACTGTGTCGACATCAACAGGTTTCGGAATATCCACTACTGGCTCTTCGTCTTTGGTGTCGCGGTCGCGGAAGGTAATGAAGTCGTACTCGCTGGCTTCCTCGGTGTCATTCATCACAAAGGTGAACTTACTTCGCTTGGCCGTTTCCATGTTTACATCGATTTTCACCAACCCGGGACGGCCATTGACAACAGCCTGTCCCTTGCCGTAAATTGTGCCGTACCAGTTGGTGTCCGACGATGGCCCTATATCGTAGGTGGGCAGGTCTTTGGCATCGGAGAGTGTGAAATTGAACACCGGGTCGTGGAAGCTGTCGTGTTTAAGCCATCCGTTCAGTTTTGCTGTGTTGTGGTCACGGTCGAAGATGGTGATGTTTCTGATGTCGATGTATCCCGGCACGATGTGGATATCTTCGTCCTTGCAGGAGTAATATACATTGGTGTAGTCGAGTTTCATGGCTAAAGAGTCGATGTGGACATCTCCCTCAAGGTCGATAGTCTTGAAGTCGCCGAAGAGAATAGCCTTGCCGCTCACTTCGCCTTCCACATCTCCAGCGAACGCCTTCATGAACGGTTTCATAAACTCGACATTGGCGTGGTTGGCTTCAAATGTGAGATATAGCGAGTCGTCGGCAGCAAAGATGTCGCCGTAGATACGGGTTTTACTGCCATTTCGCTGACTTAGGTCACAGTTGAGGTAAACTGCTTTTGCCTCGTTTCGCCATCGGCTCTCGATGTCGGCGTCACCCATCACCGCGCCATTGTATCGTAGTCCGTCGACATGCAGCTTGGGTGTATACATCGAGGGTGTTGACGTAAACAAGTTGCTGAGCAGGAATTCTCCCGTTGCTCGCCCGCCGAAGTCCACATTGTTGATGTTCAGTGTCTGGAACACATAGTCAAGGCTGATGTCATTGAGGTTCAATCGTAAAACGTCGTCGGGATCATCGCTCACGTCACCGTCTATCTTGATGAATTGCTTGTCGCAGTAAGCGTGCAGGTTGTTCACGCCGATGTGCCTACCCGAATATTTCACGGTGCCACCCGCCACTTTCCAAATAGTGTCGTTTACGACTATGTCGGTTGGCTCGATTTCAAGCTGTGCATTGAATTTGCCGTCGTCGCGGTACATTCTTGTCTTCATCGCGATTTCACCGTGGTAGTCACTTTCGCGCTCCAGTTTCCAGCCTAAACTTGTGCTCAGGATGTCGTTCTCACCTGAGCCGCCAATGTTGATATGGATTTTGCCTTTCTTTGACGGCAGTGTGGTAGTGGCGTTGAGCATTATTGGAGAATCGCCGTTGTCGCGCCACACGTAGATACCGGTCTGTTCGATGATGTTTTTCTCGCCTTGCAGCAGATATGGCGAGGAGATGTGGGCGTTGAAACTGTTCTCGCTGTCGTTTATCGCTCCTGTGATTGTTGTGCGGTATACCGGTTTGACCGGAAGTTTCACAAGTCGCTCCAACTCGTCACTCGGTTCAATCTCTGCCACAAAGGCGAAGTCGTTGCCATGATTGGCGAGTGGTTTCTCAGTGAACATGCTGGGGAACACCTGGGCGAGCATGTTCTGCACACTGGTGGCCACTGTTGCCAAATCGTATCGTCCTTCGATATTGGCATTCATGAAGCTGGTGCTTAGCGACATTTGCTGCGGCATGCTCCTGTTGTCCACATCCAATGTCAGATAATTCAGCCAATACTGCTTGTTGTTGTGGTCGGTGACGCTTATTTCGTCAATATTCACAAATCCGTCGGCGTTGTTGAAGTTGTTGCCGGTGAACGACGCATCCATGATAAGATTCTGTACGCTCGCTATAGGCAGACGTACCCCCGGCAACAGACGCGAGAGGTTTACACCGTCAGCTTTTACGTTGAAATCAAATTTGGAAGCAGCGCCGGCTATAAGCGCGGTACCTTCGAGGTCGAAACGCCCATTGTCGTCGTTCATTGCGACCTTTCCACTGTATTTGTCGCCGTGAGCCTCTACATTGGCAGTGATATTATTGTATCGGTAATTCTTGAAATCGATATAGTCGACTGTGCCGTCGAATTTTCCATCGAATTTCTTCGCATGGATTACACCGTCAACAGTAGCATTGAGTGCCACGGCACCTATCAGGTCGGTCTTGTCAAGTAATCGGCCTATCTCGAAATTTGACGTCTTAACCGTGCCGTTGATTTGTTTAGAATCGCTCCTGAGGTTCACGAAACGGCTGTTTACGTTCACGTTGCCCATGTCGGTGAAAATGTCGCCATCGAACTGGAAATTGTTCAGCCCGCCGTTGAACTGGCCGTCAACACTCACGTCGCCGCAATTGCCTACGATACGCTTCACGTCGGGACTGACGTTGGCAAAACGGGAAACGATGTCGAGGGCGCGGGGAGCATTGGCATGGAGCATCATTCTGCTGAGGTCGAGTTGAAGGTCACGCGGATGGTCAAGGTTTTTAGCGCTGCCGCTCAAGTCGACAACCACAGCTTCGTCGCGAGTGCGCAGCATCAGTACCAGGAAATCCACATGAGTCTGGTTTCCGCTCACCTCAAGAGAGATGTCGATAGGAGTGTCCAACTCGGCCAAGCGCGGTTCAAAGGCGCTAAGGTCGCTCGGTGTTACATAGCTCTCGGCAATTCGCAGCGAGAAGTCCTGGCCTTTGAGGTCTTCACCTATGGTCTTCAGTGAGTTGTAATGCAGTACAATGTCATCGGGCTTAATGACTGAGTTCGGCAGTTGGATTTTCAAATCGCACACCCTTGTCTCGCTGTCGTTGATGGTGACATATGTGCTGAAGTCGCGCAGTTCAAGACCTGAGCGTTCGTTGAAGGTCAAGCGTTTTACGTCTACTATGAAGTCGTTGTTCTTCAGTCGCGGCAACGACACATCGGCATTGAGGTTGTATAGGTCGACGTGATTTGGGTCGAAAGCAGTGCGGTGTGGCTCGTTAAGCACGTCGTAACGCAGGTCGCTCTTCCGGATTACAACATTGAACACTTCAACGTCGAATGGTTTGGGTGGTTTGTCATCCTTTGGCTTGAAAGCATCGATTATGAACTGCAAGTTTGTTGGGCTTTCCTTGTCGGGCCTGCTTATTCTTCCGTGAAGGCCAATGATTTCGCCATAGGTGAAAGTGATTTGTTTACGGAAAATGAGGTTACTCAAGTCGATTCCAGCGCCCAGCTTGTCGATTACTATCAACGAGTCGCCCTGTTGGTCAGGGATATGTACACCCTGGAGCAGCACCTCATTGAACGGCGAGATGCTCACCTCGTCGATGGTTACTTTAGTCTGAAGGAAGTCGCTGGCCTCCTTCTCGACACGCGCTTTGATTTTGTTCTGTACCCACGGCAACGACAAGGCCAAATACGCACCCGAGAACAGGATTACCGGTACCGCCACAACAATTATGGCGATAGTTCTCAGGATGTTGTATGTCCACCTTATCGTCTTTTTCATCTTCTGAAAGGCTTATGCTTCAAGTGCGTCGCACTGTTCGAGCCACAAGCGTGACACCGCGTCGCTGGGCATACGCCAGTCGCCGCGTGGCGACAGACTGACTGTGCCCACCTTCGGCCCGTCGGGCAGACATGAGCGCTTGAACTGCTGGTTGAAGAAACGTCGGGTGAAAGTAGTGAGCCAGCGTTTTATCGTAGCCTTGTCGTAACGTCCGTCGAAGGCCTGACAAGCCAAACGGAAGATTTTGCGAGGCTCATAGCCGTAACGCAACATGTTGAACAGGTAGAAGTCGTTCAAGTCATATGGTCCGATAAGATCCTCCGTTTTCTGAGCGATTTCACCTTTCTCGTCGGTGGGAGTGAGTTCCGGACTGATGGGGGTAGCGACCACATCGGAGAGCGTACTTCCCACCACGGTGTCGAGGCCGTATTCTTCAGCGAGCCAACCCACCAGATATCGAGCCAGTGTTTTGGGTATGCTTCCGTTCACATTGTACATCGACATGTGGTCACCATTATAGGTCGCCCATCCCAATGCCAGTTCTGAGAGGTCGCCGGTACCGAGCACGAGTCCGTTGATACGGTTCGAAAGGTCCATAAGAATCTGTGTGCGCTCACGTGCTTGCGAGTTCTCATAGGTCACATCGTGGGTGACACCGTCGTGGCCGATATCAAGGAAATGTTGCTTGACTGCGGCTGCGATTGGAATCTCCTGTGTGGTGACGCCGAGAGCTTCCATCAGCTGCAGCGCGTTGGTGTGAGTGCGTCCGCTGGTGCCGAAGCCTGGCATGGTGATGCCGTGGATGCCTTTGCGGTCGAGCCCCAACTCATCGAATGCCCTTACGGCTACCATCAGCGCCAATGTGCTGTCGAGACCGCCCGACACACCAAGCACAATACTTTTGATTCCAGTATGCTCCAGACGGCGTATAAGTCCGTAGGTCTGTATGTCGAGCACCTCGCGGCAACGACGGCTTTTCTCTTGATCGTCACATGGAACGAAAGGCATCGGGTCTACCGGGTGAAGAATCTCACGCTCATTGTAAGAAAAAGAGCCATCTTCCAAGCCGCAGTCGAAACGGCGGTATAGCATGCCATGGCAAAGCATACTGTCACCGAAACTGGTGTTGACGCGTCGCTCATGATCGATCAGGTCGAGATCGAGGTCGGCATAAGCCACTTTCCGCTCGCGAGTAAAACGCTCGGTCTCGGCAATCATGCAGCCGTTCTCAGCGATGATGCCTTTTCCGGCATAGACGAGGTCGGTAGTGGATTCTCCGTAACCCGCCGATGAATAGACGTAGGCACTGAGCGTTTGCCCTGACTGGTGCTTAATGAGATTGTCGAGGAAATCATGCTTGCCCACAACCTCGTTGGATGCCGAGATATTGACGATGATATTGGCGCCGTTGACAGCGGCGAGGCTGCTCGGCGGAATGGGAGCCCATAGATCCTCACACACATCGAAGCCAATTACGGCCTTGCCAGCAGTCACCATTATGTCGGTGCCGAAAGGCACGTCTTTACCGCCAATCTTCACGGTATCGAGGACGTCACCTGCGGCCAGCGCACTGGTCATCCAGCGTTTCTCATAAAACTCCTTGTAGTTGGGTATGTAGCTCTTGGGAATAGCAGCAACGATTCTGCCGCCGGCGATTACCACGGCACAGTTGAACAGGTGCCCATCGTGGCGCAACGGCGCACCAACCACCAGCACTGTATTGACGAAGTCCTTGTTCTCACACAGACAGCACAGCGCGGCCTCGCTCTGCTTGAGCAACAACTCGTTGGCGAACAGGTCGGCGCAAGTGTAGCCTGTGAGCGACAGCTCAGGGTATACAGCCAGCAGTGCGCCATTGCCTATTACCTCACGGGCCGTCTCCGTTATTTCATCGAGGTTGAAAGCCACATCGCCCACCTTCACGCGGGGAGCCACAGTAGCCACGCGGAAATAACCGTAGGTGTTGTCGGTGTTTTTTATATCACTGAATTTCATATCGTTGTTTTGGTTTTATTTAATGCGGTAACGGTATCCGAGTGTTATCTCAATCGACATAGCGTTGGAGGCCGAGAACACATCGCTTTTATGGTTGGCGAACACATCGTGCAGTCCATAGTAGAAGCGGCCTTCCACTGTGAGGCAGTGGCGGTGGCTGGCCTGTACCTCCATGCCCAAGCCGGCGCAGATGCCGTAGTCGAGTTTGTATTTAACAGGCATTTCGAGTTGAGCCGTCTGGCGGTAGGTGGTGGGGTAGCCCTCAACGTTGCCCAGGTTGTGGTAATCGAAGTTGGCGCTGGTTTTCTCTCCAATCATAAAGCCAAGCTCAGGCCCGGCGTTGAAAAAGGCCCGCACCTTCTTGCTTCCGAAGAAAATGTGTGTCATCACCGGAATCTGGATATATGTAAGGCGACGGTTATAAGAGAATCCGCCTTCGTCATATTTCTCTTTCCATCCGCGTTGCTCGATGTTCACCTCGCCGATAAGGCCGAAGTGTTTCTCTTCGGTATAGCGCACCGAGGCACCCGCCATGAACCCCATGACCATCGATTGAGGAACAGAGGGGCTGAAATTGGTTCGTGAAAGGGTCAAGCCGGCGTGGCCGCCCACGTCGACCCGCGACTCATAGTGGGTCTGCGCCCAGCCGGTCATTGTGGCCAGCAGAGCGCACGCGCAAGCTATAATCCTCGAAAGCCTCATCCCGCTGTGTTTATTCTTCTACAGTGACCTTATCGCTGTCAGGATCGAAGTGGATGAATTTCACGCTCTTGTTGATGGCGCCGCCCCAGTTGCTCGCACGCTCGAAATTGAACGACGTCTGGATGCCCTTGTAGGCCGCTTCCTTGCTGGTAAGTTCATGGTTGGCCGAAAGCGAATTGATAACAAACATACCAGTGTCGAAGCCGGTGAGCATCATGTCGGGAGTGGTTTTCATCGGCTCATCGTCAAACATCTTCAGATATTTTGCCTCCACGGCTTTGCTCTGTGCGTTGCCGGGATTGTAGAAACGAGAGAAGATGTAAGTGTCGATGCGTTTGAGTGTCGGTTTGAACTCGTTGGCGAATATGGTGTATTCGGGATAACCTATCATTGCCATTTCGCAGTCGAAACGTTTCTCCTTGGTCTCGGCGATTGCCGAAGCCACCTTCGAGAGCAGGCTCTTCTCGCCGCTGCTGGGCAGGAACAGGTAATTGGTGCCTGGATCGAGATATTGTGAGAGCGATTTGAAAGTCAGGTCATGAACGATGGTCAACGTCTTGGTGGGACGGTTGGTATTCTTGAAGTGGGCCTGCAAATCTTTGTAGATGTCTTTCTTCTCCAAGTCGGGGTCTTCGAGATACACCACAGTATAGTCGTTGTATTTGCTGTCGATAAAGTCGATAACGCGTCCGTTGAGATAACTCGACGGGATGTTGACCTGAATGGTCATCGGGTTGTTGGTGTAGTCATCATTCTTGGTAGAGAACACGTTGAGGACAGGTACGTTGTTCTCCATGCCGAACTTGTTGATGCGTTGCAGTTGCTTGGGTTCGCTGGGAGCGATAAGCACGTCGTAGTTTTTCATCTTCGACAGTGCGAGCAGGCTATCGGTAACGTCGAGGTTGTGCTCAGTGTCATAGACGTCGAGGGTGACACGTTTGCCACAGTTGTTGCCTATGCTGTCGATGGCGATGGCGAAGCCGCGGTAGTAGTCGGTATAAAGCAGGGCCTGACGCGGAGGCTCGGGATTCTGCAACTGGAACGGCAGAATCATGGCTATGTCAATCTTGTCGTCAAACTCCACCTGGTGCACCTTGTTATACACGCTGTCGAGCTGGTTGGCATAGGTGCGCTCCAAGTCCTGCTCGGTTGCCGCGCTCATGTCGGTGACCTTGGTCACGCTGCCCTGTTGCGGCAGATAGATGGTTTTGCCCTTTTTCAGTTTGTCAACATCGGGGTTTGCAGCGCGCAGTTTTGCCAGGTCGATGCCATGCTTGAGAGCCACGTTCTCGAAAGTGTCGCCCTCTTTTACCTCGTAGGGTACAAACTGCTGCACAGGCTTGCTTACGGTCAGAGTGCCGTTGGCTGTTCCGGGACTTACCTTAATCACGTCGTCGGCCTGGAAATGGTCGGCGGTGACACCGGGATTGAGGCGCATGATTTCCTCAATCGAGCAGTTGTACAGTTTCGAAACACTGTAAAGAGTCTCGCCGCGCTTGATTGTGTGATAAATGGTATTGGTGGGTTCCACTTTCTGGCCCGGCTCAACCTTGCGTTCACCTGGCTGTGGGATGGTGATTACATCGCCGGCTTTGATGCCCTCGTTGATTTGCGGATTGGCAGCTACCAGGTCGTCAACATTCATGTCGTAGGTCTGGGCTATGCCGTATACGCTCTCACCGCGCTTCACAACGTGGGTTATGGTTTTGGGCGCTGTCTTTATGATTACATCGGTCGACTGCGGCACGGGTTTGGCCTGCTGCTGGAAGTCCTTAACCGGGAAGAACAGCAGCTGATCCTTGGCCACACCGTCGCGCGCCGCTGGATTGTACCGTACCAGTTCTTCTACATCGATGCCGATAGTAGCGGCGATGCCGTAGATGCTGTCGCCTTTTTTAACTTTATAGAAATAATAGTTCTCGTTACCCAGCATTTTGGTGGGCAGATTCAACTCGGCGTTGGCGCTGATGCTCATCGAGAGCAACATCACAACGGCGGTCATCAACAAGTGTTTTGTCCTCATTTTTCTTGTTTTTGGTTATTATCAATCAGCAAAATTACTGCTTTTTTCTAAATCGCCAAGTATTGTAGGCTAAAAAAACGCTTTTTTTTAATATAATGTGATTTGAAACAGAATTGCGGACAAATAAACAGGAGATCAACTGACGTGACAAAATGTCGCAAAATGCTTTTGGCACGAAAAATGCAGTAGCGGTGAGTGACCAATGAAATGGACAACAATACAAACAAAACATAAAACAACTTTTAAAACAAGAAGAACTATGACAATTAAACCATTAGGCGACCGTGTATTGGTCGAGCCGGCTCAAGCCGAGCAAGTGACCGCCGGAGGTATCATCATCCCCGACAGTGCGAAAGAGAAACCGTTGAAAGGTATAGTAAAAGCCGTTGGCGGAGGCACCAAAGACGAAGAGATGGTGGTCAAAGCTGGCGACGAGGTGCTCTATGGTAAATATGCCGGTACCGAAATCGAAATCGATGGCGAGAAACTGTTGATGATGAGACAAAACGACATACTTGCAGTAATACTTAAATAATACACAACCAACCAAAAGATTTTAAAGATATTATGGCTAAGATAATTAAATTCGATATCAAGGCTCGCGAAGAGCTGAAGAAGGGTGTTGACCAGTTGAGCAACGCCGTGAAAGTAACCCTTGGCCCGAAAGGCCGCAACGTGATTCTCGACAAGAAATTCGGTGCTCCGCACATCACCAAGGACGGTGTGAGCGTGGCTCGCGAAGTGGAACTTGAGGACGAATTCCAGAACATAGGCGCACAGCTGGTGAAGGAAGTGGCACAGAAGACCGGCGACGACGCCGGTGACGGTACCACTACCGCTACTGTGCTGGCTCAGGCCATCATCAACGAAGGCTTGAAGAATGTGGCAGCCGGTGCCAACCCGATGGACGTGAAGCGCGGTATCGACAAGGCTGTGGCCTGCGTTGTTGAGAACATCAAAGCACAGTCGCAGGAAGTGGGCGACGACTTCGACAAAATCGAGAACGTGGCTCGCGTAAGCGCCAACAACGACAACGAGATAGGTGAGCTTATCGCCGAGGCTATGAAGAAAGTAAAGAAAGACGGTGTGATCACTGTCGAGGAGGCCAAAGGCACCGACACCCGCGTTGAGGTTGTTGAAGGTATGCAGTTCGACCGTGGTTACATTTCGCCTTACTTCGTCACCAACGGTGAGAAGATGGAGTGTGAGATGGAACGTCCGTTCATCCTCATCTTCGACAAGAAAATCTCGTCACTCAAGGATATGCTTCCCATTCTCGAGCAAACGGCACAGAGCGGCCGCGGCCTGCTCATCATCGCCGAAGACGTTGATAGCGAGGCTTTGGCAACACTCGTTGTGAACCGTCTGCGCGGTTCGTTGAAGGTTTGCGCTGTCAAGGCTCCGGGCTTCGGCGACCGTCGTAAGGAGATGCTTGAGGATATCGCCATCCTCACCGGCGGCATCGTAATCAGCGAGGAGAAGGGTATGAAGCTCGAAGGAACAACCATCGACATGCTCGGTACGGCTGAGAAAATCACCGTGAACAAAGAGAATACCACCATCGTCAACGGCGCTGGCGACAAGCAGGCCATTGCCGACCGTGTGGCACAAATCAAGAGCCAGGTAGAGGTTACCAAGTCGAGCTACGACAAGGAGAAACTGCAGGAGCGTCTTGCCAAATTGGCAGGTGGCGTGGCAGTGCTCTATATCGGTGCTCCGAGCGAAGTTGAGATGAAGGAGAAGAAAGACCGCGTCGACGACGCATTGAGCGCTACCCGCGCCGCAGTTGCCGAGGGTATCGTTCCCGGTGGCGGTGTTGCTTACATCCGCGCACTCGAGGCTCTCGAAGGTCTGGAAGGCGACAACGCCGACGAGACCACCGGTGTGCATATCGTTCGCCGCGCTATTGAAGAACCTCTTCGTCAGATTGTCGACAATGCCGGACTTGAGGGTGCTGTCGTGGTTCAAAAGGTGCGTGAAGGCAAGAAGGACTTCGGTTACAACGCCCGTACCGACAAATACGAGAACCTCTTCGAGACCGGAGTCATCGACCCGGCAAAGGTGGCACGTGTGGCACTGCAGAACGCTGCATCTATTGCAGGCATGTTCCTGACCACCGAATGCGTTATCGCCGAGAAGAAAGAGGAACTTCCTCCCGCAGCAGCTGGTGCTCCCGGCATGGGCGGCATGGGCGGCATGATGTAACAAGTAATACACCATCCATAATGTAAGGTTATCCCGGTTTGGCCATTACGGCCATTCCGGGATTTTTGTCTCACTTTGTCTCATTTTGTCTCAAATTGTCTCACGCTTGAGACAGGCTATTGGCTGTTGTTCAGCAAATTAACCCATTTTGTCTCAAAATCTCAAGGAAAGCCATAGTGAGACAATGAGACACTGAGACCATCAGCTCATGCGCGACTTGTAGTCGGCATAGGTGTATTCGCGGAGTATTTCAGTGGTACCGTCGCTTCGGCGGTAAAGCACTGCGGGATGCTGCACGCCGTTGAACATGTTTGTTTTCACGTTGGTATAGTGGTTCATGTCCTCAAGTGTGAGACGGTCGCCCACTTTAAGAGGAGACTTGAAACTCCAGTCGCCCACGAAGTCACCGCTCAGGCATGAATTGCCTCCGAGCCGATAGGTGGGGCAGTTGGTGTCGACATCGGGCAGTGCCTCGCTCACGGCTGGTTTGTAAGGCATTTCAAGACAGTCGGGCATATGACAAGCAAACGAAGCGTCGATGATTGCGGTCTTGATGCCGCTGTTTTCCACTATGTCGACAACGGTTGTAATCAAGTCGCCCGTGCGCCAGCAGAACGCGCTGCCAGGTTCGAGAATGACCTCCAGCCCCGGATGTCGGTGCCTGAATGCCTGCAACAGACCTATAAGATGCTCCACATCATAGCCCTCTCGGGTCATCAGATGTCCACCGCCCATATTTATCCATCTCACCTTGTCGAGTAGATGTCCGAACTGCTTTTCCACCGCGTTGAGCACTTTCTCCAGGTCGTAGGACGTGCTCTCGCACAAAGCGTGGAAATGCAGTCCCTCGACGCCGTCGGGCAACTCCGGCAGGTCGTCGGCAACGATGCCGAAACGT
>JBGUHM010000123.1:0-16863 GCA_045112115.1 Sodaliphilus sp. | reverse complement strand
CTTCGGCCATGGCTGGACACCCAACGACGGCGTAGAATTCAACTATGATGCCGAGAACGAGCAGTACACGCTCGACGTGACCGCCAGCGGCACCGCTTACTTCAGTATCGCCACCGCTCTCGCCGAGAGTGGCGACGACTGGGCATTCATCAATTCCCACCGCCTCGGAGGCGCCGCTAACGTTAACCAGAACTTCATCATCACCGCCAAGAATCACGACAATATCGCGTTGGTGGCTTTCGATGAAACTACCGACGGGGCCGGAAAGAGCTTCCAAATTGCTGCTGGTACCTACACCATCGTGGTGAGCAGCGACTTCAGCACGATGCAGGTGCTGGGCGACTTCCCCGCGGAGAAATACTTCCTGATCGGCTCGTACAACAGTTGGTCGCAGGACACCAAGCGTGAGATGACCCTGGAGAACGGCAAATACGTCATCACCCAGGCCATGGATGCCAACGCCGAGTTCAAGCTCGTGAACGAAGCCAACGACGTGTGGTACGGCGCTCAGAGCACCGGCAACTTCGTCGTTACCGAGGAGCAGGTGACACAAGGCACCGAAATCACCATACTCATGGGCGGCGGCAACAACCTGCAGATTCCCGTGGCCGGTGAGTGGACCTTCACCTTCGACGACGAGACGATGAAGCTCGTCATCAGCGGTGAATGGGTCACCCCGACGACACTCGCCGAGATTCTCGCTGCCGACCCCGTTGACGAGAATGTGGTCGTGGCCAACGACCTCGCTGTCGTCGACATCCTGGCCGACCAGCACATCGCCTTCGCCACCGACGGCGACGGCAACTGGGTGGAACTCAGCATGGACAACGATGTACTCGACTTCATCGAGGCCACGCCGACACTCGCCGGCGGAAGCATCAAAGGCTTGTTTATCCACGACAGCTTCAACCCGACTATCGTCATCGAGGAGATGCCCGAGGCTGCTCAAGAGGCAATGCAGATTGAACCGGCAGTTTATCCCGTCAACCTCGACTTCGCTCCGAAGCCCTGCGAGGTGTTCTACGTAACCGGCTATTACCACAGCACCGGCGGCACCAACAACGGCGCCAACCTGCGTGAGTGGAGCGGCAACGGCGGACAGATGGGCGTACTGCTTGACCTCGACCTCAGCTGGGCCCGCGGCGACATGACCGACGGTGAACACTACAAGATCCGCGGTACTGCCTTGCTAAAGGAAGCTTGGGACGACCCCGCTCCCGACGGCATCCGCCCGATGGTTTCTCACGACGACCCGATGGCCCTGCGTAACTACACCATCATGGCCACCGAGATTCCGAACACGCCGACTGCCATCGACCACCTGACTCAGAATGTCGGGGTGAAGAGCATGCGCTACTACAACCTCCAGGGCGTCGAGCTCAGTGCTCCCGCCGAAGGCTTGAACATCATGGTGATTGATCATGCCGACGGCACCACAACCACTCAAAAGATTCTGAAATAACAGTTTAAACGGCGAAGGGGTGCCACCCCACTGACGCACCCCTTCTTAAATACTGACAATCTTATGAAAAATCAATTATTTAGAAATATCGCGGCCGCACTGCTGGCAGTGTTCGCGCTAAGCGCGGGAGCACACGGCCTCGACCCCAACGGCGGCCAGTGCGGCGACAACGCCTACTACAGCATCGCCGGCTCCACGCTCACAATCCAGGGCACCGGCGCCATCTCCAACAATGCGTTTTATTACGCCGACCTTAGCGGCATTGAGGAAGTGCAGATATGTGAGGGTATCACCTCCGTCGGCGAGGACGCCTTCCGCCAGGCAACGGGTTTTCAATTGCTTCGCCTGCCAGCCTCGCTGACCACCATCGGCTATGAAGCGTTTTACGATGTTGAGAATCTGGCGTCTGTGTCGCTTGCCTCCGGCTCTCAGCTCGAGACCATCGGCGGCGATGCGTTCTCCGAAACCTCGATTACCTCGTTCGCTTTCCCTTCGAGCCTGAAAACCATCGGCGAAGGCGCTTTTAGAGGTTGCGAGAGCCTGACGTCAGTCATATTACAAGACGGCTTTGAGACTATCGGCGACTATGCATTCTATGGTTGCAGTGAACTTAAAAATGTAATCATTCCCTCAACTGTGAGATACATAGGCGACTATGCATTCTACAACTGCAAGCAGTTGCGCACCCCCTCCTTCAGCGGTACTGGCAATGTGCCGCTGACCATCGGCAACTGCGCCTTTAACGGCTGTGCCATCACGTCGCTGTTGATTCCGGCTCGCGTGACCAGCATCGGCAATAGTGCCTTCGACACATATAACGCCACACTCAACAGTGTCACCATCGCTTCTGGCTCGCAGCTGCAGAGCATCGGCGAGTACGCCTTCAGCGGCATAAGCCGTTTTACCACCATCACACTGCCGTGTCCGTTGCTGAGCAGTATCGGCGAGGGCGCTTTCGCGCAACCCTATATGGAACTGATGACAATCTACTGCCTCACGGAGACCGCCCTCACCGTAGGCGAGACACCTCATTATTACGCCAACTCCGACCTCACAGTTTACATGTACGCCTCGAAGAAGGTCGACTGGCCCGGAATACAGAAGGTTCGCGGCCTGTTCACCCTCACCGCCGGCGATGGCGTCAGCTCGTTCAGCGGCACGAAGACCTACGAAGACTATTACGCCGAGGACACCGAAATCACTGTCAGCACTACGGTCAACAACCCGGTGTTTTTCGTCGACGGCTATGCGAGCGACGCCACAGCTTTGGGTAACGGCCAGTACACTGTGCGTCTGCCCATCGGAGTGAGCCACGACGCCGCGACTATCAGCGCCATCTCGGTCGCCAACCTCATCGACGTGAGCACGGCCACGGTCACCGTCAACGACGAATGCGTGTGGCACAAGATGTTCGACACGTTCACACCGTCGCTCACGGTGGTGGCTGACGGGGAGACGCTCATACTCAACAGCGACTACACCGTGACCTATGCCAACAACGACCGTCCCGGAACAGCCTCCTACACCATCACCGGCAAGGGTCGCTGCACAGGCACGCTCACTGGCACCTTTGTCATCAGCGCCACCACCAGCGGCGAATGGTGCGATATTCCCTGGTCGTACGACGAGAGCACCGCCACCCTGACCTTCACTGGCAGCGGCCCTCTCAGCTCCTGCAACCTTGCATATGCCTACGACGCCATAGAGAAACTCGGTTACCCTTGGTGCTGGTTCAACAACGACGTTCGACACATCGTCTTCGACAACCGTATCACCATGCTGCCCGGCAGCGGTTTCCGTGACTTTGTCGCTCTTGAGGACATCGCTTTCACCGAAGGCGAGCAGCATCTGGATTGGATCACCGAGTATGCGTTCTATGGCTGCATCAAGCTTGACAATGTAACGCTTCCTCCGTCGACACGATTTGTGGGCACGCAGTCGTTCTACCAGTGCTGGGACCAATCGAGCACGACCGCCGGCCTGCGCCACGTGACAATTGAAATCGACGACACCAATCCTTTGAGGGTTATGGTCGCTGCGTTTAATAACAATCCCTCCGACATGGCCATTCAACTGAAATATGTGGGCAATGTGCCGCGCGGCATGAACTTCGACGGCTTTGTAGTGTATATACAAGATACCGAGGACCCCGGCGACAACAGCATCAGCGACCTCAACCTCGAGGCACGCACCGCACTGCTGCATTTGGCACACGAATATTCTGTTGATATCACGGCTGTGCTTTCGGGCACACCCATCCCCATGGTCGCGCTCAGCGGCGTGAGCTTCGCCGAAGGACAGAACTGGGCCAGCTGGTACGGCGAGAACGACCTCGCGCTGCCCGACGGCCTTACCGCTTGGGTTGTGACCGCCGTCAACGGCGACCAGGCTGTCGTCGAAAGCGTGGGCTACATCCCCGCCTCCACCGGCGTGCTGCTTTACAGCGAAACCCCGGGCGAAGACTATGAGGCCGAGTACTACGACGGCACGCCCGCCACGGTGACCAGTATGCTCGTGGGCAGCACCGACGGCATGGACATCACAGACGGATGGGTGCTCTACAACAATGCGTTCATCAGCGCTGAGGACGGCACTCTTCCCGCTCACCGCTGCTACCTGCCGCAACCCGAGCCCGGCAACGCCCCGCGCCTGCTGCGCATCGTCACCGGCGGCACCACCACCGGCATCGCCGGCATCGCTGCTGGCGACGTGAAGAGCGTGCGCTACTTCAACCTTCAGGGTGTGGAGCTGCGCGCTCCTGCCGACGGCATCAACATCATCGTCATTGAGCACACCGACGGCAGCATCACCACCTCCAAGGTGCTGAAGTAAACAAGAGCGGCCCGCGCCGCCCTCCAGACAATAGCATCCCGCCCCTTACCCGAGGCGGGATGCCGTTATTGTGTGGCTCAGACATATCTTGCATCAGTTGCCTAGGATGAGTTTGTAGAGTGCGGAGACATCTCCGGTGTTGACCGCACCGTCGCCGTTGAGGTCGTATCGGCTGTCGGTGCTGCCGGCAAGTAGGGCCTTGTAGAGTGCCGAGACGTCACCGGTGTTGACCGCGCCGTCGTTGTTGATGTCGCCGTTAATTACTCCCACCTGATAGGTGGCTGTTGCCGCCCCCAGGCTTTTTGAAGTTTTGTTGTAATAGTAGAAATTCACAAAATAGCGCCCGGGCGTCAGGTTGGTGAAATCAAAAGTCGGAGTGATGGTGCCGGAGCCGGCAAGGTCCACGGGTTTGTTGATTGTGGAAATCAAGGTGAAGGTGCTGCCATCGCCTTCGCGTTTGTTAAGTGCGGCAACTATATAGTCGTTGTAACGCGTTGTGTAGTTGTTCTTTATCGTGGTGGTGAGGTAGAGGTTGTTACCGGAAATCTCGCGGTTGGAATTGGCCTGCGGAACGTTGTAGGAGAAATACAGGCTTGATGAAGTGACTGCGTTGACATTCACCGAGCCGGTCCAAAGCTCGTTGTCGTAAGATTCCGTCGTGACTTTCAGGTTGTTGGTGCCCGACACCGTCGGCACATACGATATCTTCACCGAGGCGCTCGAGCCTCGGCTCACTGTTACGGAATTGGCGCCCACCTTCTTGTCGTTAGCGTAAAGATACAACACTATATTGTCGTTAAAACCATTGTTGTACACGTTCAGGTTCACATCCAACGGACGATCCACTTTTTTCAGCGTACCGTAACTGCTGAGCGACACGTTCGCACCGCCGCCTTCGCCGGTATCCACCGGATACAGCGTCAACGTGTTGCCGTTGACCTGGGCCTGAATGTAACGTCTTCCCGAACAACAGGCCGGAAACCAGGTGTCGTTTCCGCTTTCGCGGCAGATGGGTCGCAGGTAGTAAGTTCCGTTGTCGTAGCCCTTTCCGAAGTTCATCATGCGTGTGTAGCGCGTGGTGTCGTGCTGATTCAACGTCTTGTTGGCCACCTGATCGGTGTAATACTGATACAAATTGTAGCCGTCGGCCTTGTACACGCCCCAGCCCAAGTCGTAGGTGCGCGCCACCGGAGCCTCGTTGGAATGGCTCGCAGTCAGAGTGATCACAAACGGCTCGTCGGTACTGCTGCGGGTGTACACACTTTTGTTGGCAGCAACGTTGGAGCATGTAGTCACCGAATTCTTCTCAGTTGTCGACACCGTGTTCGGCTCCAGACCAATAGTGAGGCGCTCCCACATCATAAACCCGTTCTCGCCGGTGGCGGCACCGGTGCCGCCGCCCTTGGGATTGAGCGCGCTGAGCAGGAAATACCCGTCGTAACTTCCGTACCATCCCCAGTTGAAATGATAGTACCCTTTCCCGTCATAGCCGTCACACACGAAGCAGTGGCCGCCCGAGTGCTTCTGACCATCAAACATTACCGGGCGCTGAGCCGACAATTCGGTGAGGATGAAGTCGCGCCACTGTGTGAAAGAATAGTCGCAACGGTGCACTTGTCGCGCCTTGGGGCTGTAGTGGAAGTAGTCGACAAAAACCTCCGGGAATGAAAAGGCCGATGACTCAGAAGTGCCGTACTTCATCTGCACAGCCTGGCCGCACCAGCGCATCAGCCGTGATACGGCGACGTTGGCCGTCGCCGTGGTCGACGTGTCGCTTCTGGAATAATAGTCTTTCATCGCTTTCCAGTCGAACACGGCACCACTCAAAGTGGGAAGACTTGTGCCTTCGCGATTATATGCCGGAATGGAGGTGGTCTGCGTTAAAGGCCAGCGGTGGTAGCGCATAATCTGCGCCATCGCGGTGGCTACGCATCCGGTCACGCAGTGCTTCCCGTTAATTACCGGGGTGAGGTTGTAGAACGGCGCATTCTGCCCCCACGTCGTGCTGAGCATCGGCGCAATCACTGTGCTGGTGCTCACGTAACTGGCACCGCCGGAGGGAGATTTAAGCTCAATGGCGCCGGCGTCGAGCAAAGCGAGTTCCTCTTCGTACTGGTCGAACCACCAACGCACATTCTCCGGCATGTTGTCGAGATCGAATGTGCCGCTGGCGCTGTAGCCCAGCACGGCCTCGGTGCGGTCGTCGCCGCTCACCACCACGAAGCCCTCGCCACGGGACGCGTTGAACACGTAGAAGGCGGCATCGTCGGTAGCTGTCGCCATCGACAGATTGCGCTTCGGCGCCTTCGCTGGCCGCGTCGCAGCCGGCGCACCCATGCCGCGCTCATTCATAAACTGTGTGGCGATGCTCCTCGCTGCGGATTCGCTCACCTGTGCGGCCCACATTCCCGTCACAGCCAACAATGCAAGCCCAATGAGTAAGAAATATCTTTTATACATATACTTATTTATTAAACAACTTAAATATCTTGTCATAAACTTTTAGCTACCAAGAATCAGCTTGTAGAGCGCACTCACGTCGCCGGTGTTGACCGCACCATCGCCGTTGAGGTCGTAACGGCTGTCGGTGCTTCCTGCAAGCAAGGCTTTGTAGAGAGCCGAGACGTCGCCGGTGTTAATGTTGCCGTCGCAGTTGAGGTCGGTGAAACCTTGCGGGTCACCGCCGAGGATGGCGCCGTAGACGGCGCTCATGTCGCCGGTGTTCACCGCCTCGTCGCTGTTCACGTCGCCGATGGGACGGATCTCGAAGCTGTTCCAGTTCTCGGCCTCCTTGTACGCTTCTACCGCTTGTCCGGGTACGTACACCGTAGCGTTATAGCTGCCAAACGCGTCCTTGTCGGCCACCGGCGGCGGGATGGAAATGCTCTTCAGGCTGGCGCATTGGTATAGAAGGCATACTTCCCGATGCTGGTCACCGATGGTTTTATACTGTGGGGAGTGCGATGCCGTCGAGCTGGCGGTAGAGGTTGAGGGCGTAGATGTCGGTCATAGCGCTTATGTGATCGAGTACGGCTTGAATTTTCTCGAACAGAGTGGCGGCGTGAACGTCATACTGCTCAGGGAATTTGTTCAACAGAAGCCTTGAATAGTTGAGTTCAGGATGCATTACGGCGTCGATGAGCTTTTCGAGCAGCAGGTTGATGATGCGTATACCGGCCAGGTCGACGTCCACCACATAGCTGGCGCGATACAATCGCTCGCTCGCCAGCTTGCTGCATCGGCGGTAACCGTCTCTGGCAAGCGGAGATATGTGGTCGATGAGCGAGCCGGTGAACTCTCCCGCGAGAATCTCTTTCTCATGTTCGACGAAGGTGGTGGCGCATTCCTGCACCAACTGCCCTACGACACAAGAACGCAAGTACCCGATTTTCTCGTTGGGGTCATCGACGCGTTTCATCGACGCCCGCAGGTGCTCCTTTTGTCTCTCATCGAAGAATCCAAGCAGCTGGTCGATGGTCTCTTCGGTGCCTATGATTTTGAGTTTGTGGCCGTCCTCGATATCCATCACCTGGTAGCATATATCGTCGGCAGCCTCGACCAGATACACCAGCGGGTAGCGTGCATAGCGGTCCTCGCCGTAGTCCACTATTCCCAGCCGGTCGGCAATGCGTCGGAACGCTTCTCGCTCGGAGGTGAAAAAACCGAATTTTCCCTTCTCTCCGGCGTGAGTGGAGCTGTAAGGGTATTTCACGATTGAGGCCAGCGTGGAGTAGGTCATGGCGAACCCGCCCGGGCGCCGCCCGTTGAAGCGGTGTACGAGAGTGCGGAACGAGTTGGCGTTACCCTCGAAGTGGGTGAGGTCGGCCCATTGTTCGTCGCTGAACCGGTCCTTGAGGAACTGCCCTTTACCTTTTGCGAAGAATTCGCCGATGGTTTTTTCGCCCGAGTGTCCGAACGGAGGATTGCCCAGGTCGTGTGCCAGGCAGGCCGCTGCCACGATTTTCCCGAGGTCGTCGAGTTTGCGCATCCAGGGTTCATGGACGTAGACCGGCCGCAGGCGTTGAGCCACCTCGCCGGCAAGAGAACGCCCCACACACGACACCTCGAGGCTGTGGGTCAAACGGTTGTGAACAAAAATGCTGCCTGGAAGCGGGAACACCTGTGTCTTGTTCTGCAGGCGGCGGAAAGGCGAGGAAAACACCAGACGGTCGAAGTCGCGGTCGAAGTCGCTGCGAATCCCGGCTTTGTGATCGCTGTAGTCTTCCATTCCGAGGCGGGTGTCGCAAACGAGGCGGTCCCAGTTCATCATTGTCATGTAGTCAGGTTTTTTAGGTGATAAAAGAGCCTCCTGACATCAATCCCCGCCAGTCAGGGCGGGGATGATAGTTTTGTCAAGAGTGTTGATTACTTGAAGTAGCGGTCGAGCAGACCTTGGAAGCCGCGACCGTGGCGTGCCTCGTCGCGAGCCATCTCGTGGACGGTGTCGTGGATGGCGTCGAGGTTCTGCTGCTTAGCCAGCTTGGCAATGCGGAACTTGTCCTCGCAAGCGCCCATCTCAGCGGCAGCGCGTTTCTCGAGGTTGGTCTTGGTGTCCCAAACCACCTCGCCCAGCAGTTCGGCGAAGCGTGAAGCGTGATCGGCCTCCTCAAACGCGTAGCGCTTGAAAGCCTCGGCGATTTCGGGGTAACCCTCACGGTCGGCCTGACGGGCCATAGCCAGATACTGTCCCACTTCGCTGCATTCGCCGGCGAAATGATCTTTCAGTCCTTGAAGTATTTCGGGGTCGACACCTTTTGCGACGCCTAGCTCGTGCTCGGCTGCATAGCTTGCCTCTTCGTCTTTGAGCTCTTTGAACTTCGAAGCCGGAACTTTACATTGTGGACACTTTTCGGGAGGAGTGTCACCCTCGTGAACATAACCGCAAACGGTGCATATCCATTTCTTTGCCATAGTAATAATTGTGTTTTTAAAAGTAAGTAAACTAAAAATTTGTGCAAAGATATAGGTTTATGACGTAACTTAAAAATAATTTTCGTTAAAAATGGTAATAAACCGCAAGAAGAGGTGTGGCATGAGCCCCAGCAAGAGGCCGTGACAAAGCCCCGGCATGGCAAAACGGCTTGAACACTCCATGCCGCGGCTCTGTCGCGGCCATTTTTCTCACAAAAACTTGCCCGGACAAGTTTTTTCCTCTACCTTTGCCGCATATAGATAGCCAATGGACTGGGAAAAATTCAAAGCCAAGCAACAATGGGCGGGCGAGGCCAAACCCTCGATGAAGCGCCGCCGCGTGGGCCACGATTACCAAGGGCGCTGCATCTACATGCTCACCCTCGTCGTCGACCAGCGCCGCAATCTGTTGGGCCACATCACCGGCAACGGCGAGGACGCCCCCGCCATTATGCACCTCAGTCCCCTGGGCGAGGCCATCAGCGATGCTGTCCTGGGAATCACAGGCTACTACCCCGCCATCGAGATCCTCGCCCACCAGCTCATGCCCGACCACCTCCACATCGTCCTCTTTGTTCACGAGCGACTGCCTGTCCACCTCGGGCAGGTCATCAATGGCTTCAAGGTGGGCTGCAACCGCACTTACCGCTCCCTGGGACTGAACACCGACCTCCCAACTTTATGGGAAGAAGGCTTCAACGATATTATCCTCGAGCAAGAAGGGCAGCTCAAGCGCATGAAGAGCTATGTGCGCGACAACCCACGCCGCTTTGCGCTCAAATGTGCCCATCCCGACCTCTTCAAGGTGCAGCGCGACATTCAGGTGGGTAGCTACACTTTTGCTGCCCTGGGCAACATCTTCCTGCTCGATGCCCCGCAGCTCATCCAAGTGCAGTGCTCACGTGAAATCACCTCCGAGCAACTCGCCGACCGGCGCGACTACTGCCTTCGCCAGGCAGAGAACGGAGCCGTCATTGTCTCTCCCAGCATCAGCCCAGGCGAGAAAAACATTATGCGCGCCGTCTTTGAGGCTGGCTACCCCACCATCATCTTGCAGGAAAACGGCTTTGCGCCGCTGGCCAAGCCCGGTGGCAAACGCTTCGATGCTTGTGCCCAGGGCCGTCTGCTCATGCTCGCTCCATGGGAGCACCACAACCGCGACATCACCATCAGTCGCAGCCAGTGCCTCACCCTCAACCAGATGGCCTGGGCCATCTGTAACCAGCCAAGGCCGTGACAACTTGCAGTAATTTTAGATAAATTACGCTGCGCCTCGGAAATACTCAAATAAATTTGGTATTTCGCTCGGCTTGCAGTAATTTTGTCACCGATTTTTAATGAAAGGACAGGAAATGAAAATGAGATATATAGTGCTGGCAATGCTGGCGGTAGTGTTGGGGCTGGCGTTACAGGCTCGCCCGAAGCAAGTCGACGAGTCGGCAGTGCGAAAGGCGAAATACGTCTTTTACGAGGCCACATCCGAGCGCGAGAAAGGGAACTTCGACAGCTATTACGACTTGATAAAGTACGCCCACAGTCTCGACACCACCAACACGGCTATCGGTTTCTACTACGGTGTGGCAATCATGACAAGCGACACAAAGGACGAATCGTTGCGCAATTACGCGGTGAAGCTGATGCGCCGTCATGTGGACGCATGCCCCACCGACTTTAACGAGGCTAATTACTATATGAGCGTGTGTGTCGATAATCCTAAGTTGTGGAGTGAGGCGAAACGTGTGGCGATACAACAAGCTAAGCTCTATCCCGACCGCGACGATGTGTTGCAGCGGCTTGCCTACTGCTACAGCCGCGAAGGGCTGACCGACAGCGTGCTGGCCATTTACAGCCGCTTGGAGCAACGCTTGGGGCTGACAGCTAATATCGTTCAGGTGCGTGCCGCCACCTATGAGGCCGCCCACAACGACTCGGCATCGCTCAACGAGTGGCGGCGATTCCAAGCAAGCGCGCCGCACGACGCCGATGCCAACACCATGCTTGCCAACAAGTTCCTTGAGTTGAGCTATCTCGACAGTGCTTACTATTATCTGAACCGTGCGCTGGAATATGAGCCGAACGATGGTTTCACCAATTTCTCGCTTGCCAACTACTATGCCACTATCAACGATTCGGTGAAATATGAGAATGCAATCTACCGCACTCTCACCGAGTGTGATCTCGATATTGAGATGAAGCTGCGTGTGATGCAGCAGTACACCGCGCAACGTATCAGCGAGCGTGACTCGTCGGCACGCGTCGACGCCTTGTTCCAGCGTATGATCGACATGCATCCCAACGAGGTGCTTCTCCACACGTTGTATTACTCCTACCTGAGTATTATGAACCGCCCCGACGAGGCACTTGAGCAGGCCGAGGTCAGTCTCGACCTTGAACCCAACGACTTTGAGACGTGGCGTCGCGCTCTCTCGGCAACATATATCTTCGACCGATACGACAAAACGCGGCAACTCGTTACGCGCGCACTCGAGACGAACGGCGACAACGCCGAACTTGTGAAGTTTGTGGCCGAGATACAGTTGGCAATCAAAGACTACAAGCCTGCGCTGGCCACCTACGACCGGCTGTGGACGCTTGCCGGAGATGACAACGAACAGAAGAGTGACGTGATGGGCGGCCGTGCCGACGTGTATGTGGCCATGGGCGACACGGTGCAGGCCGTCGAGGCTTACGAGAAAGCCCTGGAGCTCAATAAGGGCAATGTGGGAATCATGAATAACTACGCATATTGTCTGGCTTGCGGAAAGATGAATCTGGACTATGCGCTCGAGCTGATTTCGCGCGCTGTTCATGCCGAGCCCGAGAATGCCAGCTTCCTCGACACCTATGCCTGGATTTACTATCAACGGGGCGAGCCGGTGATGGCATTGCTGTATGTGGAATCGGCTCTGGCCAAGACTGAGACTCCGAATGCCGAGATTTATGAGCACTACGGTGACATTCTGCTGCAAAACGGCCGCGAGGCCGACGCCGTGAAGCAATGGCAGAATGCAATCGCCAACTACAACGACAGCTACGATAAACCTGGCACATTCGAACGGCTTGAGAAGAAAATTGCCGAGCATAAATCGGCCATACCTGACGAGACCCCGGCTAAGCAGCAAGAAGAGGACAAAACGGTAATCACAGTGGTAGAGGATAAGTGGTAGAAGCGCCTGCGGCGCTGATAAAAGCGCTTCGCGCTGATAAATCGCTCGCTTCGCTGCAATACATAAAAATGGGCAGGCCCGGAGGTCTGCCCATAATTTTGTGTGGTCAACTTCGATTAGTTGGTGCCCAGGATGATCATGTAGAGAACACTGACGTCGCCGGTGTTGACGTTTCCGTCACCGTTGAGGTCGAACTTGGCATCATTGCTGCCGTTGAGGAGAGCTTGATAGAGTGTGCTCACGTCGCCGGTGTTGACATTTCCGTCACCGTTGAGGTCGCCGTTGTCGGTCTGAGCAGCAGCGATGGTGAGTTCCTCGTTCTCAGGATCGAAGGTGAAGCTGAACTTGCCTGCGTTCTCGAAGTAGAGGTTCTGGTACTCACCGCCCTCGAACAGAGGAATGGGGTTGCCGAGTTGCTCCTCGGTCACCCAGAAGTTGCCGTCGCTTTCAGCGCCGAGCCAGTGCCAGACGTCATCCTGACCCTCAACAGACTCAACTTTCACGACCTTGAACTCGGTACCGGCCACGATGTCGTAGTTATTGATGGTGAGGGTCTCGTCGAAGTCGACTTGCTTCTGAGCGTTCTCCCAGTCACCGCCTTCGCCCATGACCAGCATATAGCTGAAGGTGGGTTCGGGTGCGGGCGTGAACTCGCCGATGACCTTGAGCTCGGTGAACTCTTTGTTGACGATGAAGGTGAACTTGCCACCCTGGTCGAAGTAGAGGTTCTGGTAGCCGTCGCCTTCGAAGAGGCCGATTGCGTTGTCGAGCTGATCCTCGGTGATCCAGAAGTTGCCGTCGCTCTCAGCACCGAGCCAGTGGTCGCCGCTGACGGTCATCTGCTTCACGACCTTGAACTCAAATCCTGCGGGAATCTCGGCCTCAGCGACCCAAGCGTCGTAGTTGGCCTCGTCCATTTCGAACGGGATTTCCTTGATTTCCGACCAGTCCTCAAGAGCTGAACCGCGGATAATCAGAGCCTCGAACTCGTCAACAGGAGCTTCGCCGAAGCCGCTGATGGTGAGCACGCCGTTCTCAATGGTGAGGGTGTACTCTGCTTCGCTTTCGATTACGAAGTTGTCACCGCTACCCAGAGTGGCGGAAGGAGCCTCGGCCGTGAAGGTGTGACCACCGCCGAACCAGTCGCCGCTCTTGTCGCGAATCTTGAACTCACCGCTGAAGGTGTAGGTCAAGGTGTACTTGTCGCCGTCCTTAACGAAGGGCACCTGAGTGGTCTGATCCCAGCCGTTGAAGGTGCCGATGAGGAAATAGCCGTCGCGGTCGGGCTCTTCACCGTTGTCGATGGTGATTTTTGCCTGCTCGGTCTCGGCGTTGTAGAGGATGGTGTAGTCGCCGGCCAGACTGGTTTTCCAGGTGCCTTTAGCCTTCGAAGCATCCTCCCACTCGCCTGTGGGAGCGGCCTGAGTCTGCGGTCCGCGCTGCGAGTCCCAGCTGGTGTTGTCGAGCATGATCGAGAAGTAGCAGTTGGCGCCTACGCCCTCCACTTTGAGCGAGTAGATGCCGTCCTCGCCCTGAGTCATCTCGAGAGCGTCTTCAAGCTTCCAGTTGCCCATGGGCGTGTTGCCGAGCACGTAGACGGCAGCGTTCGACTGCAGTCCGAACATTGCGAACATCGCAAAGAGAATAAATGTGTAGAATTTCTTCATATAATACTTTAGGTTTTAAAAGTTAATAATATGGTGAATAATGAATGTCTGGTATATGTACAAATCAAGCTACCGCGAAAACCGCAGTTTCTCGACGGCAAAATTAGCATTAAATTTTTAAAAAAACAAGAAATAAATCAATTAATTAGAGAAAAAATCAACAAACTACCGAAATAGAAAGGAAAATAGAAAGGGAAACGGGGTGGATATATTTTAGCAAGGGTATTTCATGGGAGCTACATAAATTTTTTATAACTTTGCGCCCAAAATCAATAACAGAGAAAAGATGAAACTACGACTGGTGGCGGTGCTGATAACCGCAATTGCCGTGCTGCCCATGGCTGCACAGAAAGAATTCACACTCGAAGACCTGAACTTCGGCGGTAATAACTATTCCAACATGATTCCGCAGAACCGCACACTGTGCTGGTGGGGCGAGACATTGGTTCGACAGAATGCCGATACGTGCTGGACAGTGAGCCTGAAAGACGGCAAAGAGAAAGTGCTGTTTACGCGTGCGTCGCTTAACAAGAAACTGGGCGCCGACAGCGTCAGCTCGCTCAGCGGACTGAAGTTCCCTTATGGAGACCAGCCGTTGGCGCTCGTGACCGACAAGGGCGCGCGTCGGCTCGTGGATTTCAAGTCGCGCAAGCAGGTGTGGCGTCAAGTACGCGGCGACGAGCAGGCTGCCGAGTGGAACAGCCGCAGCCGTGCTTTGGCTTTTGTCAAGGGCGACAACCTCTATGTGACCGATGCCCAGGGCAATACCCGGCAGCTTACCGACGACGGCTCGCGCGACATCGTCTACGGCCAGAGTGTTCACCGCAACGAGTTCGGCATCGATGGCGGCTTGTTCTGGAACCCGCAGGGCACTCGCCTGGCATTCTACCGCATGGACCAGTCGATGGTGACCGACTATCCTCTGGTCGATGTGCCCGAGCTTGGCGACACCACGCGTTACATCGCCACTCCGGCACCCGAGAAATACCCGATGGCGGGCCAGACTTCCCATCTGGTGACCGTGGGCGTGTATGACGTGGCTACAGGCGCGGTGACCTATCTACAGGCCGGTGACCCCACCGACCGTTATTTCACCAATATCGCTTGGAACCCCGACGGCACGCAGGTGTATATGATTGAGGTGAACCGCGACCAGAACGACGCGCGCCTGGTGTGCTACGACGCGGCCGACGGCCATTCGCTCGGCGAAATCTACCGCGAGACTCATGAGAAATATGTCGAGCCGCAGACTCCCATCGTATTTCTGCCGTGGGATAAGACGGCTTTTGTGATGCAGAGCGAAAAGGACGGCTACAACCATTTCTATCTGTTCAAGGACGGTAAAGAGCAGCGGCAACTCACCCGTGGCAAATGGGTGGTGATGGAACAGCTTGGCTTCGACGAGGCCGGTCACAACATCCTCTTCACGGCAAACGCCGAGAGCCCTATCCAGAAGAATGTCTACCGCGTGAATGTGGACAGCGGGGAGATGGCGCGCGTGGATGAGGGCGGCCGAGGTTGGCACGGTGCTGTTGTGAGTCCCACCGGCAAGTGGCTTGTCGACTACTATCAGGAGCCCGACGTGCCTCGCAATATCGCCATTGTCAACACCGCTACGGGTGCCGCCACACGCTATTTCACCGCTCCCGACCCGTGGACCGGCTACACCGTGCCCGAATACCGCTGCGGCAGCATCAAGGCCGCCGACGACTCCACCGATCTTTATTACCGCATGGTGATGCCTGTGAATTTCGACCCCACGAAGAAATATCCTACTGTGGTGTATGTCTACGGCGGCCCGCACGCACATAATGTGGACGCGCGTTGGCACTATTGCAGCCGCAGTTGGGAGACCTACATGGCGCAGCGCGGCTACTTGCTGTTTATTCTCGACAACCGTGGCAGCGAGAACCGCGGCCGCGACTTCGAGCAGGCCACGTTCCGCCGTTTGGGCCAGGAAGAGATGCTCGACCAGATGCGCGGCGTCGACTATCTCCGTTCGCTGGCATATGTCGACACTGCTCGCATTGGCGTTCACGGCTGGAGTTACGGCGGTTTCATGACCATCAGCCTGATAACCAACTATCCCGAGACGTTCAAGGTGGGAGTTGCCGGCGGGCCGGTAATCGACTGGAAATGGTATGAGGTTATGTATGGCGAGCGGTATATGGACACACCGCAGAGCAATCCCGAGGGATATGCCGCCACGAGTCTGCTGAAAAAGGCGGGCGACCTCAAGGGCCGGCTGCAGATTATCATCGGCTTGAACGACCCAACCGTTGTTCCGCAGCACGCGTACTCGTTCCTGAAGGCGTGCATCGCCGCCGGCACGCAGCCTGACTTCTACGTGTATCCCGGACAGGGACATAACATGCGCGGTCACCAGAGCGTCCACCTGCACGAGCGCATCACCCGCTACTTCGATGATTACTTGAAGTAAGTGCTAAGTGTTAAGTGGTAGGATTTTCTAGAGGTTCTAGAAGTTCTAGAGAATGGATAGACTCACAAAAAACGCATCCCGCCTTTGATTGGGCGGGATGCGGTATTTATGGGAGCGGCGTTTGCCGCTTTTTTTGCTTAGTTGAGCACCTTGTGAGTGGTGATAGAGCCGTCGTTGTGCTCAATCACGATGATGTTCAATCCATTGGCAGGTGCGTTGAGTTCAACACCCTGGAGGTTGTAGTAGCGTACACGCTTAGCCTCGACATTCTTCACGAGAGTCTCGATTGCGGTCGGAGTGTCGGGAATGTCGGTTGCCATGATGGTGTAGTTGCGCAGTGCCATCGGGTCGTCGGTAGCCATACGCGGACGAATGCCGTCGGCC
>JBGUHM010000122.1:0-10428 GCA_045112115.1 Sodaliphilus sp. | reverse complement strand
CCCGTGGGATTAGGTTTGGTCGACTGGTACTCCACCGAACTGCTTATCTCTAAATTCTTGAGGTAAGTGTCGTATCCGTTACCGCCTTCCTTATAAACCCTGCTCGAGAGATTTGAACCGCCGCGGAACTCTTTGTTGGCAATAACGACAGTTGAGAAGAACTGGCTTTTAGCCGAGAACCACTTCAATCGTTCACCCACGTTCTCGCTCTTACTGCTACTCTCGCTCAGGTTGTCGACGTCGCCGCTCTCTCCTGCGATTTTATAGTATAAAGCGCTTTGTCGCTCTTCGAAGCTTTTACCTACTTCTTGGCGTCGAATTTTCTGATTCCACACGAAGCCCATGTCGGTGATATTCGCCGGAATCACTTTGTCCATGTTCTTTTGGAGAATGTCGACTTTCAGCATGTAAGAGCCTTTAACAAGAGTGTACCTGATTGACCATGTAGCGTCGCCACTGGAGGAGTGAAGAGTCATCAGCACTGTGCTGTCGTTCTCTTTCTTGCCATCGAAAACAAAGTCGCGCGTATCGTAGGCTTGGCTGTCGGTGTTAAGAATGAAACCGAAGCTGTTGTTGCCGCCTGCGATGGGCTGAACGATTTCGCTTTTTTTGCTTTTATAATCCTCCTGGCTGTGGTATGCTCTATAGGACAACAGTTTGGCATTCTTTATTTGCGCGCCCTTGTTGGTGAATTCAATCTCGATGGAGTCGTTTTTTAACGTAAAAGTCTGCTCGGCTCCGCTGAGGTGGCTACTGAACATGGAATTTTTCATGTGCTTGTCGATTAAAGCTCTCACACTTGCAATGGCTGCGTTATGAGTTTCCACGTTCTTTGCTTCAGCCTTTGTGAGACTTTCAAAATCGACTTTCTCCTTTCCCACGTTCACTGTTCCGGAGATTTTGCCGTCGCTGCTGGTCAGCGCCACCGTTGCGCTCTTGAGAGAGCCCTTGGTCAACAGGGAGTCGAGTTCGGCCACTTCATCTTTGCTGAGAGAGTCGGCCGCTTGCGCCTCTTGAGCCTGTTGCACCTGCTCGGTGCTGGCCGCTTGTTGGGTCTGTTTGTTTTCGTTTTTTGGCATGAAATACATGAAGGCGAAAATTACAGCCGCCATCAGCACCATGCCAGTCACTGTGTTTTTATCCATTCTTTATCGTATTTCAATGTTGTTCCTTTGTTGTCGAATTCTCGATTGCAGCCCGCACGAAGTCCATGAACAGCGGATGCGGGTTCAGGACGGTGCTGCTGTACTCAGGATGATACTGCGTACCCAGATACCATCGGTGGTCGGGGAGCTCCACTACCTCTACGAGATGTGTCTCGGGGTTTTCACCCACGCACTGCATTCCGGCCTTCTCAAACTCACGTCGGTAGTCGTTGTTGAACTCGAAACGGTGGCGGTGACGCTCTTCGATTTCGAGAGAGCCATAGGCACGTGCGGCCAGCGACCCTTCGCGCAGGTGGCAGCTGTAAGCACCCAGACGCATCGTTCCTCCGAGGTTGGTTACCGTCTTCTGCTCGTCCATGAGGTCGATTACGTTGTGTGTAGTGTGAGGATCTTGCTCAACGCTGTTAGCGTCGGCATATCCCAGCACGTTGCGTGCGAACTCGATAACCATACACTGCATTCCCAGGCAGATGCCGAAGGTGGGCATGTCGTGCTCGCGGCACCAGCGCAGCGCGGTGAATTTCCCTTCTATGCCCCGTTGTCCGAATCCCGGCGCCACAATCACTCCATCCTGTGTCGAGAGCAGTTCCTCCACGTTATTCTCGTTGAGACGCTCACTGCTGATATAGGTGAGATTGAGTTTTTTGTCGTGGTAGGTACAGGCTTGGAGCAGCGACTCGTCGATTGACTTGTAAGCGTCCTGCAACTCAACGTATTTGCCCACGAGACCAATTTTCACTTCACCCTCAGCGCCCCGAAGCTTGTTGAGGAAGTTGTTCCACTTTCGGAGGTCGGGCTCGCCAGTGAATGGTGTGCCGGTCTTCTCAAGTATGATTTGGTCGAGACGCTGGCGATGCATCATCAGCGGCACCTCGTAGATTGTGGGTACGTCGACACTTTGTTTCACGGCGTTGACACTCACGTTACAGAACTGCGCCACCTTGCGCAATGTGGCCTCGGGCAGTTCTTTCTCGGTGCGAAGCACAAGCACGTCGGGCTGTATACCTACCTGCTGCAGCTGTTTGACACTATGCTGAGTGGGCTTAGTCTTCAACTCACCGGCGGCGCGGATGTACGGCACATAAGTCAGGTGCACCACCACGCAGTTTCGTCCCAGTTCCCACTTGAGCTGGCGCACCGCCTCAAGGAACGGCAGCGACTCAATATCGCCTACGGTGCCGCCAATTTCGGTTATTACGAAGTCGTAGTTACCGGTGTTTCCCAGATGTTTCACGCAACGCTTAATCTCATCGGTGATGTGCGGGATGATTTGCACCGTCTTGCCCAGGTAGTCACCTCGGCGTTCCTTGTCGATAACACTCTGGTAAACGCGTCCGGTGGTAATGTTGTTGGCGCGTGTGGTCTTGATGTTGGTGAATCGCTCGTAGTGACCCAGGTCCAGGTCGGCCTCATGACCGTCGACCGTAACGTAGCACTCTCCGTGCTCATATGGGTTGAGCGTGCCTGGGTCGATGTTGATGTAAGGGTCGAACTTCTGCATCGTAACGGCAAAGCCACGCGAGAGCAGCAGCCTTGCTATCGATGACGAGATGATGCCCTTGCCAAGCGACGACACCACGCCTCCTGTGACAAAGATATATTTAGCTTCTTTTCTCATCTTAAATAATGGTTTTTCGTCATTTCAAACCGCAAAATTACTCATAATTTCCGAGATAGCATTCATGTTGCCGCGTTTTTTTGAAAAATCGCAGAAAAACACTACTTAAACACGTCTGGCCCGACCGGTCCGAATGCGTCTGAGGAGGGCTTTCCAGTGGCAGCGTGGAGTCTGCTGTGCGAAGTGCTGAAGAAAAAACTGACCGACTGCAGCCGAGATTTTGCCGTTTGAGAAAAAAGCAGTAATTTTGCCAGCCATGGCACGCGACCAATGGAAATATATATGTTGCGCCATCGTAGCGGTGCAAATTCAGTTAACGAGCATTAGGCTGATGCAGCTCAAGATTATAATACTTATTAAATGATGTTATTATGAGCAACTACGAATTTTACAAAAATAAAGTAACTGATAATGTCTATTGGGTTGACAACCTTGAAACCAAAGGAGAGTTTCTTTTCTCGTTTGACAAGGAGATCGTCTTCAACCTCTTTCGGGATTACCCCTATAAACTTTCCGCGGAACAACGGAGAATATTCGATGCGGAAAACCCTTACTGGGCAAACTATTTCCGCAATAGGTGACTTTACTTTATACCACCCTGTTTATCCTTAATCTGCTTGATGATATAGCAAAGCATTTCTCTAAACCCGTGGTTTTTCTGCAGGGCTTCGGCTTCATTAAGCACATCTTTGGTCTTATAGGAACGCCCATAAAATTTATGGCTTTTCTGTGCGCAAATCTATTCTTTAGCGCAAAATCGTCAAGCTTGCCGTCCCCGCCGAGGCCGGTATGGTTGTTGTCAACTGCACCTTTGAAACAACTGCAACATCGATTCGATATGGGCTAAAATAATTCGTTAAATTCTTTAAATTCGCGTGCAAAAAGAGTGGTGAATGGTCGTTCGCGGTTAAAAAAGTGAAAAAAGTGGGGCTGTAGTGGTTGCGGTCGGCAAGATTTTAGTATTTTTGCCGATTGAAACTGACCGAAATGGCAAACATCAGGATTAAAAATATCATCCCTCGTTGGCAGATAGAGCGTCTGACGCAGATGCTCGACCGCGCTACGCGTGTGGTGGTGACGTGTCATCTTTCACCCGACGGCGACGCTATTGGGTCGTCGCTGGCGATGTGTGCGCTGTTGCGCCGTATGGGCAAAACCGCCGATGTGGTGCTTCCTGACCAGTTGCCTCACACGTTGCAGTTTATCGCCCAGGAGGAGGTCATTCCGACTGTGTACACCATCAACCGCTTGCGAGCAACGGGTTTGGTGGAACGTGCCGATCTCGTTCTTTGCCTTGACTACAACGCCTTGAAACGCATCGACAAACTCGCTGAGATCATCGAGCCATGCCGTGCTCCGTTGGTGCTCATCGACCACCATGAGGACCCTGACACGAGTCTGTTCCGCCTGTGGCTGAGCTATCCGGAGATGAGTTCGACGTGCGAACTGGTGTACCGGTTGATTGTGCAGGCCGGCTGGCACGCACTTCTCGACCGCTTCATAGGCCGCGCACTCTACCTGGGCATCATGACCGACACCGGCAACTTCACTCATAACAACAGCAACAATCCCGAGCTGTACGAGATAGTGGCCGACCTGCTGCGTTACGACATCGACAAGAGCGAGCTGTACGAGCGCGCGATGAACACGTTCACCGTCAACTCGCTTCGACTTCAAGGCTATGCCCTGGCCGAGAAACTGGAGATTTTCCCAGACCATGGCGTGGCATTGATGACACTCTCGCAAGACGAGCTGGAACGCTATGACTATCACAAAGGAGACACCGAAGGTTTGGTGAACCGTCCTTTGACGATACCCGGAGTGAGTTGGGTTGTGTTCATGCGTGAGGATGCCAATTATATCAAGGTGTCGATGCGCAGCAAAGAAGGATTCTCGGTGAGCGAAATCTGCACGAAATATTTCAACGGCGGAGGTCACGAACTTGCCGCTGGCGGTGATTTCTATGGCAGTCTGGAAGAGGCTGTAGCTGTGTTCCACCGTATACTTGCCGACGTAGGCACTGTAAAAGGGGCAAGTGCTGAAGAGTCGGACGACAGTGACAATGATACGATATTTGACAAACTGAATATACAATAACAACGATAAACGACAATAATGAAACTAAGAAAAACAACCCTACTGGCATTAGCTGCGATGATAACAATTGTTGCGAGCAGCTGCAAAGACGAGGTTTCGTATGCCGACTTGCTGAATGTTGAGCGTCGAGCAACCAACGCTTATCTTGCCGACCACCGCGTGGTGAACCAGATTCCGGCCGACACCGTGTTCGAGACCGGCAAAGACGCACCATTCTACCGTATAGTTGAAGACGGCAGCGTTTATATGCAAGTGATCAAGGCCGGCGACCGCAAGAAGAACCGCGCCAAAACCGGAGAGAAAATCTATTTCCGCTACATGCGCTACAACCTTGAGTACTGGTATTCTTATAAAGAATGGAATGGTGACGGCAACGAGCAGGACATGAGTCTGAGCACCAGTTTTTTCGCTTATCAGAACTACACCAATCAAGAGTCGGCAAGCTGGGGATATGGCATTCAGTTACCGCTGAATTATTTGGGCGTTGACTGTGAGGTGAACCTAATCATCAAGTCGCAATACGGCTTGGCGGCCGAGTTCGCCTATGTTCAGCCCTACCTGTTCCATGTTCGTTACTTCAAGGGTCAGGTGTAAAGCTAAAAAGCAGTTAATTATTTGATAAAAAGCTATATTAGAAATGTCACTTATAAAATCTATCTCAGGAATACGCGGCACGATAGGTGGCCGTGCAGGCGACGGGCTGTCGCCATTGGACATTGTTAAATTCACCAGCGCCTACGCCACGTTTATCCGTCGCAACATGCCCGAGGGCAAGAGCAACGTGATAGTTGTGGGTCGTGACGCACGTCTGTCGGGTCGCATGGTTCTTAACATTGTTGTAGGTACACTCACGGGCATGGGCTTTGATGTTGTGAACATCGGATTGGCCACCACTCCTACAACCGAATTGGCTGTAGTGTGGGAGAATGCCGCTGGAGGCATCATCCTTACCGCCTCTCACAACCCCAAGCAATGGAATGCGTTGAAGTTGTTGAACTCCCGTGGAGAGTTCCTTACCGACGCCGAGGGCAAGGAGGTTCTGCGTCTGGCCGAAGCCGAGGATTTCGACTATGCCGATGTTGACAACTTGGGCCGCGAGCAGAAGAACTATACCTATCTGCGCCGCCATATCGACCATGTGCTTTCGCTTGATTTGGTTGACGCAAAGGCTATCGCGAAGGCCGGCTTCACAGTCGCGGTAGATGCCGTGAACAGCATTGGCGGAATCGCCATTCCGCAGTTGCTTGAGCGTTTGGGCGTTAAGAAGGTGGTTAAACACTTCTGTGACCCGACGGGTAATTTCGGCCACACCCCAGAGCCTATTCCCGAGAATCTCACAGCCATCAGCGAGTATATGCGTAGCGGCAAGGCCGATGTTGCGTTTGTTGTCGACCCCGATGTTGACCGCTTGGCCATTATCATGGAGAACGGCGAGTTCTTTGTGGAGGAATACACGCTCGTGGCCGTCGCCGACTATGTGCTTCAGCATACTCCCGGCTCGACCGTGAGCAATCTGTCGTCGTCACGCGCGCTTCGCGATGTTACCGAGAAGTATGGGCAGAAATACACAGCAGCTGCTGTTGGCGAGGTGAATGTCACAACTGCCATGCGCGAGTGCGGAGCCGTGATTGGCGGCGAGGGCAACGGTGGAGTGATTTATCCCGCTTCGCATTACGGCCGCGACGCTTTGGTAGGTGTGGCGCTGTTCCTTACCTTGCTTGCCAAGAGCGGCATGAGTGTGAGCGAACTCAAAGCCACCTATCCGCAGTATAGCATAGCCAAGACCAAGCTCGAGCTTAAGCCCGAGATGGATGTCGACGCAATCCTGGCCGCAGTAGAGAAACATTACGCCGGCGAACGCCTGACAACCATCGATGGCGTGAAGATTGACTTTGACGACTCGTGGGTGCATTTGCGCAAGAGCAACACTGAACCCATCATCCGCATCTACAGCGAGGCCCACACCTTGGAGGAAGCCCAGAGACTGGCTGAACAAGTAAAGGAAATCGTGCTGAGTCTATGTTGAAAGCAAGAGTAATAGGAATTCTGCTTGCTGTTGCCGTGGTGATGGGTGCGTCATGTCACGCTGAGGCCCGTGTTAGAACTACACAACGGAATCTTAGCACCAACAGCGTGCCTGTTGACCGTATCGAGCCAACGGGAGGTCTGGCCGACGAGGAGAGCGCCGATGTCGACCAGTCGGCAGTATCGCTGCGTGGCTATACAAAACGCGCGAGCGACAGCCGTGAGACATTCCTGATTACCAATCACACCTCGGGTCGCATGTCGCATGTGAGGTTGCGTTTTCGTTACAGCACCCTCGGCGGAGAAGTTCTCCACGAGCGCGTGGTGCCTGTAGAGGTGAACCTAAAGGCTGGCGAGACACGACTTGTGTCGGTCCCGTCGTGGGACAAGCAACGAATGTTTTACTTTCACGGTGGTTCACAACCCCGAAAGCCCGCAACGCCTTACCGCATCGCTTATGCCCTTGTGGGATATGACATCCCTGTGGGCAAATAAGATGTTTCTGTCTAAAAACGACAAATGAGATATTTACTTCTGGTAATATTGTCGATTGTTAGTGTTGCGGCGGCGATTGCACAAAACGCCGACAACGGTTATGTAGCGGCGCCACTTGTGTTCGACCGTTACCGTTCTCCAGCTGATAGCGCCGTGAACGCTGTCAGTGGAAACGGATTGAAGGTTGATTGCTCATGGATTGACCATGCTCAACGGCTTCGCGGCCGTCAACAAGCCACGCGCTATCGCTTTATGGTGGAGCACCCTGAACTTGTGAAATACAATTTCAACGAATTGCCCGAGGCACCAAGCGATGTGACGATTTATGCCAATCCGTCGCAACATAAGCTTTCAATCGATCCGTCAAAGGAGAACCCCGACCCACCTGCTCCGCCAATCGACCGTCGTGAGGTCAAGCTGCATAACTGGCTGCACAGTTTCAACAGTTCACTACACTTTACACAGGCGTATATAAGTAAGAACTGGTACCAAGGCGGCGAGAACAATCTTAATGTGCTTGGGGAGGTGAAATGGGAGTGCAATTATAATACGACGTTGCATCCTAACTGGCTTTTCAACAATATGCTGCATTACAAACTCGGCATCAATACGGCGCATAAAGACTCCCTGCGAAACTACGCCTTCAACGAAGACCTTCTCGAGTTCAGCTCGCAACTGGGTTACAAGGCGGTGAAACATTGGTATTACAGTGCAAACCTGTATTTCAAGACACAGCTGTTCAATAACTACAAGAGCAACACCAACGACATGGTGGCCTCGTGGCTCTCTCCTGGTGAATTGACGGTAGGTCTTGGTATGACTTACAACTATAAGGATGCCGACGGCATAAAGACCGTGATGGTTTCCATCGCGCCATTGTCCTACAACATGAAAATATGCCGCGACATCACCAATATGGACCCCACGGTGTTCGGAATAAAAGCCGGTCGTCACACACGCCATGACTTTGGTTCCAATATCGAGGGAAGGTTCCAATGGAAGATAACGCCCAACATCGAATGGATTTCACGCCTGTATGTGTTCACCAACTACCACTATGTACAGGGCGACCTTGAAAACACCTTTAGTTTTGAGATCAACCGCTATCTGAGCACGAAGATATTCACACATCTTCGCTACGACAAGTCACATAGTTGGGACAACGACTGGCATTATTGGCAATTCAAGGAGATTTTGAGTTTCGGACTCAGTTACCGTTTTTCGACAAATTGACGCTGCCCATGAAACGTTACACATTACTTTTGTTAAGCCTGCTGACAATCGTCACATCTTTTGCCTCCGATATACCGGAACAGAGCGTAGTGCTTCCCCACATCGACCGCGAGAGCTTTGAGCGCCGCTTGCTTGCCACCGATATGCAGCCGCTCGAGGGAGTGTGGTACTATCCCAATGAGGAGATGACCCTTGGAGTGGAGCGCTGGCATGGTCAGCACAATATCGAGTTCCGGTTGATATTGCTCGAAAGCACCGACCTCGAGTTGATGCCCGGCACTGTAATGGGTTTTATCGCCCGCAGCGCCAAGCCGGACAAATTGCAGCTGTGGCTGTACAGCCAGCGTCGTGGGGCCTTGCTTCGTGACCCTCTGGAATGCGTAGCCACACTCAACGAATATGGCGACGTGCTCACCTTCGATCCGCCGAAATGGAATATCAAACTACGTGCCAACTTTGGCCGTTTTCTTCCGTCATTGTTCCGAGGAATAAGTATTACGCCGGAGTATAAGAAAGAGCAACTTCCGGTGGGATTCAGGAAAGTGTTTCCTGTCGATACGTCACGTCGCAAGGGCCAGCGTGTCCGCTATCTATGAATCACGGCGCCTTGAGAGGCGACATCGTGGTAGGGTAGGGCGATTGAGTCGAGTTGGCGTAGGAATCCCTTGCGCTCAGTATGGTAAACATCACCCGAGAGAATAATCATTTTTGCCGGCACTACTTGTCGTAGTGTGGCAATCTTGTTGTGATAACGGCGTGTTACGATTAAGTAGTCGAGCGCAGGCATTGTCCCGTTAAGCTTGGCATGTCGCCAGTTGCCCGCACCTGCGGCCATCATGGTTTTTCCTTCAAGTGTTGCGAATGGTGGTCGGAACGCCCCACCCGGTACTTCGACGAGTGCCGTATCGATTGGTGTGATAGAGTCGATGTGGTGTCGTGCGAGGAAGGCGCCATGGTAACGTCGGAATGCGTCGGTATCGGCAGTGCCGCTATGGCTGTCGGGTTCCCACAGCCATGCACGGTTGTCATGGTAGTAGAGTATAGGCGTGGTAGAGTAGGAGTTAAATATCACCATCCCATGACGGGGAGTATTCCACTCACGCCATCCTGTTTCAACAAGGATAACAGGCACGAGTGCCAGAGCCGCCAGAAGCAGCCAATTCTTGCGTCGATAAAGCCAAACGACGAATAGAAGTAATGCCGCATAAAAAACGAGCACTGTAAACAAGTCGACCGAGATGCTTGTATGCAGTCCAAGACCATTTATATGCCGTATAACCCACAACATGGCATCGTACATCCATTCGAGAGATTTGTTGAGAAGTGACAATTCAGAACCATAAACGGCCATAAGCAGGAACGCCACCGCGGCGACCATGAAAACCGGAAACAACGGAAGTATTATCAAATTGGCAAGCACAGAGCTGCCGTAGTTCAGATTGTTGAAGTAGTAAGCGCTAAGCATAGTGGTCGACAGAGTCGCCACCACGGTGGTGGCTACTGTGCTATAGACTGTCGCCAGCCATTTGCGAGAAGGTTGATAGCGCTTTATCACATCGGAGAAAAGCAGGATGAACCCCACAGTTACAAAACTCAATTGAAATCCAGCGTTGTAGAGTGCTGCCGGATTCGCTGTAAGGATGATAAGAGCGGCAATAATGAGTGAGTTGAGCGGAACCGCCTTACGGTGGAAGATTGCGGGTGCCATGAGCATAGCCATCATTACCGTTGCGCGAATCACCGACGGAGCCATTCCGGTGAAAATGTCAAACAAGACGACGGCCGCCAGGGTAA
>JBGUHM010000121.1:0-7833 GCA_045112115.1 Sodaliphilus sp. | reverse complement strand
GTTTGGAGGCGGCCTTTAGAGTCAACGGGCAAGGGATCAGCCTTTTTGGTTGGGAAAAAAGTGAAGAAAAAGGGACGGTTCTTTTTTCTTCATTTTCGCTTTTCGACCAGCTGGGGGAGGGCGGTTTGGAGGCGGCCTTTAGAGTCAACGGGCAAGGAATCAGTCTTTTTGGGTGGGAAAAAGTGAAGAAAAAGGGACGGTTCTTTTTTCTTCATTTTCGCTTTTTGACCAGTTGGGGGAGGGCGGTTTGGAGGCGGCGGCCGGGGTCGACGGGTAAGGAATCAGCTTTTTTGCATGCTTTGCCGGACCATTTTTGGCATAATAAATTAGCGCCATCACCCGAGGCCTTGGGGTGGTGGCGCTATCTTCTCTTTTGGGGAGAATATGTGTCTTGGTCGCCCGTTTACGAACTTATGAAGTCAAAAGAGTGGCCTCATGCGATTGGGCTTTTTGTCCTTGAAAGTCAGAAGGGGGTGATGTCGGCGAGGGGTGCGCCGGCGAGGTCTTTTGGGCTGAGTAGGAGTTGGCTGTGGTCGAGCCGCCAGTCGATGCCGAGAGCCGGGTCGTCGTATCGCAGCGTCATCTCGGCCGAAGGCATGTATACGTTGTCGACCTTGTATTGGAACTGCGCTATGTCGCTGAGCACCACGAAGCCGTGTGCCATGCCTCGCGGCACGAACAACTGCTCGCCGCGTTCGGCTGTGAGTTCGACTGCCACATGCTGGCCGAAAGTAGGGCTGTCGCCTCGCAGGTCGACCACCACGTCGAGCACCTTGCCGCGCGAGACTCTCACCAGCTTGGCCTGACTCCACTCGCCCCGCTGGAAGTGCAGGCCGCGTAGCACGCCGAAAGTCGACTGGCTCTCGTTCTCCTGCACCCAGTTCACCGGCCCGATATGCTCTTGCAGCAGCTCAGGCTTGTACACTTCGCTGAAATACCCTCTGTGGTCGCCGTGGCGCACCGGCACAATTAGCCATACGCCTTCAATTTCCTTCTTTATAAACTGCATTGTGCTTATTTAGTCATTTTAACCCACCACTTTTTCGCTTTCTTGTCCTTGATGTTTTTTGCCTGTTCGGTGACAAAATCGGCGAATGCCTCATCGTTGTCGAAACTGGCGGCCATGGCTTTCATTGCGTTGGACTCCTGGTTGTTGTAGAGCCAGGTGAGCCACAGGTCGGGGTTACGGTAGATGAAACGTTTCTGCCACATCGATATCAAACTCATGGTGCGCTCGTAAATCCGTTCGTCGAACTGCGGTTTTCGAGCCTTGCCGTTCGCCGGAATGAAAGCGGCCATTTGGTCGGTTATGAAAGCATTGAGCCGCTCCGGCTCTTTCGTGTCGCTTATGGGCCTCGAAATCATATCAATCACCATTGTTCCCATGCCCAGAAATTGCGGGTTGTCGCTTTCGGTGGTGGTTGGGGTGAGCTGGTCGGGAGTGCGTCCCGGAACACTGGCATTCGGCGATCTGGTGACGACGGAGTGAGCTCTGGCGTTTGTGCGGTCGATTTTCCCGTTCTCGTCGATGGCGTATTCGTAGGTCACCGAAGCTTTTTCGTCGATCTGCGTTCCACCGCGAGGACCCATGAAACCCTCGTAGTTGCGGGTGACGTTGAAGCCGGCGTCGGTAAATTCCACTTTCGACTCACGCGGCTTGAACTGCAGTTCGCCGGTGTAATACGGCGGCGCCGGCGCGTAGATAATGTCATCCTCGACAAAAGCCAGCGTTCCGTCGATTATTCCGCCTTCGTTCCGATAGACCACGACGTAGGTTTCCGACGGCCGTTGCGCCGAGCGAGAATACGGGTAGTCGAGCTGGATGATTACTGCGTGCCAGTTGTCGGAGCGCTTGAGCGCAGTGATTTTGCCGCTTCGCTTGCTGAGCGGTTCGGCGGGCTCGTTCAATGCCACGCCTGCGAGCATAGGCTCAATGCTGCGTCCGGTGCTGCCGTCGAAGAGAATCTCCCCTTGGTAGTTGAACGCCATCTCCATGCCGTTGATTTTGTGAACGGCGGGCTTGTAGGCCGTTGCGCTGCCTGCCCATGTAAGGCAAATTGCCACTAATAGGGTTCGGAAAAAAGTTTTCATATCTCTTTAGTTTAATTATAGTTTTAGCCAAGTGCGGATCGTGTCGGGCGTGGCATCGTTGAGCAGACGGCCTTTCTGCCACTTGAGGTCGGGGTAGGTGGCCTTGAGGTCGGTGCAAGCCTTGTCGATGGTGCTGCCGCCCGAGGTGGCGAACGGGATGAGAGTCTTGCCCTTGAGGTCGTTCGCCTCGATGAAGGTGTTGACGATGGTAGGCGCTGTGTACCACCAGATTGGGAATCCGATGAACACTACGTCGTAGTCGCCTATGTTCTCCACCTTGCCCTTGATTGCGGGCCGGCTTTTGAGGTCGGCCATCTCAACCGATGAGCGCGACTTCTTGTCGTGCCAATCGAGGTCGGCCTCGGTGTAGGGCTTTTCCGGAGTGATTTCATAGAGAACTCCACCGGTAACCTCGGCCAGGTCCTTGGCCACGCCTTTGGTGACGCCTGTTGCCGAGAAATAAGCCACAAGCACCTTCGAGTCCTTGCTTACGTTGGCCTCGGGCACGGCTTCGCTCGCTTTGGAGGTCGCGTCGGCGTTGCTGGCATCGTTATTGTTACTGTTAGTACAAGCCATAGCTGCAAAAAGAGGTATGGAAAGCATCATAGTGAGAATTAATTTTTTCATTTTATTTGACTGTTTTGTTAATAGTAGGTTTGATTTAAGTCGCAAAATTACACAAAAAATCGTCAAATGGCAACGAAAATCCGAAAAAGTTGCGGTTTTCATTTATTCTTTCTAATTTTGCGGCCTAAAATGACGAAGAAACGGCGATTAAATATGGGTTATAGGCTACTGTTCGCGGCTGTTCTGGCATTGCTGACGCAGTCGGTGTCGGCACAGCAGCAGCCAACGACCGGCGGCAAGAAGCAGCAGGTGATAGCTCCGAGCTACGCCTGGCAAATAAGCGACCCGCTGGGGCAACACTCCTCGGCCGAAATCGACACCTCGTTTGTCAATTACCACTCGACAGTGATCCCGACAAGCCAGAGCATAGCGTGGGCTACCACCGGCAACTTCGGCGCTGCGGGCCAGAACCAGATTTTCATGGACCGTCCGCTGTACAGCGAGTTTTTCATGGAAGATGCCATTGCGTCGTGGACCCACTCGATAGCCAAACAGCGCTTTTACAATACGCGCATCCCGATGACCATCGTGTCGTACACCACCGGCGGCAACAAATACAGCAATCAGGACCGCACGCAGGCGCTGTTCAGCGGCAACGTGAATCCGAAGCTGCAGTTCGGCGCGGCGATGGACTATATCTACAGCAAAGGCTCATATGACTACCAGGCCGACAAGAATTTCGCCTGGCGTCTGTTTTCGAGCTACCTTGGCGACCGGTACGAGCTTCAGACGTTCTTATCCAACTATAATTTCCTGGGCAAAGAGAACGGCGGTATCACCGACGACCGCTACCTGACCGATCCCGCCGAGGTTCAGGGAGGCCAGACGAAAGTCGACCCGAAGTCGATACCTACCTATCTCACGTCGGCCCACAGCAAGATTTCGAACGTGGAGTTCTACATGAACCACCGCTACAAGGTGGGCTACTACCGTTACGAACGCGACACGATTGCCGATACCATCACAGGCAAGACCTATATCCCTGTGACTAGCTTTATCTGGACAATGGACTACAAACGGCTTAAGCACCGTTTCATGAACAGCGACGGCCATCAGGACACCACATTCTTCCCGAATACATACCTCGGGTTGGGCGGCACCGACGAGTTCACGCTGATGCACCGTGTGCGCAACACAGTGGGCGTGAGTCTGCTCGAGGGGTTCAATAAATATGCGAAATTTGGATTCTCTGTTTATGCCACCCATGAGTGGCGGCGCTACAACCAGGTGACCGACAGCGTCAGCGGCAAGGAATTGCCCGAAAAGTTGAAGCCGCTTCCGGTGGAGGTCGAACCCACGACATCGCAGCATCTGATGTGGGTTGGGGGAGACCTGGTTAAGCAACGAGGCTCGCTGCTGACCTATGACGTCCGCGCACAGTTCGGTGTAATGGGCGATGTGGCCGGCGACATCGATGTCGACGGGCGAGTGTCAACACGTTTCAAACTTTTCGGCGACTCGGTGACCATCACCGGTTACGGCCATTTCAAGAATCTGGAGCCCCCGTTGCTGATGAAGCGCTTCGTGTCGAACCATTACGCCTGGAACAACAATTTCTCGAAGGTGAAGCGTCTGCGCGTTGGCGGCAAACTCGTCGTCCCCCACACCGGCACGACGATAAATGTGGCATACGAGACCATCAAAAACCATCTGTATTTCGAAGAAAACGCGTTGCCCATACAGCACGGTCCGGCCATTCATGTGTTCAGCGCCACGCTCGACCAGCGACTTCACTGGCGCGCCCTACATTGGGACAACCGTCTGACGTATCAGACCTCGAGCAACGACGAGGTGCTGTCGCTGCCGAAATTCGCTATTTACTCCAACCTCTACGCTCAGTTTATTGTGGCGAAAGTGCTGCATGTGCAGATAGGCGTCGACGCCAACTACTACACCAGCTATTTTGCTCCGAGCTACAATCCCGCAACGATGGTGTTCCACACACAGCGCGAAATGAAGTGCGGTAACTTCTTGTTTGCCAACGTTTACGCAAACTTCAAGCTCAAGCGGGCCAATTTCTATGTCCAGTACACCCACGCCAACAAGGGTCTCTTCGGTGGCGACAACTACTTCTCGATACCCCACTATCCGCTGAACCCCGCTCGTTTCCAGATGGGCGTGAGCGTGAACTTCCTGAACTGATTTTTTGGGGGATTTTTTTGGATAATTGATAGGAAATCAGTAATTTTGCTTGTCGACAAAGCGTGTCGGCACTGCAATTTGCGCTGTAAGCAGCTTGTTTACAGCATCTTGGCTTATTAGCTGTGGCTCTTTGTAATTACATGGAAGACAAAAATTATAAATTAAAATATATTGGTATGAGAAAATTAATTATCCTAATGTTTGTTGCTCTTGGCGCAATCAGTGCTATGGCGGCCACCGACTACGGAATCAAGGTGAACGGCACGAGCATCACGAGCGACAACCTGCGTTTCACCATCGGCAGCGGAGGTGTCGCTTACGATGAAAGCTCGAACACGCTTACCCTGAGCAGCGTGTCGATTACGCGAACGGGCTCGGGCAACCATGCGCTGCGCGTGTACACCAACAGCAACCGCTCATCGAATGAGCTCACAATCAATATCAACGGCAACTCCACACTGATTGCGGGCAACGCCGACGCTGTTGTTCTCGAAGCCACTACCAAGTTCGTCGTTATGGGATCGACGTCGTTGACCATCGGTACGGCGGCCAGCGGCCAGTATGCCGTGCGTGTTTACAACAACGCCGATGTGGAGTTCCACGGCCCCGGCTCGCTCACCATCACCGCCAGCGACGGCGTGGCCGTCAAGGGCGAAGGCGGCAATGAGTATGCCCGCTTTTATATCAAAAACTGCACCCTTCAGGGCAAGCGCGGCAACTTCGTGAAGTTGGGCCGTGTGAGCATCTATCCGTATAACAGCAGTTTGACACAGTCGACCACCATCACTCTGAGCCCCACGAAGAGTTCAAGCTACCCGCATACACAGAATGTGAGTTCCTATTACTACGGCGACAACGTGCACCTCGCCTCACCGGAGGGCGCCTCGTTCCCCGACCTCGCCACGGCGAGCAACTACAGCAAGACCTATGTGTTCAACGACGAGCACGACAACCCCAACCTGACCACTGTCGGGAACTTCCAGTATGACACTTACACGCTTAACGGCGAGACCTACGCCCGTCTGCGCAACCCGACGGTCGCCTTCCGCCACACTTACCCCTCGTACATCGAGATTCCAGGCTATGTGACACTGAACGGCACCATGCGCCATGTGATGGTGGGCACCGAGGCTTTCCGCGACATGAACTCGGTGACGTCAATCAGGATGTATTACGGAGTGGGCGCCATCTCCAATGTGGCTTTCCGCTTCCTTCCTAATCTGAGTTCGGTGTTCATTCCGAGTTCGGTGAAGTCGATTGGCAACACCTTCCTTTCCGAATGTGGCGCGTCGGCCACCAACGGCACGCTGTCGGTGTTCTGGGCGACGCTCGACCCGAGCGCGGTGAGCTTGGGCGACAACGCATTCTATGCTTGCCACGCCGACACTCGCCGTGTAGTCCTGCCCACATTGCCGGCCATCAGCAAGGCGAACTCTATATCCAAGATTACGCAGAATTTCACGGTGTCCAGCACTCCGTCGCCCCGCAGCTCGTGTGACATCTACACCGGCAACAGCACCACCTCGGGCTACGGCTATATTGTGACCACGCCCGGTTCGTCGAGCGTGCAACCCAAGGCTGCGCTGGTCCATTCCGATTTCGCCCACGTGGTCATCAACAACAACTACATCGGCTACGACGGGTACCTCGGCCTGTATATCTACTGCGACAACGTCGCCGAGCAGGCGTTCAAGTACAACTCCAACGTCGATGCGTTGACCGTCAGCAATTCCGACGTGACCATCAACCGGGAGGCGTTCTACGGCTGTACAAAGATGACTTCCGCCACGCTTAACGCCAAGATTATCCGAGAGGATGCGTTCTACGGCTGCACATCGCTGGCTACGGCAACGCTCAACGAGGGCGTGCAGCAGGTGAACTCGCGCGCGTTCCAAAGCACGGCCATTACGACGCTGAACATTCCGGCTACGCTCACGCTGTTTGCCGTAACGGCCGTGAGCAACTGCAAGAAGCTGGAACGATTCACCGTGGCCTCCGGCAACAGCACCTACAGCACCTACAGCACTTACGGCGCGTTGTACAACAAGTCGTTGACGCAGCTGGTGAAGGTGCCGGCTTATAACGCATACACCGCTGTGGCGGCGTTCGCGCCTACGCTGACTTCGGTGTTCGACTACGCCTTCGCCGACAACTGTCGTGCGAGCTACGTCGAACTGCCGTACGGTGTTACGAGCGTCGGTACGTCGGCCGGCTATGTGTTCTCCGGTTCCACGAGCATAGAGTCGGTGAAGATTCCGAGCTCCGTTACGAGCATCAACTACACCAATATGTTCTACGACTGCACCCGCCTGAAGAAGATACTGATTTCGACCTACGCCAACCGCAAGAACGTCAATGTCTACACGTTCTACAACGTGCCGTCGTCGATGACTGTGTACGTACCGTCGTGCTGGGACACTCCCGACAACAGTTCCTCAGCGGCCTATTATACCGACGATATCTGGAAGAGCTACACCGTGACCTACGGCGCCTGGGATATATTGTCGGGCGGTATCCCGTACTTTATTAACAGCGACAAGTCCACGGCAAGTGTTGTGCGCGGCACCTACATCTACGCCAGCGGCTCCGATTACAACATGCTCAAGAGCGGCGCGCTCAACATCTACGAGACATTCAACTACAACGGCAAGACCTACACAATCACCGGTATTTCGCGTTACGCATTCATGAACAACACGGCACTCACCTCGTTGTCCATTCCCGCAACGGTGACACGCATCGAAGACCATGCCTTCGATGGTTGTTCCGGCTTGACGAGCATCGAACCGAATATGAAGGATCCCGCCAGCCTCAGCTACGGCGGGTACATCTTCAATGGCGTGGACAAGCAGACGTGCAAGCTCACTGTGCCAGCGGGTACGTTGTCGAAGTATAAAGCCACCTACCCGTGGAGCGCGTTCTACAACATCGTGCAGGACGGCTTGCCCGGCGACCTCAACGGCGACGGCTTCG
>JBGUHM010000120.1:0-36832 GCA_045112115.1 Sodaliphilus sp. | reverse complement strand
TGCCATGAGCCGCGACACCACTTCGAGACACTCATGGAGTGTTTGATAAGCGGCAAGGTCACCACTCCAGAAACGCTTGCGGTTCAAGCGCACGTACCAGTTGCTGAGATTTTCGCTTACGAACTCATTGATGGCTCTTGCAGCGCGTGTAGGCTCATAGTCATCGAAATAATCCTGGACATCAGTAATCAGACTGTTGAGCAACGAGATAATCCAGCGGTCGATCTCTTGGCGTTTCTCAAGAGGCAAACGTGTCGTCGTAGCAGGATCGAAGTTGTCGACATTGGCATAAAGGGCGAAGAAGGAGTAGGTGTTGTACAGTGTGCCGAAGAACTTGCGGCTCACTTCCTCCACGCCGGCGAGGTCGAACTTCAAATTGTCCCAAGGAGCCGAGTTGCTGATCATATACCAGCGTAACGGGTCACTTCCGTATTTCTCGATGGTCGAGAACGGATCGACCGCATTGCCCAGACGCTTGCTCATCTTGTTGCCGTTCTTGTCAAGCACAAGGCCGTTGGAGATAACGCTCTTGTAAGCCACGCTGTCGAAAGCCATCGTGCCGATAGCGTGCAGGGTGAAGAACCAGCCACGAGTCTGGTCGACGCCTTCAGCAATGAAGTCGGCAGGGAAGAATGTCCCGTTGTCAACCATTTCTTTGTTCTCAAACGGATAGTGAAGCTGAGCGTAAGGCATTGCGCCACTGTCGAACCACACGTCGATCAAGTCGAGTTCACGGCGCATGGGTTTGCCGCTGTCGCTCACCAGAATAATGTCGTCGACATACGGACGGTGGATATCGATCTTATTGTAGTTTTCCTCGGAATAATCACCCGGTACGAAGCCTTTGTCTTTATAAGGATTCGACTTCATCAAACCTGCGGCCACGCTCTTCTCAATCTCATTGAAAAGTTCCTCAATCGAGCCGATGCATTTCTCCTCACCGTCGTCGTTGCGCCATATGGGTAGGGGAGTGCCCCAGTAACGGCTGCGGCTCAGGTTCCAGTCGTTGAGGTTCTCAAGCCACTTGCCGAAACGTCCTGAACCAGTATGTTCAGGTTTCCACTTGATGGTCTTGTTGAGTTCCACCATACGCTCCTTGCAAGCTGTCGAGCGGATGAACCAGCTGTCGAGCGGATAGTATAGCACAGGCTTGTCGGTGCGCCAGCAGTGGGGATAGTTGTGCACATGCTTCTCAATCTTCACGGCCAGGCCGGCTTGCTTCATCTCAACACAGAGTGTTACATTCAGGTCCTCGGCTTTGTTGGCAGCCGCCTCGTCGAACTTACCGTCGACAGTGTATTGCGGGTCGTAAGCGTTCTTCACCCATGCTCCGGCGTATTTGCCGTAAAGCTCTTTGTCGACGAACTTCTCAACGAACTCCTCATCGAGATCATCGAAGACATAATATTTGCCGGTGAGGTCGACCATGGGTCGTGTCTCACGCTTGCGGTTAATCATGTACAGCGGAGGAACACCGGCGGCACGTGCCACCTGCGCGTCGTCGGCACCAAAGGTAGGAGCGATATGCACGATACCGGTACCGTCCTCAGTTGTAACATAGTCGCCAGGGATAACGCGGAAACCGTTGTCGTTGCCCACCAGTTTGCCATCAATCAGCTCAACAGGCTTAACCCATGGGAAGAGTTGCTCATAGTGAATCTCGAGAAGGTCGGCACCTTTGAATTCGGCTACGACACGGTAGGGAATCACCTTGTCGCCCTTCTTGTAGTCGGCCATTGCAAGTTCAGCGCCTTCGGGCTTGAGATAAGCATCGAGACGCGCTTTGGCCATAATATAAACCACAGGCGCACCGCTGTAGGGGTTGAAAGTCTCAACAGCTACATAGTCGATTTTTGGTCCAACGCATAGCGCGGTGTTGCTGGGCAGTGTCCATGGGGTTGTGGTCCACGCGATGATGTTGATACTGGCAGCATGAGCGGGAGAGGCGGCGGCTTTGATAGCCTCGACGGCCTTGTGACCGTCATCTTTCACTTTAAACTGCACAGTAGCGGTCTGGTCTTTCACATCGCGGTAACAGCCGGGCATATTAAGCTCGTGGCTGCTAAGGCCGGTACCTGCGGCAGGTGAATATGGCTGGATCGTGTAGCCTTTATAAAGCAGGCCTTTGTCGTAAAGCCGTTTGAGCAACCACCACAACGTCTCGATATAGCTGTTCTTGAAAGTGATATACGGATTCTTCATGTCAACCCAGTAGCCCATCTTATGGGTCACGTCCTCCCATTCATGGGTGTATTTCATCACTTCCTTGCGGCAAGTGGCGTTGTAGTCGTCCACCGAAATCTTTGTGCCGATATCCTCCTTGGTGATGCCGAGGGTCTTCTCCACACCGAGTTCCACAGGCAGGCCGTGGGTGTCCCAGCCGGCTTTGCGCAGCACCTTGTATCCCTTCATGGTCTTGTAGCGGCACACGATGTCCTTGATAGTGCGAGCCATCACATGGTGGATGCCGGGCATGCCGTTGGCGCTGGGCGGTCCTTCGTAGAACACAAACGACGGAGCTCCGTCTCGCTCACTTATACTCTTGTTGAAAACGTCTTCTTCGTCCCACTTCTTGAGGACTTCCTTGTTGATGTCCGATAGGTTGAATCGGTTATATTCGTTAAATCTTTTCATATTCTGTTTATTAAATCATTTATCATTATTTGGGATAAGCCAATTGACAGCTACCGTGAAAGCCGGAGTGATAAACGCCGAAACCAACGATATCACAGCTGCGTATTGCAACGCCACGTTTGTCAATCCGCCAAGAACCGCCACAGCGGCTGTAACAGCTGCTATCACGAGCGGTGTCACGACAAGCAGCACTTTCGAACGGCGCGAAAAAGGCTCTACGTCTTTCTTTTTCTTGAACAGCTCGCTAAAAGCCACAAGAATCACTACCGCTGGAACGCAATACAATGCATACGTGCCCCATCTGTCCTTGGACATAACAAGAAACGCCATCGCAAAAACAGCGAGCCGCCGTATCAACTGAGCGTCATCGTCCTGGCCAAAACTCTTGAAAAAGCGCTTGCCATCATAACCAATGCGTTGAAGCTCACGCACGTCGTTTTTGACGGCTAACACACTGAATATCAGCGCAGCCACCACAATAATAACGTATATTACGAGCTCATATCTCATTTTCAATCCGCAAAATTACACATTATAAATGAAATAACAACCAATTCAACGCAAATAGTTATGAACAACCCCGTTTTTTCTTTTTTTAGGATAAAAAACAATCATCTCGCCCAACATCCTATTTTCACATTTTTTAAATTTCACGACCTGTTTGCAATAATGGCGGGGGAATTGCGTTATAAATGTTGTAATGAAATTTCATCGGGCAAGACATATTGCTTTATTTATAGCGTTGCTCATCGCTACAGTGGCTTCGGCACAGAGCAACAAGAAGATCCTAAACCGCCAGTACGCCGACATGAAGAAGATTCATTTCGGATTCTCGGTGGGCGCTCATTTTCAGGACCTTAATATCACCAACAACGGTTTTATAACTGAGGATGGACAACAGTGGTTTGCCACCGTGCCAAACCATTCTCCGGGTTTCTGTGTCAACGTGTTGGCCGACTACCGTCTGTCCAACCACTTCAATCTGCGTCTCTCTCCCGGAATGTACTTCGGCAACAAGGTCATCAAATACCAAAACGCGTTGCCACCGGCCGATCCGACGGACCCGACCATGCAACGTCAGAGCCAGAACATGAAGGCCACTTACATTGTGTTGCCACTCGACCTGAAATACAGCGCCTTACGTTATCACAACATCCGCCCTTATTTCACCGGTGGTGCCATGGCCATCTACGACGTGAGCAAGGACCGACCCGACATGTTGAAAGTCAAAGACTTTGACGTGATGCTCACCGTGGGTTTGGGTTGTGACATCTATCTGCCGTTCTTCAAACTCTGTCCCGAGGTGAAATTCTGTTTCGGCCTTAGGAACCTGTTGCAGAAGAACCGCCCCGACCTTCAGGACAACGAGCAGATGATGAAATTCACTCAAAGCGTCGACAAGATACAGGATAATATGGTGGTGTTGACATTTTACTTCGAATGATGCAGCTGGTAAGAAAATACATATTACTCGCTATCGCGGTTGTTGCACTGCTGCTGCCCGCTCGTTCACTGGCACAAATCGATGCACAGCTAACGCAGTACTGGGCTGTACCCGCATATTATAACCCGGCTGCCACCGGCAACACCGACTACATCCATATTTCAGGAGGGTCACGACTGCAGTGGCTCGGCATAAAGAATGCGCCAATGACATTCCTCGTGCTCGGTGATATGCCGTTCAAGTTCCTTAACAAACGTTGGGGTGTGGGTGTGTCGTTGCAACATGAGAGCATCGGCTTATACCGCACACTTAATGCGGGAGCGCAGGGATCTTTCAAATTCAAGTTGCTCGGCGGCTCCCTGAGCGCAGGTGTTCAAGTGGGCATGATTAACCAAACGTTTAAAGGTACCAGAAGATTTATTCCTGAAAACGACGAAGCCCATACCAGCGCCGACGACGCCATTCCTGAGACTGATGTCACCGGTACCGCGATCGACCTCGGGGTAGGCGTGTTCTACCAGCACAAGAAGTGGTGGGCAGGCGCTTCCGTGGCACATATCAACACTCCGAGCATCACTCTCAAGCAGAGTCAGGAGTCGGAAGAACAGTACGAATTCAACACCGGGCGCCTCTTTTATTTTATGGCCGGTGGCAATATTCCTATCAAAAACACGTTAATTGAAATACAGCCGTCGGTTTTCGTCAAAAGTGATCTGAATTTTGTTCAAGCCGAGGTCACCGCTCGTATGCGATACAACAAATTCCTCTCATGGGGTGTGGGTTACCGCTATAACGACGCGGTGTCGGCAATGATTGGTGCTGAGTTCAAGAACTTCTACATCGGGTATTCCTACGACTATCCTCTTAGCGCCATCAACAAGGCGACCAAAGGCAGTCATGAAATATTTGTTTCATATAATGTGAAACTCAATCTTGGCGAAAAGAACAAGAACCGACACAAGAGCATACGTATTATGTGATTATAACAACACAAGATAATTAAAATAGATGAAAAAACTTTTATTTATTGTCTTAACAACAGCATTGGTGGCCTCGTGCAGCGGTGTAAGGAAAATGAACACCGCCGGCGGTGAGGTTACCGGTGTCAGTGGAGTGACATTTTCGGAACCAACGCCCTACGGCATGGTGCTGGTCGATTGTGGCTCAATGAAGGAAGGTCCTGGAGGCCGAGACTCTGTCTGGGGTCTCGACTCTACGGCACGCGGCATCAGTGTCGACGCCTTCTGGATGGATGAGACCGAGGTGACCAACAGTAAATACAAGCAGTTCGTATACTGGGTGCGCGACTCGATAATCCGCGAACGTCTTGCCGACCCGGCTTACGGCGGCAACGAAGAGTTTAAAATCGAAGAGGATAAAGACGGCAACCCGGTTAAGCCTCATCTCAACTGGAACCGCAACATCCCCTGGCGCAATCCAAGTGAGGATGAAGAGCGCGCTATCGAAAGCGTGTACCGCATCAACCCCATCACCGGCAAGAAGGAGATCGATCCCCGTCAGATGAACTACCGTTTCGAGGTGTACGACCTGACAGCAGCCGCAAAGCGCAAGAACCGCTTCGACCCAACTCGTCGTGACTATAACACCGACCACGCCGTACCAACCGAGAACCCGATTATCAGCAAGGACACTGCTTATGTCGACGATGATGGCCGCATCATCCGCCAGACTATCACGCGTCCGTTGCAGAGCGAGTTTGACTTTGTCAACACCTATATCGTGAACATCTACCCGGATACCACGTGCTGGATCAACGACTTCGAAAACAGTTACAACGAACCGTACGTGAGAATGTATTTCGCCAACGGCAACTACAACAACTATCCCGTGGTAGGAGTAAGTTGGGAGCAGGCATCGGCCTACTGCCACTGGCGCACTGAGTTCCTGCGCAAGTCGCTCGGAAAAGACGGTGTGTACATCGAACCGTTCCGTCTGCCCACCGAGGCTGAGTGGGAGTTTGCCGCACGCGCCGGTGTCGACAAGAACATCTATCCGTGGGAGGGTGACATCCCGCTGACTGAAGACGAAGGATGCTTCTACGCCAACTTCAAGCCACAGGAGGGCAACTACGTGCGAGACGGAAGCATCATATGTTCGCCTGTCGGTACTTACGAGCCCAACGAGTTTGGACTCTTCGACATGGCGGGTAACGTGAGCGAATGGACATCTACGGCCTACACCGAGAGTATCGACCGCATGACCAACGACCTCAACCCTGAGTACCGCTACAACGTGGCCATTGAAGACCCCTACAAGATGTCGCGTAAAATTGTCCGCGGTGGCTCATGGAAAGATGTGGCACACAACATCCGCGGCGACATCCGCATGTGGGAGTACCAAAACGAGCAACGCTCTTATATCGGTTTCCGCTGCGTGAGGACAAAAGTGGGTTACACAAAGTCGAAACGTAAAAAATAAGCGATATACTTCCGCTATAAACTTTTCAAAGACAAACACTCATGGCAAAAGATAAAAAGCAAAAAAAAGGTTTACTCTCAGGCGATAAAGCGCAGCGCTTTTTCAATTTCGCCTATTCGATAGGTGCCGCAATCGTGATTCTCGGTGCACTGTTCAAGATTTTGCACCTCACTGGTGGTAACGAGCTCCTGACCTTGGGCATGGGTACCGAGGTTGTGATGTTCCTTCTGACGGCGTTTGACCGCCCCGAGAAAGAATATCGTTGGGAAGATGTATTCCCGGTGTTAGGCTCTGGTGACCCCGAGGACCGTCCCGACTTCCAGACCGGTGCCGGCGTAGTAATGGCCGGAATGCCCGGAGCCGAAGGGGAGGCCGTCGATACATCTGAAATCTCCGGCGAGGAGTATTCGCCTATCGACGGCGAAGAGTCTTCGTATGCCCCACCGGCACCGCCCGCTTTTGGAGGTGCCGTAGTACAGGGCGCCAGCGGCCCCATTGTGGTAACCCCGGCAGCCGCCAAGGGTGCCGTAGGCCTGCCTCAAAGCCTGGAACTCACTCCCGAAGACACACAGTCACTGAGCGAGAGCATCGCAAAGATGGCTGCCGCAAGCGAGCAACTGTCGCGCATGGCCGAACTCACCGACGCCACCGGTCAGTATCTGGAGCAGATGTCACTCATTAGCGACCAGATGCAGAAGTTGGGTGAGACGACCCAAGCCCTGAACGACGTGTCGTCAACACTGCTCAACAGTTATCGGGCTATAACCGACAACAGCGAGACTATCAACTCCAGCTCTACCGGTTATGTAGAACAGATGGAGTCGCTGAACCGCAACATAGGCGGCCTGAACACTATCTACGAAATCCAACTCAAGAGCATCTCATCGCAGCTCGACAGTATCGACCGCGTTAACCGCTCTATGAAGGACATACGCGACATGTACGAGAAGTCGGCCGCCGAAAGCGCCAACTACTGCGACGAGACCGAGAAGATGGCTCGCTACATGAAACAGCTCAACAGTGTTTACGAGAAGATGATTAAGGCAATGACCGTGAACATGTACCGTCCGATGGGCGGCATGCCCGGCATCAATGCCGATGAGATGAACAACCCTATTGACGATAACTCCGAATTCTAATCGCGCATGGCAACTGCTCGAAATCAGACATTGGCGCGCATGTCGCCGCGACAGAAGATGATAAACCTTATGTATATCGTCTTGACCGCCATGCTCGCGTTGAACGTCTCGAACGACGTGCTCAACGGATTCAGTCAGGTGGAAGACAGTCTGTCGCGCTCCAACCGCACTATCACGGCCCGTAACCGCTCGTTGATGGCGCAACTGGAGGCGTTCAACCAGAAGAACCCAAAGAAAGGCAAAAAATGGCTCGACATAGGTCATGAAGTACAAGCCGAGGCCGACAGCCTTTTCGATTATATGGAAGACTTGAAGCTGCAGATTGTTAAAGCGGCCGACGGTCCCAAAGGTGATATAAAAAATATTAAGAATAAAGACAACCTCGACGCTTCTTCGATTGTGATGCTCGCTCCGATGGGTGGCAAGGGAAAAGTTCTCAGAACAAAAATCGACCAATTCCGCGCTCTCGTGGTATCAAATGTCGACCTGCCTGACAAGAAAAGCAACCTGGAGCAGGCGCTCTCAACAAAGCCCTATTCCGATCCCAACGATGCTAAATCAGTCATCAAAAAATCGTGGGAAGAGTCAATGTTTGAGAACATGCCGACCATCGCCGCTGTGACTCTGCTGTCGAAACTACAGAACGATGTACGTTATGCCGAGGGTGAAGTGCTGAACCAACTGCTGGTCAACGTTGACCTGGGCGACCTGCGTGTGAACTTGGTGAACGCTTTTGTCGTTCCTCAGTCACGCATCGTGATGCGTGGTCAGAAGTATTCGGCGCAGATTGTGCTTGCCGCACTTGACACCACACAACGTCCTATAGTCTACGTAAACGGAAGTCGACTGGGCAATGACAAGGGCCTCTATGAGGTGGGAACCGGGAAAGCCGGTACCTACGACTATTCAGGTTGGATTGAGGTTGTAGGGCGCGACGGCTCGGTGACAAAGCGTGAATTCAAGTCGTCGTACACCGTCATCGATCCTATCGCTACTGTGTCGGCAACAATGATGAACGTGTTCTATGCAGGTATTGACAACCCCGTGTCGATTGCTGTTCCTGGTGTGCCCGACGGGTCCATTTCGGCTACGATGACCAACGGTACTCTATCAAAGAGCGGAGACCACTGGGTGGCACGACCGGCAAAGGTGGGAACTGTTTGCGAAATCTCGGTTTCGGCCGAAATCGACGGACAACGCACCAACGTGGGTTCGACTAGTTTCAAGGTGCGCAAGTTGCCCGACCCGATGCCATTCATTACCTATAAGGACTCCAATGGTCAGATGAACCGATACAAAGGCGGACGTGGTTTCTCTAAGGCATTACTGTTGGCAGCCGGAGGTCTTGACGCAGCCATCGACGACGACATGCTCAACATCGACTACAAGGTTGTGAGTTTCGAGACCGTATTCTTCGACTCGATGGGTAATGCAATCCCCGAGGTGTCGGCCGGATCACGTTTCAGTGAACGACAGATTCAGAGTTTCCGCCGCCTCAACCGTGGTAAGCGTTTCTATATCACCCGCGTTAAGGCCACTGGACCCGACGGCGTGACACGTGACATCGCTCCTATGGAGGTTATTGTGAACTAATATTTGGATATTTATCAAACTCGTTATACAGATTATGAAATTAGTCAAGTTATTAGTAATCGTTATTATATGCTGTTTCGCCGCATCCACCGTGCAGGCGCAGGTGACACGGCGCACGCCAGGCAGCAACGACCGTAACAAGAAAGATGAGAACAGCCCGAAGGTGACCGACAGGCAACAGTCGTTCTATGAGCAACGAGAGCCCAGCGACGCCGACCTGCAGTGGGTGAAGGTGGTCTACCGCCAGCTCGACCTCACTAAGGGCCGCAACCCAGCGCTGTACTATCCCGAAGAGCCAAACGAGGATGGACAGAGCCTGTTTTTCATCATCATGCGCCTGCTGGCCGACAATAAGATCTCGGCCTATGAGTATCTTGACGGCAAAGAGATTTTCACCGACGAGTACAAAATAAAAGTGGGGGAGATGCTCGACCGCTTCCATGTGCTCTTCAGTGAGGCAAAGGGTAGCACCGAGAAGAACCCGCGATATGCCATCGACGACTCCGACATACCCGGCAACGAGATTCTGAGCTACTTCATTATAGAGAACTGGGAGTTTGACACCCGTACCAACAATGTGCGCACACGTGTTGACGCCATCTGCCCTGTGCTACACCGCCAGGACGACTATGGTGGCGAAGCAATGCGCTATCCCATGTTCTGGGTTTTGCTTAACGATATCCGTCCCTATATGGCCCAGCAATATGTCTTTACCGATGACGACAACAACCTCCCGAAATACAACCTTGACGACTTCTTCAAACTAAACATGTACGACGGTGAGATTTACAAGGTGAAGAACTTGCGCAACCTGGCGCTGGCTCAAATCTACCCTGACGAGGAATCGCTGGCTCACGCACGCGACTCAATCGAACGCCGGTTGCATTCGTTTGACAAAAACCTTTGGGTGCCATCACGCGAAGAACTGTTAGCACAAGCCGAGGCAAAACGCGAAGCAGAACTTGAGGCCGAAGGTGAAGGCGAGAACGGAGATGAGAACGCCAACGTCGATGAAAAGAAAAAGAAGAAAGACGAAAAGAAGGCTGAAAAGAAGAAATCGAAACGCGCTCAAGCCACCGAGGAGAACAGCGGAAAGAAGAGTAAAGTAAAGAACCGCAAACCTAAAGTGTCGAGTTCGTCATCATCGTCGAACAGCAGCGCAACCCGATCGGTACGAAACCGAAAAAGAAAATAGCATAATCCGATTCCTGTAAACGGCAGACCCGCTTCAAATGAAAGGGCCTGCCGTTTCTTCATCTGCTCATTTTTTTGTCTCAGTCTCACAGACACCGCTTGTCTCAATTTGTCTCACGTGTCTCATTCTTGAGATTTGAGACAAATTTAGCCTATTGCGTTGTAAACCAAAATAATAACTGTCTCAAGCGTGAGACTTTTTGAGACAAATGAGACAAATGAGACTTTTCGACTTCACATTTGTTTATTTACTTTTGTGCTTTGTGGAAGCTGATGTGCGGCTTGATTTTGAGTTTCTTTAGGTTGTCGGTGTCGGTAAAGGAGTAGGAACAGCCAAGATCGATGAATTTATGCGGTGCATCAAGGTCGCCATCGGCAGTCATTCCATCGCTTTTCACACTTAAATCGAGATTGCTTACCGAAAGCTTCTTATACGATGCGTGGTCAACGTGCGCAGTAGCCTCACCAATAGGTAGCTTACCATTGTTCTTACGTGGACCAAGATCGATGTTGAAGTCGGCGTTGCACGTTACTGTCCCTATGGCGGGCATATCCAACAGCGTACCAGCGTCGATGTCGGTGCCGTTCGCCTTTCCCGAAAGGCTCTTTGCCAATTGGTCGAGAGTGAATTCAAAACCTAATTCACCTACATTGGTATAAAGGCTGCCTCGGAACTGTTCTTTTTTCCAAAGTACGTCAAAGCTACCCACATAACGAATCGATCCCATCTGATACATCTGCTTCATCATAAAACGATTTATGGGGAACTGTTTTATGATTCGCTCCACCTCGGCTGGTGTTGTCTTCATCTCAGCGACATCGAAATGCACATGCAGCTCATGCGACTCGTTCTGTTTGAATCCTTGTACTGTCCCGGCGGCAGCAACGTGAAATTTATTGTCAGCCGTGCGAACCGAAACGTTGCTGAAGTTTATTTGCTCGCTTGTTCCACTCATCACAGTGCTCACCTCCAACGGTATGGTGAAGTTCGACAATAGAGGGGCAAACGGCCGTGAGATATCGCGCAGAACAGCATGTACCCTAATCGGCGACGTTTTATATGTCAAACCATGAACGCTGTCGGGCAGATTGAGTATGCCGCTGGCGAAGCTCACCTTGGTCTGGCCCTGCTGCACTTTAACATTGCTGAGCTGCAACCGGTGGCGGTTGGCCGCCAAGGTACACCGCAAGTCTCTAATATCAATTCCCGTTGTTTTGTCAACAGCTGTACACTGTGTAACCATCGCATGAACGGAGTCGGTACTCGCATGATCCATTGTAATTCTCAAGTTGGCAGTTATGTCGAGATGTCCGGCATCGAAGAATCCCCGTTTGGGGTTGGTTTTATTCTTGCGGGGGAGATGATTGTTGGACAAATAACTGACACCGTCGGCATTCACATCCCAATGCCCTTTTTCCATCTCTATTTCCACCGATTCCACACCAGTTTGATAAGAAACCGGATGGTTCTTATGGTCGGGCCGCGTCCATTTAGCATTGATTTGCTCAACCTTGGCCTTTTCCACTTTACCATTGTCAAGGTCAACATCAAGTCGATCGATGTTGAACACATTCTTATCATATTTGACGGTCACTTGTTCTGCCATGGCTTTGTCAATCTCGTCGCGTTCGAGGTCAACATCCAGCCGATCGACTTTCAGTTCTTTGTCGTTATAAGTGATATCGACGCGTTTCACATCGATATCGTTGACATTGAGTGTCAATTTGTAACCCGATTTGCTGGCGGTGCTGTCATTACGGAAAGCATCGATTACAAACTGGTAGTTCGCCACCGAATCTTCTGGTTCTTTATATAAATGTGCCGTTATGCCTTCCACATCAATAGATGCGATATCCACCTCACCGCTGAGCAGTTTAAGCAGTTTCACATCGGCCGCCAAGTTCTCGACTTCGAGCATGTCGCGCTGCTGCTGATCCTTGACATGAAGCCCGTGCAAACTTACATCCTGCGAGAAGAACTTCACACTCACATCGTCGAGAGCCACTTCGGTGTGCAGTCTCTCCGAAAGCATCTCCATGGCGAGATTCTTCAGCTTATTCTGAACCACATCAGTGTTAAGCAGGCCGAAACATGCCAACAGCAGGAGCAAAATTGCTCCCGCTGTCCAGCATATTATACGAATCAATCTTTTTGCCATTTCAATGCAGAAGAAAAAACTATTTCTCTATTTCACGCACTTTCAAGCGATCTCCGCTACCTTTGACCACAGTGTTGTAGTAGTCTTGGGTATAGCCACCGAAGACGGGCTGTACAGGTTGACCGGCAGAGTTGCGTTTGAACTGTCCGTTCTCCTCTTTCTTCACGTTGCCGTCGAGGAACTTCACGAAGAGATATTTGACGAGTTCCTGATATTCGCGGGTGGCCTGTTGGGCGTTGTCTACGCTGTAGTTGGTGAGGAACTCGATGGCTTTCGCGCGGTCCTGCTTGAGCAACTCGCAAGCTGTTTCGTCGGTCTTGTGAACATTGCGGGCAAAACGATTCTCAAGACGTCCCTGAACTTTGCGCACATCGGGAATCATCATCGAATACCGGCTGTAGCACTGATTAGCAACCAGGTTGTTCACCCAAAATGCAGCATCGAAATCGAAAGTATACAGGTCGGCCTTGCCCTGGCGGTAGCTTTCAGGAGCTTCGGTGATCGAGGCATAGATTGGCACAAACACTGCGGTATTGGCATCATCGACACCGAACCAAACTATTGAACCCACCTCGCGAGGTAACCAACCGCGCATCTGGGCCACAAACACCCAACCAGTCTGCTGAGTGGCTATAGCGCGCTCCATGCAGTAGGTTTCTCCGTCGACCTTGAATTCCATAGGACGCCAGCGGTAGGGCACACCGTAGTAGTTTGTGGCACCGGGATCCTGTGTCATGTCAAAAGGCGTACCCTCGAAGTGGTCGCGCATCATCTCTTGCATGTCGCGAGCGCTCACTTTGTTGGTAGGTTTCACCCACAGGGGCAATTTCTCAGCACCTTTTTTTCCGTTGATATACGGTAAGTAGCGGTCCATGCCTTCAGCGAAGCGGTTGAAATAGGCCCATGCGCGTGCGTCGCAGCCGCGGAGGCTGCCAAAGTCGGAGGGAGCATAGGTCGTGGAGAATTCGAATTCATCGTCCTTGCCTTTGAATAGCCCCATTTTGCGGGCGAAAGAGATAACGTCTTTGCTATAGAGGCAGTTGTTCTTATCCTTGAGAGGGAAACGATAGATACGAGACTGGTTGGCATGGGCGCTGATACAGTCATCGGGAATACGCATGGCCACCCACACTGCACCTTTTTCCTTACCAGCTTTTCCCACCATCTCAAGCACCCAAATCTCGTTTGGATCACCTATTGAGAACGACTCTCCTTCGCTGCAATAGCCGTATTTAGCGACAAGGTCGGTCATCACGGTGATGGCCTCACGGGCGGTCTTGGCACGCTGAAGCGTGATATAAATCAGACTTCCGTAGTCGATAATTGCGGTGGTATCGACCAGTTCCTCACGTCCGCCAAATGTTGTCTCTCCAATAGTCAACTGCCATTCATTGGTGTTTCCCACCACATGATAGGTGTGGGCCACTTCCGGAATCTCTCCGAGATACTTACCGCTGTCCCAGTCATAGACTTTACGCATATCACCGGGTTTGTGGTCGGCTGCCGGCAAAATCTGCAAGTCGCCAAAGAGTGTGTGGCTGTCAGCCGCATAACTTATTAAAGTCGAGCCGTCGGTAGTAGCGTTTTTTCCGGCGAGCAGATTGGTGCAGGACCAAGCCTGAACTGGCATGAGTGCCACTGCGGACATCAATGCCAGGCTAAATGAAATCTTGTTGAATTTCTTCATGTTATTCAATTATTCTTTAAGTATTGGTTTAAATTAATTTTCAATTGCAAGTGTAAATACTTCTTTCTTGTCAAGGATGGTGTGAAGCGCAAAAGTACGATCACCGAAACGGGCGCAATGCAGCAGATTGGTTGCGTCATCGGCTATTTTGAACGGTTCCAAGACAATATCGTCACGGTAACTCTTAACCAAAGCGCGAACACTCACAGCCTTGAATACAGCCTCCTTAGCGGTCCAAGCAACCACATGCGAGGTCAAGTCGCTTGCCGAGAGCCAAGTACGCTCATTCTCATTAAGGAATCCTTCGCGAACACCAAGCACTCTCTCGCGGTAACCTTCGATGTCGATGCCGATGGCCTGTCTACGGTTTAATGCCAACAGAAGTGTGTCACGCGTATGAGCGATAGAGATATGTCCGTCAAGCGCCACTATCGGAGCGCAATCATCGTTGTGACTCAGTTCGGTTAGACCGAACACCTGTTTTAGCATCACCCGTTCTCCGAGAATTTCTCTTTTCCGACTCTCGGCCTTGGCTTCAACCGAATCATCGAGGCCCATCTCTCGACACATCATAGCTAACCGCCCCGAGTCGGTCGCGGTCAGGTCAAGCCGGTAAACCACAGTGTTGTCGTCGATTTTAACCTCTTGTATATAATCCATTTTCTTCGACAAGAAGTGTCATTTTGTGGCGCAAATTTACTAATAAACTCATAATTCCCAAAATTTTCGCCTTTAAAACTCCGCTTTTTTAGACAATAAAAACAAGTAATCAATAATTTCTGTTAAAATCCTTTGTTTATAAGCGCAAAAAAACTAATTTTGCACTGCAATAAATAATATTCTGTTAATGACCCGGATTCTCGCAACCATACTGTCAATAGCTGTTTCACTCGCTTGCACTGCCGCTGTCAGCGTCATCGACTTTGAACAAGTGGATCAGCGCGCTGGACTTATGGGCTACGACAATGCCGAAGCACTGCTCGATTCGGCGCTTGCTGAAGTCAAGGGCGACAAGTTGCTGTTGTGTGTTGAGCAAGCACAAAAGCATTATTGGGATCTCACCATTCCGAGCCATAACGAGCGACTGATGATGCACCTGCTCGAAAATGTAGTTCGCCGCGACGACCTGCCCGATGAAGACCGCATGAGGGTAGAGGTAATGCTTGAAGTGGGCGGAGTGAACAAACTTGGTGAACCTGTACACGATCTCGAATGGGAGACTGTGGAGGGGGCCAACGGCCGCTTGAGCAACATCACTACGCCATATACTCTGCTTTTCTTCAACGACCCCGACTGCGAGTCGTGCCACAAGGTGAAGGAACGGCTCGACAGCTGCTCGATGTTACGCACCATGACCGAAAACGGGACTATGACAGTGGTCGCCGTCTATCCCTACGATGATATGGCGTTGTGGAAAAGAGAGACCTATCCCGACTATATGCTCAACGTTCGCGACCATTTGGGCGCAATCGACAACGACGAGGCTTATGTACTGCCGCAGATGCCGCTGTTCTACCTCGTTGACCGCGACAAGCGCCTGCTGCTCAAGAACGAGCCGAGCCTTAATCGGGTGCTCGAATATCTGACAAATAACAAACCAAATTAATAATACTAAAAACTGTTTCGCATGAAGAATCTTTTCAAATCCTTAATCCTCTCATTGCTGCTGGTAGCAGTAACCACGACCGACCTGCAGGCTCAGAAACTGGTGATTCTGTCGACCAACGACACTCACAGCCAGATCTTGCCCACGAAGAACGATATGGGCGGAATAATGCGACGTAGAGCATTGTTCGACAAGGTGAGAGCTGAAAATGAGAATGTTCTGGTAATTGACGCTGGTGACGTAGTGCAAGGCACACCATATTTCACACTCTATCGCGGCGAGGTGGAATATGCTTGTCTCGACTCGCTTGGTTATGACATCAACATTCTGGGCAACCATGAGTTTGACAACGGCCTTGACGAACTTGCCGACAACTATAAACGTCTTCACACCACAAGGCTGTGCACCAACTACGACTTCAGCGGCACCGTGATGGAAGGCTTGTTCCAGCCTTATACCATACGCAACTTTGGCGGAAAGCGCATTGCTTTCATTGGAATCAACGTAGAGCCGGCTGGACTGATCAGCGATAAAAACTATACCGGCATGCGCTATATTCCTTGTGAGAAAGCCGCTGAACCTACCGCGGCCTACCTTAAGAACGTAATTGGCGTGGACTATGTGGTAATGATTTCACACATTGGCTATGAGTCGATTGACGCCGGTGCATCTGTCGATCCTTCGATTGTGGCCAACAGCCGCAGCATTGATTTCGTAATTGGCGGACACAGCCACACTCTAATAACCCCGGACTCTAAAGACTGCTTCGTGCGCAATGCCAACGGCAAGCAGATTCTGGTCGGGCAGAACGGCAAGACCGGCGAATACGTGGGCCGTTACGACTTCGACCTGGCCACCGGCGAGGTGAGCTACATCCAATATGCCGTCGACAAGAGCCTCGACGCCGATGCAAAAAAATACACTGCCATGAACAAGTGGCTGCAACGTTACACCAACGGAGTGGACTCTCTGATGAACAGCGTAATAGGCAAGTGTAATCACGACCTTGTGGATCGTGGTATCGCTGCGCAAAACTGGCTGTGTGACGCAGTACTTGAAATTATGCCCAAAGTGAGCGGCATTAAGAAAATCGACCTCACAATCATGAACAAGGGCGGTATCCGCACCGATATGCGTAAGGGCGATGTGACCGAAGGCCTGATGATGTCAATGTTCCCGTTCGACAACCGTTTCGTGATTATGGAAATCAGCGGCGCCGACCTGCTCGAGGCCCTCAATGTGATGGCAAGCCGCGGTGGTGACGCCGTGAGCAAAGGCGTGAAGGTTGAGTTCAACGAGGCCGGCAAGGTGACAAGCGCCAAGCTCAACGGCAAGAAAATCGACCCCAAGAAGACTTATGTTCTTGGCACTATCGACTATCTGGCCAACGGCGGCGATTACATGACTGCACTCAAACGCGGGAAACGCGTGTTTGAGGATGACGTGAAATATGGCGACCACATGATTCAGTATGTCAAAGATCTCACAGCAGCCGGAAGGGTTATTGACTCCAACGATACCCCGCGAATGATAAAGAAATAAAAACTAACAAAATGACTAAAAAGCTTATATTGCAGGCACTGGTGGTCTTCGCGTTCTCTTGCGCGATGACCACCAGCGCACATCATGGCACGAAGTTGGTGGTGAATGAGAACCGCGACACCAACAATAATTGGGTTGATTTGACGATGTCGAAGATGACACTCGACGAGAAAATCGCTCAACTAATGGTGGCCTCGGTAATTCCCAACGACAACGTTGACAACAAGGCATATATTAAGAGTGTGGTGGCTACACATAACGTGGGCGGAATCATCTTTTTCGAAGGAGAAGCCGCGAGCTATGCCTCACTTATCAACTATGCCCAATCGTTATCGAGAGTGCCGCTGATGGTTGCCGTCGATGGCGAGTGGGGTTTGGCCATGCGTGTAAAAGATGCCACGAAATTTCCCAAAAACCTGCAATTAAGCAGCATCGCCGACGATGATGTGTTCTACCAATACGGTCAAACCGTGGCTCGCGAATGCCGTGCGCTCGGTATACACGTGAACTTCGCGCCCGTACTCGACGTGATTGACCGTCAAGGCTCTTCGGTAGCCAATCGCTCGCTCGGCTATGATCCAGAACTGGTGTCACGCCACGCCATAGCCTATGCCCGCGGGCTTGAGGATGGCGGAGTGATTGCCGTGGGTAAGCACTTTCCCGGCCACGGTTCCACAACAGCCGACTCGCACAAGACTCTGCCAGTCATCGAAAAGGACCTGCAAGCCCTCGAACGTTCCGATCTTGTACCCTTTCGCCGATTCATAAATGCGGGGCTTTCGGGCATTTTGGTTGCCCATCTTAATATTCCCAGCTTGGACCCATCACCCGGACCGAGCACTATGAGCAAACCAATAGTTACTGGTTTGTTGAAAGAGAAAATGGGCTTTAAGGGCCTCATTTTTACCGACGCTCTCGGAATGCAGGGCGCTAAGCAAGTCGCTGGCTCGCCATCGGTAGCGGCATTGCTCGCAGGTAACGATGTCCTGCTTATGCCTGAAAACGTCGAACAGGAAATAGCAGCTGTTCACCAAGCAGTGGACGATGGCATTCTGAGCGAAAGCCTTATTGACGAACGATGCAAGAAGATTCTCACTTATAAATACAATTTTGGGCTGTCGAAAAAGCCGGCGCAAGTAGATTTAAAAGCTGCCAATTCCATTCTGAGCAACGATGCTGCGACAGTGCTGGCTCGACAGATGGTTGAGAAGTCGGTAACGGTAATAACCGATGCCAACAACTTGCTGCCTGTGCGTGGACTCGGCAAGCGGAAAATCGCCCTCGTCACGACCGACGCTGTACAATGTGCCAAATTCATTGAACGTTGCCGAAGTTATGCCGATGTAACCGTAACCGCACCGATGAATTTGAAAGCGAATGACTATGACGTAGTCATCTTCGCTGCAAAAAACGCTGCTGATGCACAAGTCGCACAATCGTTAATGAAGTCGTGCCACAACCCGGTGTTGGCATTGATGATGCCCACTGACGCATTGCCCGATTGCGCCGATATCATCACAGACCATAGCGCAAAGACCGCTATCTGGGTGCCACAGAACGACGATGTGTCACAGGATTATCTCGCCCAAGCGATTTTTGGCGGTTGCGACGTTTCAGGCATCCTACCGGTTAGAATTGAATCGAAACTCCACAACAAGACTCTAAAAGTGGGGCAGGGGAAGAACTACCAAGCCATACGATTGGGTTACACTATTCCCGCAGAAGTGGGATTCGACAGCCAGCTACAACACAAAATCGACAGTGTTTGTGCTTACGGTATCTCCCAGCGAGCCTTCCCTGGATGCCAAGTTGTGGTGGTAAGACATGGCAAAGTAGTCGTCGACAGTTCTTATGGTGAGATTAACTTCGGAAGCGGTATCAAAGTCACCGACGAGACGCTCTTTGGGTTGGCATCGGTATCAAAAGCCACCGGCACCATAAGTGCGGTCATGAAGACTTACGACGACGGTAAATTCAAACTCGATGAACCCGCAAGCAAATACATTCCCGGCCTGAGAATAGGCGGTAAAAGCAACATCACTTTCCGCGACCTGCTGTATCACGAGACAGGAATGAAGCCGTCACTCAACATGTGGGACATGATGATGGACAAAAGCACCTATACAGGCAAACTCATCTCTAATGAACCTACAGCAGTAAACACCATCAAGGTGACGAAAGGTGCATATGGAAACAAGAACGCCAAACTACGCACCGATATTCTGTCGCCCGTAAAAACTGAGCGTTTCAACATTGCCATCGCCGACGGCATTTACGGTGGCAAGGTGACCTACGACAGCGTGATGGCACGAATATATGCCTCACCTCTCAACTCAACTCGCAAATATGTATACAGCTGCTTGAATTTCAGCCTATTGGCCGATGCTATGCAACGCATGAACCATCAATGGCTCGACATATTTGTAGACAACAACGTGTTCCGGCCGCTTGGAGCATACCACACTTGCTATAGGCCATTGGAGCATTTCTCGCCGAATTCCATTGCTTATACCGAGGACGACACATTCTTACGCAGGCAACATATCCACGGATACGTTCACGACGAGTTGGCCGCCTTCTCTGGCGGCGTACAGGGCAACGCAGGACTCTTTTCAAACGCTAACGACTTGGCAAAACTGTTCCAAATGTGGCTCAACGGCGGAGTGTACGGTGGTGAGCGGTTCCTGAAGAAATCAACAGTCGACCTGTTCTTAAATTCCAAGAGTCCCAATTCCCACCGCGGACTTGGTTTCGACAAACCCGTAATAGGCGATCCTGAAGCCAGCAATACCTGTAGCGAAGCTACCCCGTCGGTAATCGGTCATACCGGTTTCACTGGCACCTGTTATTGGATTGACCCCGAGAACGACATGATATACATCTTCCTGAGCAATCGTGTGTGCCCCACGCGCGACAATCCTGCATTTTCACGAGTGTCGGCACGCAGTCACATAAATACGATTTTGTATAAGAGTATAAAAACCAAATAAACAACAAGTCACAATGAAGAAAATTTTTGCATTTATCATCCCTTTATTGGCATTGATGGCCGCATGCACCGGCGGCAATGATTATAAGATTGCCATTATCTTCCCTGATGCCGACAATGATGGCAAAATGTTATACCTAACAAGCTACGACAGTGGTGATACAATCGACTCAGTGAAGATTGAAAACAAATGTGCGGAGTTGAAGGGCTCTGTCGAAACACCGTATTATGCTCGCATAATAATTGGTGGCGAACGTGGGCGCACTGGAATGATTGTCGAGCCAGGAGACATCACACTCGACATGGAAACCGGAGTAGCCTCCGGCACCGAGTTGAACGAGCGCCTCAACAAACTATCGAAATCACTCGAGACTATAGAGGGAGAATACGACAAAATCAGTGAGCGTTTCCGCAATAAGGAAATAACCGAGGAGGAGGCCAACAAACAAGGAGAGGCTGTTGAGAAGAAACTCATCGCGGAGTTTGAGAAGGCTTATAAAGAGAATCGTGACAATGCCATCGGCCCGTGGGCACTGAACCAATGGATGATGTCGCAAACCCTCTCGAGCGCTGAAATCAACAAGATTCTGGCCGAAGCGCCGAAGAGTTATCAGAACCTCAAACGTATGCAAAAAGCCAAAAATGATGCTCTTGCGCGAGAGAAAACCGCCGAAGGACAGAAATATACCGATTTCACTATCACTACCGACGATGGCAAAACCGCAAAGTTGAGCGACTATATCGACGGGAAGAACGTGGTTGTTGTCGACTTTTTCGCCAGTTGGTGTGGGCCGTGCCGCGTCGAAATTGAAAAGTCACTTAAACCCATGTACGAGAAATACAATGGCAAGGGACTGAAAATCGTAGGCGTGGGAGTTTGGGATAATCCCCAGGACACCCGCAACGTTATCGACGAGATGCAGATTCCATGGGATGTAATGGTTGGCAACCACTATATGACCGAACAGACCGACCTCTATGGTATTGCCGGCATTCCACACATCATGATTATCGACCGAGACGGAAAGATTGTATCGCGTGGTCTACAGAGCGACAAGTTGGTTGCCGAGATTGAGCGACTAATGACAAAATAGTCTCATATTTTTTTAATCACGAATCATGAACAACGACGAACTGGACAACAAGCCCCTCAACGATGACGACGAGGAGTACGGCGAAGAAAACAGCAGCAAAGCCGGAAGACTAATTGCTGGCGTCGCTGGCGTAGTGCTGATTCTTGTGGCGACCTACTACGCCTTCGCAGGTGATTATGGCCTTCGCGACATGAGAGTACTATTGGCTGCTGGTAGCCTTGGTGGCGTGCTACTTTTCCTATCGATATTCCGACGGAAAAAGCAATAATTGGAATGTACAACGGCGGGAGACCCACAGTTCCCGCCGTTTATATTTGGTTTACGGATTGACGACGCGCTCACCGCTAATCTTTGCAAATTGTTTGCGGAGTTCATCGAGTCTTATTTTCTCTTTAATCAAACGATTTTGCTCATCAGTATCGGTTGTTGACTGCAGTTTTTCCTGGACCTCGCTTATCGAACGCTCTATAATTCTTGACTTCCAAATCTGGATTGCAGTTGGCACAAGTTGAATGAGCCTGTCAATTTCCGTCTTAATGTTGGCATACTGCGTGTGAATCTTACTTAATTGGTAACGTTCTTGCACAAGATTGACGGTTGTGTTGCGCACGGCATCATCGGGATCATTCACAAGACGTTTTTCCAAGAAAGTAGCCCTCCAGGTGTCAATGGATTCTTTTGCTTCATTGTCGATACGTTTCCTTGCCTCTGCTTCAAGTTTCTCGATTGTTGCCATATTGTACCCATGCTTGGCAATTTCCTTAACCTCAATCTCGAATCTCCGTTCTTTCTCCTGTTCGGTCTCTTGTCGGCGTGCTTCAAGCTGGCTATAGAAATCCTCCACTTCATCGAGTGCCCTGTCAAAGATTTTTGCGAACGTAGGGTCACTGAAACTCATACTGTCGTATGACATCTCATTACGGATATATTCAACGACAGTGGTTTCGCGCTCCTCATCGCCATAATAGGTTGGACACAAATAGCAGAACCCGAATTTGGCTATGTAGTGAACCACATCCTTTTCAGCGCTGAAAATCTTCTCATAAACACCCGACTTGGCAGGCTTTTCCGGTTCACCGGCCAGAGATTGTTGAGGTTCAACGGTTGGTGCTTGATTCTGCTTTTGTGCTTGTTGTCTGCGTTCCTCACGTTCTTTGCGTTTGTGCTGTTCATCCAGGTTGCGGGCTATGTTTTTACCCATTTCGCGCATGAGGATATCCTCGGCAATGTCGAGACGCGCGCTGCACTCCTTTATATAAAGCGAACGTGTGATTTCGCTGGGAATAACCGATATCGACCTCACCACGTCACCTATAACCGCTGAGCGTTTTACCGGGTCGCCAGAAGCTTCTCCTAATAGGATGTTCATCTTGAAAGTGATGAAGTCGCTTTCGTTGGAGGCAATAAATTCTTTGAACTCTGTCGCACTATGAGAGCGGGCGAAACTATCGGGGTCTTCGCCTTCAGGAAGCAAAAGGACCTTTACGTTAAGGCCATCGGCCAACAACATGTCGATACCTCGCAGCGATGCATGAATACCTGCAGAGTCGCCGTCGTACAGCACCGTCACGTTGGTGGTGAAACGATTTATCATCCTGATCTGCCCCTCAGTGAGCGAGGTGCCCGAAGAAGCCACCACATTCTCGATTCCGGCCTGATGCATTGAAATCACATCGGTGTAACCCTCCACGAGGAAGCATTTGTCCTCCTTGACGATTGCGCGTTTAGCTTGATAGAGACCGTAAAGTTCTTTGTTCTTTACATATATCAACGACTCAGGCGAGTTGAAATATTTAGCTGGATCGTTCTTAAGTGTACGACCACCGAAGGCAATCACCTTTCCGGCGACATTGAACACCGGAAACATCACGCGTCCGCGGAAGCGGTCGAAACCGCCGCCGCGATTGTCATCGATACACAGCCCCACATCGAAGAGATACTTTTGGTTATATCCCTTTCCGATTGCGGCACGGTAGAACGCAGTGGAGTTCTCGGGCGAATAACCAAGATGAAACTTCTTCATGGTTTCGACCGAAAAACCGCGCTCGCGGAAATAGGTCAAACCTATGTCGCGCCCATCACTTGTGTTGTGCAGCTGATTTTCGAAATATTCGCAGGCAAACTCATTCAACACCAACATCGACTCACGCTCCGACTGTGCAGAACGCTCCTCATCGGTAAGCTCACGCTCCTCTATCTCAATGTGATACTTTTTAGCCAGATAGCGCAAGGCCTCAGGGTAAGACAGCTGCTCGTGCTCCATGATAAAATTCACGGGGCTACCGCCTTTTCCACACCCAAAACAGTGACAGATTTGTCTCGACGGCGACACCGAAAACGACGGCGTTTTCTCATCGTGGAACGGGCAAAGCCCCACGTAGTTGCTGCCACGCCGCTTCAGGCTTACGAAGTCGCTTACCACGTCGACAATGTCGGCGGTATCGATAATCTTGTCTACTGTCTGCTTGTCAATCATCAGTCGTCAAGATAGCGTTTTTTCAAATCACCGAAGCAATCGATACGGCGGTCGCGCAGGAATGGCCACCAACGGCGAACACGCTCACTGCGGGCAATATCCACGTCGACCACGGTCTCGTCCTCCTCGTCACCTGGCGACACATGTAGCAACTCGCCTTGTGGTCCAGCCACGAAACTGCTTCCCCAGAACTCTATACCACGAGTCAGCCCCGATGGGTCGTCCTCATGTCCCACTCGGTTCACTGTAACAACGTGCAAGCCGTTGGCCACGGCATGACCGCGCTGCACAGTGGTCCAAGCGTCACGCTGACGCAACTGTTCCTTCTTCCCGTCGCTCGACTCATAGCCGATAGCTGTAGGATAAATCAGAATCTCGGCACCACGTAACGCCATAAGGCGGGCAGCTTCAGGATACCACTGGTCCCAGCACACCATTACACCCAGTCGTCCTACCGAAGTGTCAATTGGTTGGAAGCCAATGTCACCGGGTGTAAAATAGAATTTCTCATAATATGCCGGATCGTCGGGTATGTGCATCTTACGGTATTTTCCGGCAATAGTTCCGTCAGTATCAAAGACCACGACAGTATTGTGGTACAAGCCCGGTGCTCGACGCTCAAACAGCGATGTTACAATCACCGCACCGCAATCGCGCGCTAAAGCCGAGTAATAGTCGGTCACCTCGCCAGGAATGGCACAGGCCAAATCAAACTTATCTACGTCCTCGGTCTGGCAAAAATACAATGAGTCGTGCAGTTCCTGTAGAACGATCAACTGCGCGCCTTCAGAAGCCAGCCTCGTTATTTTCTCACTCAAGCGACGGCGGTTATCAAGTATGTCGCTGGTATTATGCTGCTGTATGATTCCTATTTTCATAATGCTGATTTAATCACATCGTAACACTGCTGTGTCAATTCCTTCAAATCACGACTTCCATTGGTGGGCATAATGGGATCATGAATGGTAAGTGTTATGCATCCCGGCATGACATATATCTTCCCACGAGGCATCACCTTGTATGACCCGTCGATGGTGATAGGCACCAACGGACGATGAAACATGGTTGCCAAACGGAATGCTCCGTGCTTGAACGGTTGCATCTCTCCGTCGTTGCTGCGGCGACCTTCGGGGAAGACGACAAGTGAATTGCCTCGTTCCATCTTTGCTTGTGCGTCGCTCATGGTCTGCTTGATGGCCGACGCGCTCGAGTGATCGACCATAATATGCCCGGCTTGGCGACATGCGAATCCAACAATTGGGATGTTGTTCAGTCCTTTGCGCATCATCCACTTGAACTTGTGACCAAGAAAACCATAAATGGAAAATATGTCGAATGCTCCTTGATGGTTTGCGACAAACACATACGATGTCTTCGGGTCAATCTTGTCGCGGTTTTTCACCTTTACCCTGATGCCGAGCAACACACAACAGGTCATGGCCCACATCTTGGGCGGGTAATAACCAAACCAGTCATCGTTGAAAATACATCCCACGATGGTGATTATTGCCGCCAACAATGTGACAACAAGGATTATCGGAGCAGCAATCAGCCACTGATACACCAAATATAGATATTTCAGCAATTGTTTCATAGTTCAAGCGAGTGTGCAAAGATACATATAAAACACGAGACAGCAAAATCAAATGTCGAGAGTAAACCGATCGGCGTCGCGCCAAGCAGGAAATTTCTCGCGGAAACGAGTTAATAGAGCAGGGGAGAGGTCTGCACCTATAACAGGCGACGTGGCGCGTGTAGCGACTACCTTTCCTCGGAAGTCAACAATCATCGACGAGCCCTCACTGTACTCGATTCCGTTTTGGTCGGTTCCGCAACGGTTCACGCCAATCACATACGCTTGGTTCTCGATTGCGCGCGCTATGAGCAGTTGCCGCCAGGCAATCTCACGAGCCTTGGGCCAATTCGCTACTACCACGAGAACGTCATAGTTATTATCTACGTTGCGGCAGAACACAGGAAACCGCAAATCGTAGCACACAATCAGTTTAATGTTGAACCCGCGGAAACGGATGATGGGGGAAGGACGGGTGCCTCCGTTATAGAACTTCGTCTCGTCGCCCATCGAAAACAGATGACGCTTGTCGTAGAAAGTGTCGTCGCCGTTGGGCTCGATGAAGAACGCACGGTTGAACAGGCGTGTTGCTGTTGTGGCAAGGAATGAACCAGTGATTGCCACGCCGTAGTGCTTAGCCATGCGAGAGAGGTAACTCATTGTTTCTCCCGTGTTGCGCTCGCCAAGTTCAAGAGCGCGCTCGCGGTCGTCGGTGATAAATCCCGTAGTGAACATTTCCGGCAGCACCACGAGATCGGTATCCTCAGGGATGTTACGCATGTTGCGCTTGAGCTGTTCTAAGTTAGCTTTCTTGTTGCCCCATGCTATGTTGTCCTCAATCATTACGACCCTCAGTGTTCGCGTGAAATTTGAAGTCATCTCTTATATATTTAATAATGTGTTTACTTTTTTTGCTATACTGTGAATTTATCAGGATATTTGGCGATATGTCCTCGAGTCGAGAAATATTCTTTGATTTTCTCCATATCGGCCTCCACATCGGCGCTTGGATAAAACGGTTTCTCAATCTTTACCAGACGGCTTTCATAATCAATCGTGCCCATCACCACTGGCACATCTGCTTTGCGGGCAATATGGAGGAATCCCGTGTGCCAATTGGCATTACGGCTACGAGTGCCTTCAGGGGTTACAGCCACCATAAGGCGGTCGTCCGATTTGAATGCCTCTACCACGCTATCGGTGACATGTGTGCGTCGTTTACGTGATACAGGTATACCACCTATAGCCCTGAGTAGATACCCCAGCGGGAAAAAGAACCAAGTGTCCTTCATAAGGAACCCGGCGGTTCTGCCCACTGAACGTATGCACACCTCACCGATGATAAAATCCCAGTTACTGGTATGCGGAGCAACGCACACCACGCATTTCTCGGGAACGTTTTCATAAATCTCAAACCGCCACCGAGCTTTCTTTAAGATGAATGACCAGATGTTCAACCTTTCTTGGGCAAAAGTTTGTTCATCCGCTCGACAACTGTCTGCACCTGTTCTGTCATATAATTGCCAATGGCTTTCTCCACCTGCTTGTAATAAGCCTTGCGGGCCTTGTTGTACTCACGCTTGGTGGCGAAATCGCTCGGTACACGGTCGAAACCGACATTCACGCGGTTCACACCCTCACACTGGAGCAACGCCACGTCGATGATGATGCTATCCCAATCGGCCTGGGCGCTTTCGGGTGCCAATACCTCACTTGCAAAAATACATTCGCCTGCAATCTCACCACATGAGCGATAAATTGCTTTCTTCAATTGTCGCTTACTTGCCATAGAATTAATTTTTTATATATAAAATGAATAATATAATGTCGATTTTAAACCGCTAAATTATAAAAAAACATTCAAATAAGCACTATTTTTGGTCAAATATTTATTTTTTTTGAAAAAAAAGCGGAAAATATTTTTGCATATGGCGAAATATGTCTATTTTTGGGGTTAAAATGTTGAAGAAAACCGGCACTTTTGCCTCCTATTAAACTATTATTTTATGACAATGCGTGAACTGTCCGACATCGCTCAGAGCAGCGAGAAGGACCAAACCCTGGACCTGGCAGCAACAACAGAGCAAGCTCCCGCTGTTGCTCCTGAAGAGAAAGAAACGGACGACGAAATAACAAGAGTTATTGAGCAGCCGTCCATAGTTGAACAACCCGAAGCCAGTGTGACTGAAACGGCCGAGCTTGTAGCTGAAGAGCCTGTTGCTGAAGAGGCGACGTCACCGGCCGAAGAACCAGCTCCCGCGGAGACTCCTGCAGAGGAACCCGCCAAAGAGCCCGCTCCTGCCGAAGAGCCGGTTGAGGAGCCGAAACCCGTGGAAGAACCTCAAGAGCCTGTAAACTATTCCACTTTGGGCAAAGAGGAACTCGTAGCCGAACTCGTAAAAGTTGCGGCAATGCCCGTGGAGCAGATCAAAGACGAGGTCACCCACATCAAAGCGGCTTTCTTCGCTCTGAGGAAGGACGAAATCGCCAAGGCCAAGGCTGAGTTTGTCGAAAGCGGCAACGAGGAAGAAGCCTTCATTGTGCCTGCCGATGATTTCGAAAATAAGTTCAAGGAGCTTCTCGAGTCCATAAAGGAGAAACGTGCCGAGTTCAACGCGCAGCAGGAAGCCATTAAGCAGGCCAACCTCGAGCGTAAACGCGCCATCATCGAGGAAATTGAAAAAATTTGCGACGATACCGACAACATCAACCGTCAGTATAATCATGTGCAGCAACTTCAACAGGAGTTCAAGGCTACCGGTGAAGTTCCCGCTACCGAAGTGACGGCTATATGGAAGACCTATCAGTCAACCGTCGAACGTTTCTACGACCTTCTGAAGATCAACAAAGAACTGCGCGACTACGATTTCAAAAAGAATCTTGAAATCAAGCAAGGACTCTGTGCCGATGCCGAGGCTCTTGACGATGAACCCGATGTGGTAAACGCATTCAAGAAACTACAAGACCTGCACAACACTTGGCGCGAAACCGGCCCCGTGGCAAAAGATATCCGCGAAGAACTGTGGGCTCGATTCAAGAACGCATCATCGGTTATCAACAAAAAGTATCAGGCATATTTCGAACAGCGGAAAGCAACCGAGAAAGCCAACGCCGAAGCCAAAACAGCGCTATGTGAAAAAATTGAAGCACTTGAGTTTGAAGGACTCAAGACCTACGCTGCTTGGGACGAAATGACCAAGGTCATCATCGGCCTGCAAGACGAGTGGAAGAAGCTTGGATTCGCCTCTCGCAAACTCAACACCGAGCTGTTTGCACGTTTCCGCAAGAAATGTGACGAATTCTTCGCAGCGAAGGCCGATTTCTTCAAGCGCACAAAAGAGGAACTTGCCGCCAACCTTGCAAAGAAGAACGAACTTTGCGAGAAGGCTGAGGCACTGAAAGATTCCACCGACTGGAAAGCGACCACCGACGCTCTCGTCGAGTTGCAGAAAGAGTGGAAGACCATCGGCCCCGTGGTGAAGAAACACAGCGACGCCGTATGGAAACGCTTCATCACCGCATGCGACGCCTTCTTTGAGAATAAGAAAAAACAGACCTCAGGCACGAGAGCAGCCGAGCATGAGAACCTCAAGCTCAAGAAGGGCATCATCGCCAGCCTCAAAGAGATTATTGAGAACGAAGATCCCGACGAGGCTCCCGCAAAGATACGCGACCTGATGGGACAGTGGCAAAGTGTGGGTCACGTACCCTTCAAGGAAAAAGACAAAATTTACGCTGACTATAAGGACGCCATCGACCGTGCGTTCGATAAGTTTGACATGCGCGGACCGCGTGGCCGCATCTCCAATTTCGACTCGGGCAGCAGTCGCTCGAGCGACGGAGACAAGGGACAACGTGAACGCGACAGACTGGTACGCTTATACGAGCAGAAATGCAGCGAGCTCAAGACTTATGAGAACAACCTGGGATTCTTCACCGCGCGCAGCAACGCTGGCAATTCCATTGTGAAAGAAATGGAGCGCAAAATCGAGAAACTCAAGGAAGACATCTCCGAGCTCGAGAACAAAATCAAGCTCATCGACGAGAAAGCTTAATCCAGCTATGCATCTAAACGGATCTCACCGCATCCCGCGGTGAGAATCCGTTTTTTCCACAATAGCGCAGTGTTGTTGTCAAACGCTATTGACCATGACCAAAGGCATAATAGACAAGCGGCCAACGATAACAGCGAGACATTCACCCGTAAGGCACGCCATAAAGCGGGCCACTGACATTATTGTCTCTATACTACTGTTGCCGCTTGCCGTGTTCCTTGCCATTCCTATAGCCATCGGCATTAAGCTGTCTTCGCCGGGGCCAATATTCTTCACTCAGCGGCGAACAGGATACAAAGGCCGTGAATTCACGTGTCTGAAGTTCCGCAGCATGCGGGTCAACGATGAGAGCGACACTCTTCAGGCATCAAACAACGACCCGCGGAAGACTCATTTTGGAGAATACCTGCGACGCACCAGCCTTGACGAAATACCTCAGTTGCTCAACGTCATCAAAGGCGATATGTCGCTCATAGGGCCAAGACCGCACATGGTAGCTCATACCGAGAAATACTCATCGTTGATACCTGGGTACAGCTATCGCCACGAGATGCGGCCCGGAATTACCGGTTGGGCACAGGTGAACGGCTTCCGTGGGCCCACAAACGAACTGTGGATGATGGAACGGCGAGTGGAGCACGATTTATGGTATGTGGAACACTGGAGCCTCAGGCTCGACCTGAAAATTTTCTACCGGACAATTCTGATAATTCTCTTCGGAGATAAGAACGCTATCTAATCGACCATGTCAACGATACTCAACCAGGCCAACGCATTGCTTCGTAAATTTTTCGGCTATGAGAGTTTGTATCCCATACAGGCCGAGATCGTTGAACATGTATTGAAGGGCAATGACGCCTTGGTGCTCATGCCTACCGGCGGCGGCAAATCGCTTTGCTTCCAAATTCCGGCTCTTTTGCTTGATGGCTGCACGATAGTGGTGTCGCCGTTGCTGGCCCTTATGCAGGACCAGGTGGAATCACTTCAGGCCAACGGTATTCCAGCCGCTGCCGTCAACAGCATGAACGACGAGCATCGCAACCATATTATATTAAATAATGTGGCGGCCGGGCGAATCAAACTGTTATACATTTCTCCTGAGCGTCTTGTGGCTGAGTTGCCGCAGTGGCCCGAGTCCATCAAGGTGAGTCTGATTGCCGTGGATGAGGCACACTGCATCTCGCAGTGGGGCCACGACTTTCGTCCGGAATACACCCAACTCAACATCCTTAAAGAACGCTTCCCCAATGTGCCGGTGATGGCGCTCACCGCCACTGCCGACAAGCTTACCCGCAGTGATATTCTCACACAGCTCAAAATCGATGGCGCGCGGATGTTCATCAGTTCGTTCGACCGTCCAAACATTTCGCTGAATGTAGTGCAAGGACTGAGCGGTCCCGAGAAATTCAACCGCATTATACGTTTTCTCTCCACCCATCGATCGCAAAGTGGGATAATATACTGCATGCGGCGAAAAGACACAGAAAAACTCGCAGAGAGACTGGTTGCCAAAGGGTTTAACGCAAAGCCATTCCACGCCACTATGCCTACTGCTTACAAAACCCAGGTGCAACGAGAGTTTCTCAACGATGATGTGACCATCATATGCGCCACCATCGCTTTCGGCATGGGAATCGACAAAAGCAACGTGCGATGGGTGATTCACTACAATATGCCCAAAAACATTGAGGGCTACTATCAGGAGATAGGCCGGGCGGGAAGAGATGGCATGAGTGCCGAAGCAGTATTGTTCTACTCGTTTGGCGACATGGCCACACTCACCACTTTTGTCGAGGAATCGGGGCAGAAAGAGGTAAACAAAGAGAAGTTGCAACGCATGCAGCAGTATGCCGAGGCCACGGTGTGCCGTAGGCGAATGCTGTTGAGCTACTTCAACGAGCGTTTCGACCACGACTGCGGCAACTGCGACGTCTGCAACAACCCGCCGGAACGATTCGACGGCACCACTTATGCTCAGATGGCCCTCAGTGCTATCAAACGTACCGACGAGAACGTGACGGCCAACATGGCAATCAATATTCTGCGGGCTTCGGCCAATGCCGAGGTAACAGCAGCCGGATATAACAAACTCAAGACTTACGGCGTGGGACGGCATCTGTCGTACGCCGAGTGGAACGCTTATCTGCTCCAAATGCTGCAACTTGGACTGATTGAGATTGCTTACAACGACCACAATCACCTAAGAATCACGCAATACGGCGAGGATGTGCTCTACGGTCATGCGAACGTAGAACTTGCACGCTTCCACTACGAGGACCGAACAGAGAAAAAGAAAAAATCCACACAGAAGAAACTCGCCATCGACGCGGAGAAAGATATGACCGTGGCCGACAGCATTCTGTTTGAAGAACTGAAACGTGTACGGCGGGCCATCGCCAAAGCAAAAGGCATTCCGCCCTACAGGGTGTTCAGCGACAAGGTGCTCAGCATTATGGCCACAGTAAAACCTGTCGACAAGCATTCTTTCAGCCAATTGTACGGGGTGGGAGAGGCCAAAACCGAGGCCTTCTGGCGTCAGTTCACATCCGCCATCCGTAGTCACCTCGGAAACAATGACTTATGAACATAATAAAACATATTTATACAATCAATTTAAAAAAATCCTAATATGCTTTGCTCTAACGATTTATTTCAATTTGATTTAGATGTTTCACACAATAGTGTGGTCATAACAAAAATAAAAACAAATAATCTAGAAGAGATCGTGTTGCCTAGCGCAATAGAATACGAAGGCATCTCATATAAGATTGAATTCATTGAAATAGATGCCTTTCGGACAATGAATAAGAATAGCATTCTATATATTGATTTTGATACGCAAATAAAACGTCATATTTGGGGTTTGCACAAAAAGGCGATGGCTGCGACGGAGTATTTAGATCCATATGTTAGGGAAGATCTGAAATTTTATATTAAAAGCCGAATTCGTTACAAAAATCAAATCCCCATACTTTGCAAGGAGGATAATAAAGTGTTGCTAGGCAACATCGAATTCAGTATTTGTAAAGATGAAGACGAACAATATTTGACCCTTGAAAAATTCAGGTCAAGATTTGAGTTATATGATAATTTTAAAACTCACGGCATAGTTCAAATTGATGGGACTTCTATACCTCATAATGTAGAGCTTGTACTTCCAGAAGCTTTATCAGTTGGTAACAAGAAGATTCAGTTAAAAAAGATTGCACCATTTGCATTTAGCTGTGCAGGAGAAATTGGTTCGGTTGTAATGCCGAAATCTGTAATATCAATAGGAGAAAAAGCATTTTACGGTTGTGCTTGTTTGAGAAAAGTATATATACCATCATCAGTGAAATCTATTGGAGACTTTGCTTTCTCAGCCTATGTGCAAGAATATGATCAACCGTGTGGCTATCTTGAAGAAGTCATTAATGACAGTGACGCGCCATTACCTAAGGACGTTTTCTGGGGGCAGGAATATAATTTGATAACTCATCCTGCGTATTATTAACATCAAAAATGCTCCTATTTTGGGGAAAACTATTCCTATTACTCGTTTTTTATATTCATGATAATATTCAGTAAGGTGAGCGCACTTACTATTGCACAATATCTAAACAAGATTAATGATACTCCCTTTGGCGCGATTAAGTACGCGCTCGCTTAATTCTGCCAAAGGATAACATAATATAAACTCAAAATTATGAAATTAAAAACCATGTTACTGATTAGTGCGATGACTTTGTCATCGATGGCTGCAGTGGCGGCAACACCCGTCAAAGGTGTCGACCGCGCAAATCTCGATACGAGCGTAAGCCCGGGAGAGAATTTTTACTATTATGCCTGCGGTGGATGGATGAAAAACAATCCGCTCGACCCGCAGTATGCACGATTTGGCACTTTCGACCAACTCGGACAGAACAATCTGGCTCAACTCAAGGAACTTGTCGAAGGGCTCGGAACAGGCAACGCCTACGGTTCAATCGCACAAAAAGTGAGCGACCTCTACTTGATGGGAATGGACAGCACACGCCTCAACAAGGAAGGTTTCACTCCGCTCAAGCAATTTGTTGCGAGATTCAAAGGCAGCAAGGCCGATTACGACAAAGCCGACATCATGTCTCTCATGCACCTGGGCATAACATCGCCGCTGTTCGACACCGGCGTTATGGCCGACCTCAAGAACAGTGACGAGAACCTGTTCTATTTCTATCCTGGCGGCTTGTCGATGGGCGATCGCGACTATTATCTGGAGAAAGACGCCAATACAGTAAAAATCCGCAACGCTTACAGCAGCTATGTGGAGAAACTGATGACGCTCGCTGGATACACTAAAGCTGAAGCCAAACGTGTGGCAAAGACAGTCCTCAACATCGAGACTCAGCTGGCTCAAGCCATGATGACGCGAGAGGAAAGCCGCGACTACAGCAAACAGTACAACATCATCACCATCGACCAGCTTAAGGCAAATTATCCCAACCTGAACTGGGACAAGTACTTCGTGGGTCTTGGTGTAAAGCCGGAAAAGGTATGCGTCATGCAGCCCAAGTCGCTGGCAAAAGCCAACGAGCTGCTCGGCAAACTCAAACCGCAGGAGCTGAACGATTATTTTGCTTTCAAGGTGGTTGACGCTGGTGCCCCGTACCTGAGCGATGATTTCATTCAAGCCAATTTCGACTTCTACAGCCGTGCCATGAGCGGCAAGGAGGTCATGCAGCCGCGATGGAAACGCGCGCTGAGCGTGCCCAACGGTGTTCTCGGTGAGGCTGTGGGTGAACTCTATGTCAACAAATACTTCCCCGAGGAGTCGAAAAAGAAAATGCTTTCGCTGGTCGACAACCTGCGTCGCGCTTTGGGTGAACATATCGCCAACCTGAGTTGGATGAGTCCGCAGACCAAGGTCAACGCTCTCGTAAAATTGAACTCGTTCACAGTGAAAATCGGATATCCCGATAAATGGCGCGACTATACCGGAGTGGCAATCAACCCAAAAGACTCATATGTGCAGAACGTGCTGCAGGCACGACTCTTTGAGGCCAACTACCAGTACTCGCAACTGGGCAAGCCCGTCGACAAGGACCGCTGGCAGATGACGCCGCAGACAGTGAACGCCTACTACGACCCGTCGACCAACGAAATCTGCTTCCCGGCTGGCATCCTGCAAAGCCCGTACTTCGACCCGAAGGCCGACGACGCTTGCAACTATGGCGCAATTGGCGTAGTAATCGGTCATGAGATGACCCACGGCTTCGACGACCAGGGTCGCAACTTCGACCAAGACGGCAACATGGTGGACTGGTGGACCGAGGACGACGCTAAGGCGTTCCAGGCTCTGGCCGACAAACTCGGCGCTCAGTACAGCGCTGAAATCGTGGCCGACGATGTTCATGCCAACGGCACCTTCACCATGGGCGAGAACATTGCTGACCATGGCGGTCTCCGCATCGCTTACTCAGCATTCAAGAAAACCAAACAGGGCGAGAGCAACGAGCTCATCGACGGCTTCACTCCCGACCAGCGTTTCTACCTCGCTTATGCCAATGTGTGGGCCGCAAATATCACCAAGCAGGAAATCCTGCGCCGCACCAAGACCGACCCGCACTCGCTTGGCATCAACCGTGTGAACGTGGCTGTGAGAAACCTCGAACCGTTCTTCAAAGCGTTCAACATCAAGGAAGGCGATAAGATGTTCCGTCCCGAGCAGGACCGTGTAACTATCTGGTAAAACACCAGCAAACTGATAATCAAAGCCTTTCCCCGTCACTATGTCGGCATTGGGTACCATACTGGTTTTTGCCGCAGCCATCGCGTTGATGGTTGTAGCCATCTCTCGGTTTAAAATCCATCCGTTCCTGGCAATCCTGTGCACAGCATTGCTGCTGGCGGCTCTGTTGGGTATTCCATTGACCAATATTCCCGACGTGATAGGGAAGGGCTTTTCCTCTATCTTCTCCAGCATTGGGCTGGTGATTATTTTCGGCACGTTGATTGGCAGCGTGCTCGAGCGCACCGGCGGTGCGGTGGTGTTGGCGCGTGCTGTGGAACGTCTGCTTGGCAAGCGTCATCCTCGTCTGGCAATGTTGCTCATAGGCTGGATAGTGTCGATACCCGTGTTTTGCGACAGCGGCTTTGTTCTCGTAAGCCCCATCGGCAAATCGCTGGCTAAACGCTCTGGAGCGTCGCCTGTGGCGCTGATGCTCGCCCTCGCAGCCGGCCTATACGCCTCGCATGTGTTCATCCCGCCCACACCGGGTCCCGTTGCCGCCGCCGGAATGGTAGGACTCGACAACAACCTTCTGATAGTGATAGCCATAGGTGTACCCGTTTCCTTGTTGACGCTTATCCCGGCATATTTCTTCGCCGGACGCGCCGGGAAGAGGGTAGAGGCAAGCGAGGAGGCCACAGAGGCTCTCCCTGAGGTGAAACAAAGCAGAGCCATACTGGCGTTTCTGCCTATTGCTGTGCCGGTAGTGCTTATGGCTCTCGGAAGCATGGCATCGCTGGTGAAGATGCCGCAAGGCTTGACCGACGTGCTCATCTTTTTTGGGAAACCCACCATAGCGCTGATGGTTGCCCTGTTGTGCTGCCTGCCGTTGTTGTTCTCCTGCAAGATGACGGGGCAGTTCTACGACATCACCCAGAAGTCGCTCATGACCGCCGGTTCCATCATCTTCATCACCGCGGCCGGCAGTGTTCTCGGCAGCGTGATTGTGGCAAGCGGTTTTGTCGACATAGTAAAGGAATACGGTCAGTCAATCAACACTCTAGGTGTCGTACTTCCGTTCCTTATTGCGGCAATACTCAAGTCGGCACAAGGCAGTTCCACTGTTGCCATCACCACCACGGCCAGTATGATGGGCTGTTTCAGCGACAACAGTTCGATAATGGGAGCAATGGGATTGAACAGTCCTTTGGCCGCCACGCTTGTAGTGATGGCCATCGGTGCCGGGGCGATGACCGTGTCGCATGCCAACGACAGCTATTTCTGGGTTGTGACCGGAATGGGCGGAATCAAGGCGCGCGACGGATACCGCACCATGACTTTAATGACGCTGATCATGGGGGTCACAGCAATCGCAATCATTGCATTGGCGGCCGCAATACTGTTATAAATTCCCATTATTACACTATTTTTTACTTTTTTTCATAAAAAATGTGTAACTTTGCCCTTGATAATAAGGGCTTTTTTTATGTCTTTGACTTTAACAATTTGGAAAACAACTATT
>JBGUHM010000119.1:0-12461 GCA_045112115.1 Sodaliphilus sp. | reverse complement strand
CGCAGCATGAGTGTGCCGTAGAGGGCGTCGAAGCAGGTTTCGAGTTCGTCGTGTTGTCGCTCGGGTTGTACTTTTGCCCTTATTTCGACAATGAACGGCAGTACCTTGTAGAATTCGGCGCCGTATTCGGGATGTTTGGGCGAGTGCAACAGTTGACGGTGCAGGTCGCGTAGACGGATGAGCACGTTCTCGTTGATTTGCAAGTGTCCTTCTTTCGCCTTGTTCTCGTGTTGCATCATTATGATGAGCGACTCGTACCATTCGCGCACCTCGCGTCGCGTGTCCTCGTCGCCGTATTGCGAGATTACCGCATTGTCGATGCGGTCGATGTCGAGTCCGCAAGCGCGTATTATGTCCTCCACCTGCCACATATACAGCAGATATTCGGCGATATTCTCTTTTCTCTTTTGTTGTGCTATTAGCATGATGTCAACCGTTTTTGCTAATGAATCGGAGCGCTTGCTCGTCGATAATTTTAATGCGTCGGCCGTCCACGGTGAGCAACCGCTCCTGTGCGAAAGCCGACAGGGTGCGTATGGCGTTGCTCGTGGTCATGTTCGACAGGTTGGCAAGGTCTTCGCGCGCCATGTAGATTTTGAGCGTCTGCCCGTCGTCTTCGTAGCCGTAGTTGTCGCGCAGCAACATCAGCGCCTCGGCCAATCGTCCGCGGATGTGTTTCTGGGTGAGTGTGACGATTTTTGTGTCGCTGCCGCCCAGGTTTTTCGAGAGTTCGTGGATAAAGAACCATGCCAGTTGCCGGTTCTCGTCGATTAGTTCCTTGACCAATGTCATGGGCAGCGAACCGAGCGTCGACGGCTCGAACGCGGTGGCGCTCGACACATACGGCTCGCCGGCGAAAGCCGCGCGGTAACCGAAATACTGGATGGGGCGATACAGCCTCAGAATCTGGTGACGCCCGCCCATGCCTTCCTTGAACAGTTTGACTTTTCCGCGTAGCAGGCACCATAGGAATCGCGGCTCGTCCTTCTCGGCGTAGATAAGCTGGTTTTTCTTGAATTCCTTGATTACAAACGCCTCAGCCACGCGTCGGCGCTCATCGGGCGTGAGGATAGTCCATATCGCCGCCAAGTCGCCACGGATGATATTTTCGAGAGTACTCTTCTTGATCATGCCAAAAAACATTGTTTTACAACACGCAAAATTACTACTTTTTCCCGAAGTAGACAAAAAAAACCGATTTTTCTCGAAAAACAACAGCGAATTTTGCTGATGTTTTTTTATGGTGTATCTTGTGGGGCTTTGTTTCCGCTGATGAGTGACTTGATGAACAGGAGGGACTCCTCGAATATGACTACACGGAGGAGGCGCATCACGGCGTAGTAGAGGGCGGCGGCGAGGACGACGCGGGTTGTGAGCAGCAGCCATGGCGTGGTGATGGCGCATGTGGCGAACCATGTTGCAGTCATCACTGCCACGGTGATAAGCAGGAAGGGTAGGATGTCGGCCAGGAATTGCCTCAGGCGATACCCGGTGAGACGTTTCACCAGTTGCTGCCACACAAACAGCCAAAGGATGTTGACAGTGACGAAACCGGCCACGAGCGGCGTGATGTTTCCCGGGTTGGGGTTGAAGGTGTGGGTTAGGAAGAGTGTGAGCAACTGCGCGGCGCAGAGTGCGACCGAAGCCCACATGAATTGTCCCGACTTGCCTCGGCTCAACACGCAGTTGTTCAGCAGGATGCACAGCGGCATGACGGCACCGGCGAGGCACATCATCTGCAGCAGGCGCGCGCTCGGCAGCCATTTCTCGGTGATGGTGACGACGATGAACTCCTTCGACACGAGCCCGAGCCCGAGCAGCAGCGGGAAGGCTACGAATGCGGTGAATCGCACCATCTTGCGCAGCACTCGCAGTTCCCGCTCTTTTTCATCGGACACCTCGACGAGCACCGGTTGCGCCACCTGCAGCACCATTCCTTGTAGCGAGAACGACGCCTTGTGGTTCCATTGATATGCCTGGTTGTAATATCCGGTTTGGGCGATGGAGTATAGTCGTCCCAATAGCACGTTCAAGATGTTGTTGCTCACGATGTTGACAATGGCTGTGAGCATCACTTTCACGCTGAATCGGAACATCCCTTTAAGCGGCTTGAATGTCACTTTCAGCGTGGGCCGCCATGGTGAGTAGAGCCAGAACAGAAGGCTGTTGACTGCAATGTAGAGAATCGACTGCGTGGCCAGTGCCCAGTAGCGATAGCCCATGAAGGCCATGGTGACGCCGGTGATGTTCGACACCAGAATGGCGATGATGCCGGCCTTGCCCACTTCGCGCGCCATCAGATGCTTGAAGAGATAGGCATTCTGCGCCGCTCCGAGACTGGCGAAGACAAATCCGAGGAATGCGTATCGGCAAAGCGGCACCAGTTCGGGCTTGTGGTAGAAGGTGGCGATGGCGGGTGCGCAGAGGAAGAGGATGGCGTAGAGCGTGAGCGAGGCTGTTATGTTGAACCAGAAGACGCTGTTGAAATCGTCGTGAGAGGGCGATTTGAGGTTGGTGAGCGCGGGTTTGAAACCGCTGTTCTGAATTTCGTTGGCTATGAGCGAAAAGATGGTGATCATAGCGATCATGCCGTAGTCGCTTGGATCGAGCAGACGCCCAAGAACGATGCCGAATGCCACACCGAGTAGTTGCTGGATGATGTTGCTCATCCCTCCCCACATCAGGCCTCGTGCCGTTTTTTCTTTTAGCGTCGTCATATTAGTTGAAGCGGGTGTTTATTTTGCCGAATACCGGCATCCAGGCAATGTGATGATAAGTTTTTTAGCGTCGAGTTCGACAAGAGTGCTCATGAGTTTGTAGAGTGGCAGTTCCATGTCGCCAGCCAGCTCATTGACATGCAGGTCCTTTCCGGCGCTTTTGAGTTTGTTGAGTACTTTCTGCTCACGTTCGGTAAGCTGCTGGAAAATTTCCAATTGCTTTGCGTTGGCTACCTCTTGCCGCTTGCTTTGCCATCGCATGGCATGAAGCAAGTCGTCGGCGCATGTGATTAACGCGGCGTTGTTCTGCATGATGATACGGTTGGTGCCTTTCGAGAACTCGTCGCCGGTGCGTCCCGGCACGGCGAAAACGTCGCGGTCGTAGCTTTGTGCGATGCGCGCTGTTACGAGCGATCCGCCGTGGTCGGCCGACTCGACGATGACTGTGCAGTCGCTCAAAGCGGCGATGATGCGATTCCGTGCGAGGAAATTGCCGCGGTGTATCTCGTCCTGCGACTGGTAGTCGCTTACAATCATTCCGCCTTGGCGGACGATTGCCACGGCGTCGTTGCGGTGATGTCCGGGATAGATGCGGTTAAGTCCGCATGCCTGCACCGCCACGGTAGGTGTGTTGTAGCGCAGTGCCGCACGGTGTGCGTTTATGTCGGTGCCATAGGCCAGTCCGCTTACAATAACCACACCTGGAACAGCTTCGACTAAGTCTTTAATAAATGTGTCACAAAAGGCTGAGCCATAGGCGGTAGACTTGCGTGTGCCAACTATGCTGACAATTTTCTGTGAGTTGAGGTCGCACGATCCCAAGCAGTAAAGCAGCAACGGTGCGTCGGGTGCCTGCTTGAGGCGGTTGGGGAAGTCGCTGTCCTTGAAATAAGTGACGCCTATGTTCTTGCTGAGCACAAAATCGAGTTCGCGACGCGCACGCTCTAACTGCTGGTTGCGGTAGCCGCGCTCGAGCATCTTGTTGCGCGAGCTGGTAAGTTGCTGAAGGTCGCGCTCGCTCATGTCGAAGAAAGTCTTCTCGTCGGGCAGCACCTCGAGCAGTCGCTCTGCAAGTTCAATCCCCATGCCCCTCAGGCTGGCGAAGGCCATGCGGTAAACCATATTTTCATCGGTCCCGGTCATGTCAGATATGGCTTGAATAACTCGGCAAAGCGTTCGCCTCGCCCGAGTCGTCCATTCTCGATGCTAACTATGGTGACAATCGCGCTTATGACGCGTTCGTCGGTAGCTTTATTGAAGATGTCTTGATGGAAGATGAAGCGAACACCTTGGCGTTCCACCCACAACTTGCTGACCATCACGTCGCCGCTGCGCAGGGGCGAATAGTAGTCAACCTCGATTCTGCGCGCCACGGGCACTATGCCTTCGTCGGCCATTTTTCCGAACGGAAAGCCAGCCATGTCGCAAAATTCGTGTCGAGTCCACTCGAGGTAGTGCAGGTAGATTGCATTGTTTACAATTCCCTCACTGTCAAGTTCGTAATCTCTCACTTTGATTTCGGTTGAGAATGTGTATTTGTTGTCGCTCATTTACGAAAAAGAGTAAAAATCGTTGTTTGAAACGTCAAAGTTAAGATATTTTTTTGTCATGTGGCTATTGTTTTGTAATTTTGAACGATTTTTTTAACAAAAAACACTAAATTTGAGTTATGAGGAAACAATTATTAATACTCGCGATAGCGTTGATGAGTGTGATGAGCGGCTTGGCTTGCACATCGGCAATAGTGTCGGGAAAACTCACTGCCAACGGCCGTCCGCTGCTGTGGAAGAACCGTGACACCAACGACATGAACAACCGTGTGAAGCGCATTGAGGCCCACGACGGATGCCTGGAGTTTGTGGCGTTGTTCGATGCGCGCGACACACGCGACACTTCAGCCTGGATTGGATTCAACACCGCCGGTTTCGCTATTATGAACACGGCGTCGTATAACATCAACAAAGACAATGTGCCCGAGAAGGATATGGACAAAGAGGGCGTGGTGATGCATCGCGCACTGGAAGTGTGCCGCACGGTCGACGACTTCCAGCGATTGCTCGACACGCTACCCAAGCCCCTTGGTGTGGAGGCCAATTTCGGCGTTATCGACGCCCAGGGCAACGGCGCGTATTTCGAGACCGGGAATTACAGCTACATCAAGTTCGACCTCAAAGATGCCGAACGCGGCATCATCGTGCGTACAAACTATTCGCACAGCGGCCGTAAGGGCGAGGGCCACGGCTATATCCGCGAGAAGAGCGCATGGTATCTGCTCGACGGCCATATCGCGGCCGCCGATATCACACCGGCCGTGTTCACCGAGGGCCTGTCTCGCACGTTCTATCACTCGAAACTCGGCAAAGACTACACCCATAGCGGCCAGCAGTGGCTGGTGGATCAGGATTTCATTCCGCGTGGCATCTCCACTGCGTCGGTGGTGATTGAGGGCGTTCTTCCCGGCGAGGATGCTTCGTTGACCACGATGTGGATAGCGCTTGGCTATCCGCCTTGTGCCCCTGTGCGTGCTGCATGGACCGGCGAAGGCGGTGTGCCCGTGGAACTGCAGGGCACCACCCCCGACAACCATTCCACACTTTGCGACGAGGTACTCAAGCGCAAAGCCGAGGTGTTCCACGAGAAGCGCGGCAACGGCAAACACTATCTTGACCTGTCGGTACTTTATAACGCTGAAGGTACTGGTATCACCCAGCAGCTTATAAAGCAGAATATGGAGACCTATCGCCGTGGTTATGAGCAACTCGAACAACGTCGACAGCAACTTGCAAGAAAGAAAGGGAAACGCTGAGCCGTTGCTTGAGTGCCGGATTGAGTCGTCGACCTACACCGCCATCCTGCGCCGCAAGTATCTGCGCCGCAACTGGTGGTGGCTGGCATTGTATGCCGCTGTTTGTGTTACGATGTCGTTTTTCGACATCAGGCTCATGATAGCAGGCCTGTTGCTACTGGTGGTGGTTCTCCCAATGTTGCTGGCACTTATCTATTTCAATTATGCTTTGGTGCAGGAATCGCGTTGGTCGATTCTGCAGAAAAGCATTGCTGTTTCCGCCGATGCCATGACAATGACTTTCGAGCACCCGAAGATGTCGCCCGTGACAGTCAGATGGGCTGAAATCGAAGGCTACGAGGTATCGCAGCACTGCCTTGTGCTCGACCTTGATAGCCGCCGATACCGCTTTGTTGCCATTCCCATCGCCGCTTTCAGCAACGATGAAACGCGTCTTCGTCGGTTCCTGTCTTATCTGCGCCGTTAGCGGGTTGAGTTGAACGGGTCGAGAATGACTGTGGGACGATGGTCCTTGAATGCACCCAGCGGGTACGGGCCTTCGGCCTCAGGTGCCCAGTAGAATACGCCTCGGCATGCTCCGTCGGTGTTGTCTCGTGAGAGAGTGATGAGTCGCTGCATGAAGTCGCGTCCCTCCTCAGGGTGTGTGACGTCATATCCTGTCTCGACAATCATCAGAGGTGTGTCGTAGAGCGCATGGAGCGTGCGGATATTGGCTATTACTTTATTGAGTGTCTCTTCATCGCTAGCTGTGAGGTGCTCTTTCTGGTCCCAGTAGGGATAGACGCTCATGCCTATCATGTCCCACTGCGCCCCGTAGCGCTTCAGCCCGTCGAAGATATTGATGTAGCGGTAAATGTCGCTTCCGCAATCCACATGCACAATGCAGGTAGTGGTGGGGTAGACCTCTTTGGCAGCGAGGTAGCCGGCCTGTGTGAGTCCGGCATAGTGTTCCATGTTGTCGTGAGCCTCACCCATGGGCCAAAGGAAACCGTTGGTGGTTTCGTTGCCAATCTGCACCCAGCGCACGTCGATTCCACGTTGCTTGATCAGCGACAGGGTGTGGCGTGTGTGCTCGGCCAATGCTGCTTTCATCTCTTCATAGCCCATCGTTATCCACTGTCTGGGAATGAACTGTTTGCCAGGGTCGGCCCAGTAGTCGCTGTAGTGGAAGTCAATCATAATTTCGAGACCCAGTCGGTGGGCACGTTCGGCCATCTGCGCCACGTCTTCGGGGCTGCAGAGCCCGTCTTTGGGGTTGACCCAGACGCGCAGACGTATGGCATTCATGCCCAGTTCTTTCATCAGGGTGAAATTGTCGCGTTCTTCACCCGCGACGTTGTACAGTTTCACGCCTAATTTCTCAAGCATCGATGTACCGCTCACGTCGGCTCCGAGCCAGTATGGCTCGGCTTGAAGGCAGTTGAAACTCACCGCCAGCATTATCGCAAATAAAAACTTTCTCATATTTCTTGTCCTTTGATTTTCGCCATGCAAAGATACAAATTTATACAAAATAAGCAAAACAAACAGGGAAAAAACAGGAGGATGACGCGTTGTTGTTTCGCTGTCATCCTCCTGGTGGGGAGAGATTGAACCTTCACACAGTCGTGAACGGTCGTTGCATTGTTAAAACTTTTTTGAAATCGTGTGATTCGGTTAGTTGGCGATAAATTCGCCGAGTCCATTGCTTACGTTTTCGTTGTAGCTGTAAATCCTCGCAAACTGTTTGAGGAAATTTACGGTCGACTCCTTGGGACCAGACATTACTACCGTTTCATCATTGATTTCATTTTTTACCTGAGTAGAGTTTTCATTCATAGGCAATCAATCAATGTGTTGTTAAATATGTAAATTCAACTTTATAACGCAATGAATGATTGTTTAGTATTTATATTTTGTTTTTTTTGTGACAAAAGTTATTAACAAGCAAAAATATCCCTTATTTTGATAGGTTGGATGTGCGTACCCCACCTTTCCAAGGACCGGTTCCACGAAGCGAATTCACATCGCATTGTGTTGTATTACGGCCTATAAGAAATCAAGTCCCATTGCTGAGACTTGATTATTATATTATGAGGGTATTATTCTTGTGTTGCAGGCGGCGGAGTGGCTGGTGGCGTTGCCGGCTTCACTTGAGGCGTGACAGGAGTCACTGGCTTGACGGGTTCCACTGGTTTATCCTCGGCTGGCTTGGCTGGCTCAGAACTTGCATTGTTCGAGGCATTGTCAGGCTTTTTAGCCTCCTTGTCGTCCTTCTTGTCCTTCTTGTCCTTTTTGTCTTTGTCCTTTTTATCCGACTTCGACTCGCTCTTCTTTTCTCCATTGTGCTGGCGATCGTCGGCTGGGGCTTCCGTGGTGTCGGTATTGCCCTCGTTCACAGCGTCTGAAGGCCGCTCGGCGGGTTTATCAGTCTCCGACTCTGGCACGCTCGACTCGGTCGACACCTCGTTTTCGGGCGCACTCTTAAACTCGCATTTAGGCAGGAAGCTGAAAACGGCGAGAGCAATAACTACAGCCGCGAGCACTCCAATCACTGTTTTCCATTTCTTATCGAGGTCGGGCAGGGTGAAGCCAGTGTTGCCTTCCACGCGGTCGACATGCTGCAACAGCATTGAGTCATCGTCGCCTGCAAGCAGCGGCTCGATAATCTTTGACTTCTGGCCGTCTCCCACAGTGCTGTCGCATAAGGTACCGACTACTTTTTTCAATTCGATACGCGACTTGGTGGTCAAGAGAAAATAGTCGCCTGCGAGGATGTCGTTGAGCTCCATCACTTTAGCCTGTGAGGTGTAGATGTCGAGCACTTGGTCGCGGCTGTCATATAGAGCGCTTTTCTCATGCGGTCGCACCTGAAGCACGCGTCCTTCTCCCATCTGCATTACGGTCACGCCTTTGCTGTGGATCAGCATCATAGCCAAGTCGCAGTCTTTCAGACGTTTTTTCACTCCCGATTTGTTGCCGTCGGACACGAGCAGAGCTTCGTCGAGCATTTCATTGAGAGTCTGTCCGGTAATGTCGTTCTTGTTGCCGAGGTGCTCGCTGATACTCTCAGAGAGAGAGGTTTTCACTTCCTCGTTTGAGCATGTGATTGAGAGAAGAGCATCGCCGCCTTTAGCTTGTGTGATGGAGAACTGTTCGATTGTCTGCGAACCGTTCTTAATATGTTGATTCTCGTATAGTTGGATTTTCATAACACTCGGTTTTATTGTTGTTCAGCCGGCAAAATTAGCGTTTTTTGTCGTTTTGTGCAAGACTTTTGCTGTTATTTGCATCATTTCTGCATTTGTAACGGTTTGCGAAGGCGTTATCTGCTTTTATGAGCGGGTTGAAATAGAAGCGAGGCGGTTATTTGCTAATTTGGATAGTGGAAAACATACAGATTAATGTATTTATACACTTGTAAATGAATATCTCTTTTTATTTAGTATTACCTTTAAGTAAAAAGTTAAAAAATGAAGTGGTGAAAAGGGAATAAAAATGTGCCGAAAATTCATAATTTAAGATTTGTAAAAGGTTTTTTAATTTTTTTTGCAATCTAATAGGCTGAGTTATTGAATTTTTTTGTAATTTTGCGACCAGAAAACACTTATATTGACACTTAATACTTTAGTACTAACTACTTTAATTAGCACAACAAATGAAAAAAACATTAGTGGTATATTTCTCTGTATCCGACACTGTGAAGGAGCTTGCTACGCGTTTGGCGAGCGCAGCGGAGGCGGATATCGTTGAAATTGTACCTGAAGTGCCGTATACCGCAGAGGACATCGACTGGACCAACCGCCAGTCGCGTGTTGCGAGAGAGCTGGACAGCCAATATTCTCGTCCGCGTATGGTCGGGACTGTAGCTAACATCGCTGATTACGAGCTTATCTATTTAGGCTTTCCGATATGGTGGTACACGGCCCCGGCAATCATCAGTACTTTCCTTGATGCCCATAACTTCGGCGAAGCCGAGGTGATACCGTTCGCCACCAGCGACGGTTCGAAGATGGGCAAGATCCACCGCGCGTGTGCTGAGTTCCGCCGCGACCATCCTCAAATCCATTGGCGTGAGGGTCGTCTGCTCAACAATGCGAGCGACAAACTAATAGCCGACTGGGCACATCAGAACGGCTGAACGTAGAACTGTAAACACACATATTATTATAATAAATGGCACAGAAACCGTCGATACCTAAGGGTACGCGTGACTTCTCTCCCATAGAGATGGCACGCCGTAACTATATTTTCAATACTATTAAAGACGTGTTCGCGCTCTACGGCTACCAACAGATCGAGACTCCGTCGATGGAGAATCTCTCGACACTGATGGGAAAATACGGCGAAGAGGGCGATAAACTCCTGTTCAAGATTCTCAACAGCGGCGACTACTTGAAGAACGCGCCGCAGGAACTGCTTGACAACAAAGACTACATCCACCTTATTTCCAAAGTGAGCGAGAAGGGCTTACGCTACGACCTCACGGTGCCTTTCGCCCGCTACGTGGTGATGCACCGGAACGACCTGGCGATGCCATTCAAGCGTTACCAGATGCAGCCGGTGTGGCGTGCCGACCGTCCCCAGCGCGGCCGCTACCGCGAGTTCTACCAGTGCGACGCCGATGTCGTGGGCAGCGACTCGCTCTGGAACGAAGTGGAACTGGTGGCCATGGAGAACGAGGTGTTCTCGAGGCTGGGAATAAACATCGTTGTCAAACTCAACAACCGCAAGGTTCTCACCGGCATCGCCGAGGTGATTGGTGAGAAGGACAAGATAGTTGACATCACCGTTGCCATCGACAAGATGGATAAGATAGGACTGGAGAATGTCAACGCCGAACTGCTCGAGAAAGGATTGTCGCAGGAGGCGGTCGATGCGCTTAAACCACTGCTTACCCTCGCCGGCACCAACGACGAGAAACTTGCCACCCTGCGCACCCTGCTTGCCTCGAGCGAGACTGGACTCAAGGGTTTGGACGAACTGCAGTTTGTGCTCGACGGCGCATCGGCTCTCGGTCTGCAATGCGGTGTTGAACTCGACGTGTCGTTGGCTCGCGGACTGAATTACTACACCGGCACCATCATCGAGGTGAAAGCCTGCGACGTGGAGATGGGCAGCATAAGCGGCGGTGGCCGTTACGACAACCTCACAGGAGTGTTCGGTATGCCGGGCCTCTCGGGAGTGGGCATCAGCTTCGGTGCCGACCGCATCTACGACGTGCTCAACACGCTCGACCTTTATCCGGCCGATACCACCGCCACGGTCGACATTCTTTTCCTCAACTTCGGAGAAAAAGAGGCTGCGCAGTCGCTTAAGTATGTGATGGCCCTTCGTAAGGCCGGCGTTAGTTGCGAACTCTATCCCGACGCGGCGAAGATGAAGAAGCAGATGCAATATGCCAACAGCCGTCAGGTGCCGCGTGTGGCGATGGTAGGCGAGAGCGAACTCGAGGCCGGAACAATCACTGTCAAGGACATGGCTTCCGGCGAGCAGACAACCGTCACCCTCGACACCCTGCTCAACGGTTGACAAATCAATTAAAAAACAACTAACACCGCCGCATTTCGTCATGAAATCGGCGGTGTTTGTCATTTATAGCGCGTGTTTTCTTGCGGAACAGGTCTTTTTGGTTGTATTTTTGTAGTGCAAACAAAAACACAAAACTATGTTCTGGAAACTTATAATACGAGAGTTGGTTGTTTTAATCTTCGGAAAGGACGCGTACGACGCCTTTATGGATTATTTCTTTATTTTATTGGTGGGCTTGATAATAGCCGGTGCACTGTTTTACGCCCTGTACAATAAGTTCAAGGCCATTTCCGACCGCCGTTCTGGCAAAAACATTGAACCATAGAACAAAGCGACCCGGCGCGGCTGGTGCGTCGGGTCGTTGTGTTATAGGATGAAGCGGGGATTAGATCCACTTCATGTAGGCTAAAAGTAGAATGTCAAAGAGGTCCCTATTTGCTTCTCTTTTGATAAATCTATTTGGTCAAATATGTAACCGCTATTAAAGAATTGCTTATAGAAAATATACCAATCTATATGATTTGAGTTGATTCCTAAACCAGCATCTAATGCGTCGCAGGCAGGGTTACTTTTTTTGAGTTTTATAAAATATTCATAACCTCCTCCTAAATATATTTTCGAACTTGATGTCAAAGGAATTAAGTTGAATTTCAATCCCGGATGAATGGTTATGTAGTCTATTCTTGATGTATCATAGTAGTTGTTGTCTAGACCGAATCTAAAGTAATTGGTATTTAAAGTGATATTCAGGAAATCAGTAGGTTTACCAAAACGAACTGTCACACCTGCTCCATAACAGTAGTTATTAGGCTTATCTGAATTGTGACTGAAAACGTTCATGTTGACATTAGCGAAAAGGCCTATGCCGAATTTAATCCTGCCTTTCAGCCACGGAACTTCTTCCTGATTTTGGTTCGTGGAGTTTAATTTATCTCGGGTTGAATATGCAGTTTTGTTTAGCTGCGCTGAAGTCCCGCTCTGTATTATACTAATTGTTTCAGAATACTTGTTTGAATCATCAATAATAAAGATATTAGTCTGTCGCTGGTTTCGATTAGGATTTTCATCTATCTCAATGGCTATTCCGTTTTTTTCTTTATTGACAGAACACCAATACGGCAAGCGGTATTGGTCGATGTGCCAATCGCAGTTGGCGTTCACGTATACGAAACGTGTGCTTGCATCTGCTGTTAAACGTAAGTCATTGCAGGTAACACGTATGTTAGGCGTTGCTGCTTCTTGCTTTATGTTGACCGTTTTTTTCAATAAGGGAGACGTTGAAGATTGAATAATAAAGAAATCAGACTTCTGCTGGGTGTTCATGTTTTCGGGTACACTTATCGTTAGGCGGTTACCCTGCCGGGTTATGTCGGCGAATGTGTTTGGCTCTATTTGTAGCTCACATGAGTCATTGGAATCGATGGTTA
>JBGUHM010000118.1:0-4150 GCA_045112115.1 Sodaliphilus sp. | reverse complement strand
CGGGTTGTTTTGCAAGCCATATGCCGCCCGTAGCCATCAGACCTGCGATTACCGCAGCTGCGGCCCAGTGCCACCACGCTAAATGTTGACGCTTCAATTCGTCGCCTCCACTTTTCCGGGAGGGTGGGGTTGAGGTTGGCTGCTCTGCACCGTCGGCAGGGAGTGGCATTCCCTCGTCGAATGCGGCGAACATCCGCTGGTATGGCTTCAGCGAGTCGTCCACCTCGTGGGTTCGCAGCCAGTCGCCCAGCAAGCGTTCCTCGTCGAGAGTCGTCTCGCCCTCCATAAACCGCCTCAGCAGTTCCTCGATATGTAATCGTTCATCAATCATTGGTAATCAAATCATTATGCGTTATGCATTGTACATTGATTCAGCATCCATTTTCTCGCTCGCGACAGCAGCACCTTGGCCGAATTCACCTCGATGCCCAACAGTGCGGCAATCTCCTCGTAGCTTCGGTGCTCCACCTGTCGCATCACCAGCACCTGATGCTGCCGGGGCGGCAACTGCGACAACCGTTGTATGATAAAATTCTCTTCCTCTCGACTGATGAGGTCGCTGTCGGCAAACTTGTCGGAAGCTGGCAAGTTGTTTGGAACCTCGTCTAGTCGTATGGTGCGTCGGTTGCGGTGCATGTCGATTGTCAGGTTGCGCGCAATCACCCGTGTCAGCCCTGTCACCGATTGGTACCTGTCGAGTTCGTCATGCAGAGCCCATAGTTTCAGCATTGTGTCCTGAGCGACATCCTCGGCCTCGTCAGGGTCGGCGCCAAGCGCCAGCCCCGTCTTGAAAGCCAGTACACGCCACGCCTGGGCCTCTCGCTCAAATTCACTTTGCTTCATTCAAATGTGGTTTCTTTAGCCATAAAACGGAAAAACCACCCCAAAGTAAATGCTCGTTAACAAAATTTAAGTTCTTGAAAGCTCGCTTTCGCGAGCTGATAAAAAGCGCCGTGCGGCGCTGATAAACGCTCGCTGTGCTCGCTGGGGAATCGGCGGCGGAGCCGCCTGGGGAATCGCTCGCTTTGCTCGCTGGGACACTGTTTGGGGGCGCTGCGCGCATGGAAGATGTAATATGGAGGATGTAATACATGGGACACTGGTTGGGGACTCGGAGTTCTCGGAGTTCTCAGAGTTCTCAGAGGACTCGGATGGGGCGGCTTTGCCGCCTGGGACACTGGTTGTGACTATGTTCGTGACTATGTTCGTGACTATGTTCGTGACTATGTTCGTGACTATGTGGGACACTGGTTGTGACTATGTTCGTGACTATGTTCGTGACTATGTTCATGACTATGTTCGTGACTATGTGGGACACTGGTTGACTGAGGGTGTGTTTTAAGACATTTTTTGTTGGAAAGGTAATTGTGGTGTGTGTGCTTTGCAATGGCAATTTAAGCGCTGGCGCACTGCACCCCATGGTGGTGGCGTAAGCAAAATGTGCCTCGTGCTTTGTATACTTTTGTACGAGGTGTGTTGGTCGCGACAGGCGTTGCTGTGTTTTTTATAAAACGAATAATCTGACGATTACCGAGTGATGGTGCGTAGCCACTGGAAGAGTTCGTCGAGGGCGTAGTCGCCGCTGTGCGGTCGGTTCCATGCCAACAGGAAGTTGACATTCTTGCCGGCGTTCTGCAGCTTGAGCGCCAGGTTGATGGGAACCGGGAACGACGTGTCACGGTCGCGGGCGCCGTGGCGAATATACCAGTGTTGCGCGACGGTGGTCTGCGGGTCGTCGATGAAGTTCATGGGGTTGAACAGGGTGACATTGCGTCGTACATCGTCGGCCACCGTTGTACCGTTCTTTGCCGCGCCGAAGTCGGTGAAATTGACGCTGGAGCCGGTGGCGTCACCGAACACCTCGTTTTCGCCCGAGGGTCGCTGCTCCGCCACTCCCTGCGTGTCGAATGCAGGCGCTGTCTTTAATGGCTGGGTCGATACCACATAGTTCAGGTATTTGCCCATATCGAGGTCGGTGATGTACTCACCGGCGCGCTTGGAGAAGCCACCGCCACGCATCATTGGCGGCATCTGGCCGCCGTCGGGCTGACGCATGGCGCCGCGTGTAGCGCCGCCGTTGATGGGCGGAGCTCCGAAACCGCCCTCTTCGCTGAAGGAGAATCCCAGCGAGTCGGGGATATCGGCTCCTGCATTCTTTGCCAGCTGTGCCGAGCGGATTAGTTCGCTCTTGATGTAATCCAGGTAATTGTCGGCGGTGAGGTTTTTTCCGTCGGCCGTCTTGAGATTGAGGCTGGCCAGATAGGCGGGAAACTGTGCCTTGAGTTCATTGCTTACGGCCAGCACCCGCGGGTCGCCCTGCTGCCGCGTGTCGGTAGTGTTGTACAGCCACTCGTAGGCCATGTCGGCATGGTCCAGGTCGATGATGGGACAGTAGCATATCGCGGCAAACACGTCGTCGCGCTCGTCGGCGGCTCCCATGGCGCGGAGCAAGTCGGCATATGCCGGATTGTTGCCTGTAGCGCCCATGAGCGACGACATCGCCCCGCCAGCGCTGGTGCCGTCGGTGATGATACGTTCGGCGTCGCCTGGCATCTGTTTGTCGAAATGGCGCAGATAGCGGATGGCGGCCTTCAGGTCCAAGATGGCTGCTGGAGCGCGTCCGGTATAGATTGTTTGCCCGCGCTTGATGCCGGCTTTCTTGTCGGTTTTTGTCGCTGTGACAGTCGAATTTCGTCCACGTGAGCCGGGGATTGCGACCACATATCCTTCCTGCAAGGCCCGTCCGCTGGCGTCGGACGCCTGTGGCTGTCCGGCCGCCGAAGCCATGTATCCTCCGACATAGGTGCGCAGAAAGATGGGTGTCAGTTGGTCGGCTCCATCTGGCACATAGACGTTGATGGTCTGATAGGCCGAGTCTTCAATGTTTGTCACAAAGAACATGCCTTCGTAGGCGGTGTAACGCACCTGAGTGCCGTCGTACATGGTCATCACTCGTGCTTCGCCCCGTGAAGGGTCGAACTGCAATGCTGTCTCGGTGGCCTTTGGTTTGGCCGCCATGCCTATAGTCAGGGCTGCCGCCAGCCCCATAATCATCAATTTCTTCATCATAGTGTCAGGATTTTACTGTTTGCGGCAAAAATAGTAAAAAAAATGATATAGCCGAATCACAAATCAGCAAAAAAATGGTTTTTTGTGGTGAATCGCTCGCTTTCGCGAGATGGGGAATCAGCGGCTGGGCGCTTCGCGCATGGAGGATGTAATATGGAGGATGTAATACATGGGACACTGGTTGGGGGCTCGGAGTTCTCAGAGTTCTCGGAGGGGAGGGTGTGTCATCATTAATAAGCGGGAACGAATAGCACCGCTGGCGCGGCGGAACCACGAAGTGCACGCGACCCGGAGGGGAGCCCGAAGGGCAAGCGCATCGCAGCAAATTTATCAAAATTTGTTTCAAAAATTTTCAAATTTAATATAATTTATTGATTTTAAAATAATTAAGCCCTTGATATTTTTGTTTGTTATTTTCTGTAATTTTACTACACGAGGTGTGCTTAATAATCAATGCTAATAATGACACGCCTTCAAGTGTCATTCGTACATTTCAGGTTCTTATGGTTGCGTTTTTTGTGTTGATGGTGGCGGATAGGGTGGGGCAATAGCATTTGTATTTGAAAAGGTGTTGAAAACAAATTTGGGCGAAATTGAGGTGCTGTATCAGAAAAAGTGTACTTTTGGGGTTTAGTAAAACGGTTTTTCTGTGTATATATAGTGTATGACAGAAAGAGAACGACATATTGAGCGTCTTTTCAGGCTGCATTATCGTGCGATGTATCGGCTGGCCAGCATACTATTGCACGATGATGACGCGAGCAAGGACATTGTGCACGATGTCTTTGCCCGACTGCTTGCTGAACAAGTGGAGCTGCAAGAAAGTACTGCTCTATCCTACCTAATGTTAAGCGTGCGCAACGGTTGCCTGAATGTGATTCGCAACTGCAAAATCCATGAGCAGGTACGCCAATACCTGTTGTTTGCTGATGAGTCGGAACCAACGTCACCCGAAGAACTTGAGCGGGAGATTGAAGTGCTCAGAGCGGGCATCAACGAGTTGTCCCCGCCCATCTGCCGAGAGGTGATACGCCTTCATTTCAGTGAGGGTTTGCCTTTCCGTGAGATAGCAGAGCGCTTG
>JBGUHM010000117.1:0-23489 GCA_045112115.1 Sodaliphilus sp. | reverse complement strand
ACGACAGCCATGATGGGCATCACCATAGCTGCGAGCATCATCAGCGAGCCGAAACGCCGCCCGGGGTTGTAATAACCGCCGTAGGCCGAGACGAGCATCGCCACGGATACCAGAACGGTCACTGCAACCGCCGTTCGCCTTAATATCACTGAACGGTTCGCCATTCTATTTCTTCCGGGAGAACGAGAAGAGGATTTCTTTCTCCTCGTCGGTGAGCGCGCCGTAGCCCGACTGCTTGATTTTCTTCAGAATCTCGTCGAGACGCGCTTCGCGGCAGTTGCTGTCGTCGCTCTTGCGGTCCACGTTCTCTTTATACTCGTGCTTCACGCCCGGACGTTTGCGGCCTTTGAACCACGACACGATGGTGTCGATTGTCTTGTTGAGCCAGGCGGTGAGGTCGTGACCGCGACGGATGCTCAGCGCCCATGCCAAACCCATGAGAGCTCCGCCCAGGTGGGCGATTAGTCCGCCGGTGTTGGAACCGTCGAAACTGAGCAACAGCAACAGAACCATAATGGCCGTGATCCATTTGAGCGAGATGCCGCCCAAGAGGAACAGCGACACGCGGTAATTGGGACTATAGACCGTGATCGCCACCACGATAGCCAGTACCGAAGCACTCGCTCCAATCAACGGAGCGCTGCCGGCCATCGACGGCAACACACTGCACGCGGCGGTGAACAGCAGTCCGCCGGCAAAGCCGCCCATAAGATACAACGCCGTGAGTTGCTTCGCGTTGAACACCTCAAGGAATATGCGCCCAAGCCAGTAAAGCATAATCATGTTACCGAAAATGTGCCAAAGCGAGAAATGGGTGAACTGGAAGGTGAGGATGGTCCACGCATGACGCGCCAACAGCAGCCACGACGATGGCACTCCCAGCCAATCAGTAGCCACGAGCATCAACGCCGTTGAATGTTTAGCCCCGAACAGAAGCAGGACAGTAATCCATGTCAACCGCAGGGCAAGAAACACCGCGACATTTATGATTATAAGCTTAACAAGGAGCGACTGGCTCTTGAGCCACGTCCAGAACGAGGTTTTATTATAAGTGGACATTTTTATTATCAAGTGTGTTGGTGAATTTCCAGAAAAGCAGTATTATCAAGCCTATGAGAAGGCCGCCGATATGGGCGAAATGGGCGATGCCGTCGTTGAGGCCCGACACACCGAAGAACAGCTCAAGCAATCCGTAACCCAGAACCATCCACTTGGCCTTGATGGGAACAGGGATGAAGAACAAATACAGATTGGCATTGGGGAAGAACCATGCAAAAGCGACCAGCACCCCGAACACAGCGCCACTGGCACCCACCGAAATCATGCTGTTGAACACCGAGTCGAGTAGCTCGGGCGAGATTTGTTTCGAGGCGATGGCTTTAGCCACTTGGTCGGCCGTCAAGGTGATATGCTGGCCGTCGACGGCGAGACTCTGGCCCACAACGTCCATCCATGTGAATTCCAGACTCAACTCCTGAAGCAGCGCAGCGCCCAAGCCGCATATCAAGTAATAGAAAAGAAAACGCTTCGAGCCCATGAGCCGCTCGAGCCATATGCCGAAGGTCCACAACGCGAACATATTGAAGAACAGGTGGGTCAAGCCACCGTGCATAAACATGTGAGTAAGGAACTGCCAATAGTGGAATTCCGAGCCACGCCAGAATTTCAAACCCAGAATATCGGTCAAGTCGATGTGCAGAGCGACAAACACTTCTGTCGCAATAAACAACAGAATATTGATGATGAGCAGATGCAGCACCACCGGCGGTGTACGACGAAAAAACGAGTTGTCTGTTATGTTCATTTCTATTAGTCTCTTGTTGAAAAATATGCCGCAAAATTACAAAAATCGCTGCTAATAATGCGTAAAATCAGGCCTAATAAGCATTTTTTGGCGTTTTTTTCGTAAAAAAAGTGAAATTTTTTTGCTGATGAATGAGGAATATATATATTTGCGGTAGAAAAACGTTTCAAAACCACTATTTTATTTTCAAAAAACTAACAAAAACAATTATGAGCAAACAAGAATTAATCAATGCAATTGCTAATGAAGCAAAGTTGACAAAAGTACAGGCTAAGGCTGCTCTCGCCGCTACTCTGAACGCTGTGGGCGAGGCTCTGGCAAAAGGTGACAAGGTTGCCCTGATCGGTTTCGGAACTTTCGCAGTAGTTGAGAAGGCTGCCCGCACTGGTATTAACCCCTCTAACGGTGAAAAGATTCAAATCCCCGCAAAGAAGGTTGTGAAATTCAAAGCTGGTGCTGAGCTCGCTGCAAAGGTGTAATTTCACCATGCCACCTGTACGTCCGGCGGACGCACAATAAAAGAAGGCGTGACCTCTGTTGAGGCATGCCTTCTTTATTTTACGTACCAGCCATTAAGATGGCTGGCCATTTTTCGTGAGACAAGACTATGTGCGAAAAGTGCTAAGTTTTCTTTTTACGATAGGACGAGGGCGACTGTTTACCTTGCTGCTTGAAGGCTTTGGCCATCGAAGCAGAGGAGGTGAAGCCGCAGCGCTCGGCAATCAAAAGCAGCTTCTCGTTGGGGTGGTTGTTGATTAGCGCTATGGCGTGACGCACACGGTGCTGGCAAATCATGTCGTAGAACGAGGTGTAGCCGCTGCGGCGAATTACCTCGGATAGATAGTTCGGGTTGGTGCCGATGTGTCGTGTGATTGTCTCGATGGTGATGTGAGGCTCGGTGAAGACGCGTTTCTTGACGAGCATGTCGTCAAGTGCGTTTTTCAGCTCTTGGAATTTCTCGTCGTTCAGTCGGAACGTGTTGGTGCCAATCTGCTCGATGATTTCCTCCTCATCGGGTGTGAACACCATGCGCCAGGGAGTTAGCGTCAGTATACAGAACCATATGTTGACAAAGGTGAACAACACGTCGCGAACGCCCTTGACAATTGGGTCGTCGGCGTAGAAATTCACCGCCATGATCAACAGTACGATTGTGGGTACCCACTGAATGAAACGAGCGAAACGAACAGGAAAGTCGTCGGAGTCGGCGTATGCAGCCTCGTTGACTTGACGCACGGCACGGCGTATGCGCAACGCCATCCTGATGGTAAGCAGCAGGTAGGGCAGGAAGACGATAGTCACCACGACGAACACCCAAAGCCGGTGGGACTCGGGCAGAGCGATGATACCGAGAGCCTGCAACAGCAATGGTGCAACGATTAGAACCAACGGCAGGAACATCACTACGTAGTGCCATGCTTTCCTCTTGACTTTGGGGAAGAAATATCCCTCGCACATCAACAGCATCTGAATCGAAAAGACGAGGAGCGTGAATGTGTTGACATAGAGCAACGCGTCGCGGTCGCCAATCTGCAAAAGATAAGGAATTTCGAACGCTTGCAACAGATAGAGCGCCCCTACTTTGCGTTGGGCCGGAAAGAGCTTGTGAAACTGCTCCTCGTAAGCCCTGGGACGATAGAACCACTTTAGAATCCAGCCATAGAGGTGTGTGAGCAACAACGCCAGATTGGCGCTATACAGCACAAGAGTCGTCGTATTGTTGGTTATCGTGGTCATTGGGCGTAGTTTTCACTTGCAAAAATAATGCTTTTTTCCGAAACAGCAACTAAAACGGCCTAAAAAAAAGAGCGCGAAAGATTTTAACCTCTCACGCTCTCGAAACTTACTTATGAAACGATTTACTCATTGATTGCTGCAACACCGGGAAGAGTCTTGCCCTCGATGGCTTCAAGCATTGCGCCACCGCCAGTGGAGACGTACGACACTTGATCGGCCAAGCCGAACTTGTTGACTGCAGCCACCGAGTCACCGCCGCCCACAAGCGAGTAGGCGCCGTTCTTTGTTGCCTCGGCCACATATTTTGCGATTTCACCGGTACCAACGGCGAAGTTGTCAAACTCAAAGACACCCACAGGACCGTTCCAGAGGATGGTCTTGCTGTCGAGAATGATTTTCTTCCAGTTGGCGAGCGAAGCCGGAGCGGCATCCATACCTTCCCATCCGTCGGGGATGTTGAAGATGTCGACCACCTGGCGGTTGGCGTCGTTGCTGAAGGAGTCGCCGGCCACGGTAGCCACCGACAGCGACAGGTTCACGCCTTTCTCCTTGGCGGCCGCGATAACGTTCAGAGCCTCGGGCATCAGGTCGTCCTCATGCAGCGATTCGCCTATATGTCCGCCTTGTGCCTTGATGAACGTGAAGCCCATGCCTCCGCCAATAATCAGGTTGTCGACCTTGTCGAGCAGGTTCTTGATAACAGCGAGCTTCGACGAGACCTTGCTGCCGCCGATGATGGCGGTGAAGGGATGCTGTGCGTTCTTGAGCACGTTGTCGATAGCGGTAACCTCTTTCTCCATGAGCAGACCGAGCATCTTGTGCTCCTGATCGAAGTAGTCGGCCACCACAGCGGTGGAAGCGTGACGACGGTGAGCGGTGCCGAATGCATCGTTCACATAGCAGTCGCCATAGCTGGCGAGAGTCTTTGCGAACTCAGCCTGGCGTGTTTTCATCTCTTTCTTTGCGGCGTCGAACTCGGGAGTGCCTTTCTCCACATCCACGGGCTTGCCTTCCTCTTCGGGATAGAAGCGCAGGTTCTCCAGCAGCAGAGCCTCACCGGGCTTGAGAGCTGCGGCGGCATCAGCAGCCTTGGCACAGTCGGGGGCAAACGCCACTGGAGCGCCGAGCGCTGCCGACACGGCGTCGACAATCTGTCCGAGCGACAGTTTCGGGTTCACCTTGCCTTTAGGCTTGCCCATGTGCGACATGACAATCACGCTGCCGCCATCGGCGAGAATCTTCTTCAGTGTGGGCATCGCGCCACGAATGCGGGTGTCGTCGGTGATTTTACCTTCCTCATTCAGAGGCACATTGAAGTCAACACGTACCAACGCCTTCTTTCCGGCGAAGTTGAAATCTGTAAATTTTGCCATAGTTTATTTGTTTGATTGTTTAAAAGTTGTCTTTTCAGGCTCGCAAATTTAGACATTATTTTCCAAATGTAATAGACGCGAGAGAACATTTTTTCAAAAAAACAATGTTTTTAACCCGAATTGGTCGTTTAGCGCCACTGAGTCAAGCGCTGTATTACAACTCGGCCTCTTTGAGCTTCTCGGCGTTCTCGGCCACGATGAGATGGTCGATACAGTCCTGAATGTCACCGTTCATAAACGCCGGCAGGTTGTACACCGTATAGCCTATGCGGTGGTCGGTGATACGGCCTTGCGGGTAGTTGTAGGTACGAATCTTCGCCGAACGGTCGCCTGTTGAGACGAGAGTCTTGCGCCGCGATGCGATGTCTTCGACATATTTCTTGTGCTCATTGTCGTAGATAAACGTGCGCAGTCGGGCCAAAGCGCGTTCCTTGTTCTTAGGCTGATCGCGGGTTTCGGTACACTCGATAAGAATCTCCTGCTGCTCGCCGGTGTTGGGATTGAGCCACATATAGCGCAGGCGCACGCCCGAGTTCACCTTGTTCACATTCTGTCCGCCGGCACCGCTGCTGCGGAAGTAGTCCCACTTGATTTCACCCTCGTTGATGTGCACATCGAAAGGCTCGGCCTCGGGCAGCACAGCCACCGACGCCGCACTCGTGTGGACACGTCCCTGGGTCTCGGTGACCGGCACACGCTGCACGCGGTGCACGCCGCTCTCGTATTTCAGTATGCCGTAGGCCCCGGCCCCGGTAACGCTCATCACAATCTCCTTGTACCCACCGGCCGCTCCTTCGCTGGCACTCGACACCTCGATTTTCCAGCCGCGGTTCTCGGAGTAGCGCATATACATTAGTGCCAGGTCGCCTGCAAACAGTGCGGCCTCGTCGCCGCCCGTTCCACCGCGCACCTCGATGATGCAGTTCTTCGAGTCTTCAGGATCCTCCGGGATAAGCAGCAGCTTGATTTCTTCCTCCATCTTCGGGAGAGCCTCTTGAGCCGCTTCAATCTCCTCTCGAGCCATGGCACGCAGTTCCTCGTCGCTCTCGCTCTCGAGCATCATCTTACCATCTTCAATGTCGCTCAGCATGCGCTTGTAGCGGCGTGTAGCCTCGAGAAGAGTCTCGAGCGACTTGTATTCCTTGGTGAGTTTCACATATCGTTGCTGGTCGGCAATCACCGCAGGATCGGTGATAAGCGTACCTATTTCCTCAAATCTCGCGTCAAGCCCGTCAAGCCTTTGCAGTAAAGTGTTTTCAGCCATTTATATCTTGTTTTATTGTTTTCAGCCCGCAAAATTACTAAAAAATCTTTACCCAATGCCACACTCTCGCTTTAAATAGTCGTGCAGCGGTTAAAATTACCTAAAAAGAAGGGCAGATTCACTTTGTATTATTATTTTTTTATACATTTGCAGGTTTAAAACAAGCGACAAGAATTGAAAAAGGGCTTTAAAATATTGATTCTTATCGCCATTAGTGTTATTGCGCTGATGGTGCCTGAGGCATTGTCGGCACAAGAACTGCAGGTGGATACCGTGAAGTTCAAGCTACAGCAGGTCGACCTCGACCAGGTGGTAAACTTCTCGGCGACTGACTCCGTGGTGTTCCGCGGCCGCAGCGACGCGCGCATGTATGGCTCTGGCGACGTGAAATACGGCGACATCAGCCTCAAAGCGGCGTCAATCAAGATGAACATGGACAGCAGTCTCGTGCACGCCGTGGGTATGCCCGACACCACAGGAGAAGTGATCGGCACACCGGTGTTCAACGACCGTAGCGGTGAATACGGCTCGAAGACGATGAGTTTCAACTTCAAGACCAAGAAAGGCTACATCACCGACATCATGACCGAGCAAGGCGACGGATTCCTCACCGGCGGCATCACCAAGAAGATGGACAACGATGAATACTACATCGCCGACGGCAAATACACCACCTGTGACAACCATGAGCACCCGCACTTCTATTTCAAGCTGACAAAAGCAAAGGTGAAACCCAAGAAGGACGTGGTGACAGGCCCGGCCTACCTGGTGCTCGAGGACTTGCCGCTGCCGCTGGCGGTGCCATTCGGTTTCTTCCCGTTTACCGACAAATACTCCAGCGGAATCCTTATGCCTACTTTCGGCGAGGACTACCGCCGAGGCTTCTACCTGCGCAACGGCGGCTATTACCTCGCTTTAGGAAAGTACATGGACCTGGCCCTCACGGGCGAAATCTACACCCGCGGCTCATGGGGAGTTACAGCGCAGTCGAGCTATGTGAAACGCTATAAATACCAAGGAAATTTCAGCATCAGTTACCTCACGACCGTCGACGGCGACAAGGGCGACCCCGACTACAACAAGATGCACAACTTCCAGATAAGCTGGACCCACTCCCAGAACGCCAAGGCCAACCCGAACATGACGTTGAGCGCCAGCGTCAACTTCGCCACCAGCGGCTACTCCCGCAACAACATCAATGACTACTACCGCAGCACCTTCACCGAAAACACAAAGAGCTCGACAGTCAACTGGAGTTACCGGTTCCCGGACAGCAAATGGTCGGTGACGGCCAATGCCAGCGTGTCGCAGCGCACCGCCGACTCTACGCTGAACGTGTCGTTCCCCAACTTCACCGTGACCATGTCGCAGCTGGCGCCGTTCAAGCGCAAGAAGATGGTAGGTGAGGAGAAATGGTATGAGAAAATCAAAATATCCTACAGCGGCCGCTTCCAGAACTCGTTGACGGCCAAGCAGAATGAGTTCTTCAAAAAGAATCTGGTGAAGGACTGGCGTCACGGCATGATTCACACTGTACCCATCAATGCCACGTTCAACGTGTTCAAGTACATCAACGTCACTCCGAGCATCACGTTGAACGACCGTATGTACACCGACAAAATCAAGCAGCAGTGGGACCCCAACGCCAGCGCCGTAGTGCGCGACACAACCCATAGTTTCTACAACATCTTCGACTTCAGCGCGTCGCTCTCGCTCAGCACCAAGATTTACGGTTTTTGGCGTCCGTTGCCGTTCCTGGGCAAGAAGTTGCAGATGATACGCCACGTGCTGACGCCTACAGTGACCTTAACGGCCTCGCCCGACTTCAGCGCACCCGGATGGGGATACTGGGGCAGCTATGAGAGGCCTGACGCCAACGGAGTGATGAGACGTGAGCGGTATTCTTATTTCCAGCATGGTGTATACGGCTCAGTAGGGCCGGGTAGCAGCGGCGTGGTGTCGTTCACTCTGGCCAACAACATCGAGGCTAAAGTGCGCAGCGACCAGGACAGCACCGGATTCAAGAAAATCTCTATCATCGAGAACCTCACACTCAACCAGAGCTATAACTTCGCCGCCGACTCGCTGCGGTGGTCAAACCTGAGCACATCGATCCTACTGCGCCTCACCAAGAGCTTCAACCTGAGCCTTAGCGCCACGTGGGACGTTTACAAATACGGCTTGAACGAATACGGCAATCCGGTAAGAATCAACAAGCTGCGACTGTTCCACGGCGGTGGCTGGGGTCGCTTGGCCAGCACCGGCACGTCGTTCTCCTATACATTCAACAACGACACTTTCAACAAGCTGTTCCGTCGCAACAAAGACAAGAACAAAAACAAAAACGACCATCAACCCTCATCAGGACCTGCCGACCTCTCCCTCAACGACACGAACCAAGGAGGCGAGAACGACCGCGCCAGCGACTATATTCAGCTGCAACCGAATGGCTACATGAAATGGGATTTCCCGTGGAGCCTGAGTGTGAGTTATTCGCTTAACTACGGCTACGGAGCCTTTGATTACGACAAAATGGAGTATAAGGGAAAGTGGACCCAGAATCTCAGTTTCAACGGCAATTTCCGGCCCACAAAGAACTGGAACATCAACTTCAACGCCAGTTACAACTTCGACACACACAAACTGGCTTACATGAACTGCACGATAAGCCGCGAGATGCACTGTTTCACCATGAGCGCAAGCTTCGTGCCTGTAGGCCCATATAAGAGCTACAATTTCCACATTGCCGTGAAGTCGAGCATCCTGAGCGACTTCAAGTACGACAAGAGCTCCAGCGTTTCAAACGGTGTGAGGTGGTATTAATCGACCTTATTTAAAGCGCCACGCGCGCTAAGCATTTCGGGAGAGCGCAACAGTGTTTCCCTATTCGGGTCGTCGATCAGCTCCCATTGGTCAATAGAGAATCGCAAATTGTATTTGTATCGGTTGAGGTGACGTTTTATGCGTCGCAACACTGAATCCATCTCATTGGAACACAACAAATGAGGCGCTGTTATATCAACCGTCACTTTAAGTTGTTTTGAATCGCTTTCGAGATTCAGCCTCACTGTGGCCAGAGTGTCTTTACGTCTTGTCGGCATCACAGCGAACGACGGAGCGAAAAGGTCGTTGCCGGTGCGTGCTCCCATCTGCCGCCCACGGTCGAGAATATGGCAAAGCAAGGCGTTGTCAATCAATCGGTCGATGCATCGGCGCGCGGTGTTGAAGAGTTCATATCGCGCCGCTACTATCGGAATAAACGCTTTGGCGCCGATGAGGTTCTTCATATCGCTTAACGACTGTGTCTCGCGTTTGTTCTCATAGGCGTCAATGGCCCGCTGAGTTCTGGTGTACAACCCGCGGGAAATGGACGTAAAATCAACCGGTTGCTCAATGCGCCCCATGCCATTGGGCGGGATGCACTCCAGAGACAAGTCTTCAGTCAACCGGATAAATTCGGCATTCACCTTGTGCAGCGAGTAGAACCACACATCAAGGCATGCCGTCATGCAGTGACGCATCAAAGCTCGCTCTTCGCCACGCAACACGTGTACAATGTCGCCCGTGTTCTCGACCGCATCGTCTCCCCAACGCATTTTCACCAAATCGGTGAGTTGCGCCAGATCCGTGTCAATTGGCTCTGATAAGCAGTCGCAATAAATCACCTCCTCCCGCATCTCGGCAAACATTGTTTCCAGTACAGTGCGCAACTGTTTTAAGTGCGACTGCACTATTTTTACGCGCTTTACATTATAGCAGGTGTACGACAGCCTATGCAGGTCGCGGCAGGAGTTTCCGTAGATGTCGAGCAATGCCACGCCACGTTGCTCCAGCCGATTTATCCACGACTTATAAAACTCGCTGAAAACGGGCGAAAACACATGGTCATATCCGCCGATAGGCCTCTTCGACAACAGATAGCCGAGTTGTCGCTTCTTGCCGTAGATGCTCTGCGCCAGCGTCACGACCACATTGTCCATCGCGGCGTCATAAAGCGCATCAAGGCGTTGGCCATATCTGGCCTTGTTCTCGACCAACCAGTTGCGCAGTTGGCGCGGAAGCGATATCTGTGCTGAGCCGTGGCTTATCATTCGCTAATTCTCGAAAAGCTCGCTGTCGAGCAATTCGTCTTCAAAATACTCCAGATAATGAAATTCAAAGGCGTAGGGCGACACCAATCGGTCGCCCTCGACTGTCACCTTATTCTCTTCCATCCATTGTTGCGCCGCTTCGCGTCGGCATTTATTGTGATGCTCATGCCACAGTTGCCTGTACTCACTGTTCAACACAAGAGTCTTGAAACGGCTGAAAGGACGATTATATCTCAGGGCACGTCTGAGTTTGAGGCCGAATTCCTCGTCCACCTTGTCGATAAAGGTTTCCATGTTATTGAACGCCTCAAACGCCGGACGATGCTCAATGAAAATCACACGATGTCCCTCCTCGGGGTAGAACTCGGGCTTCTCAATGGCGTTGGAGGCGCAAGGCACCACTTCCCACAGGTCGAGGTCGAGACAAGCCTCGCTCTCCATCATCTGCAGGTCGCGGAAGTACCCGATTTCCTCGAGCAGCATCTCGTACTTGCGCCTTATCCTGTCGTCATTGAATTCCATGTCTTTACCGCGCGAACACGCCGTAGGTGCCGAGTATGTCGTTGAAGTAGACATACCAGGTGCCGCGTTGGCCTACGATGTTCTGGCCGTTTTTCACACCCACGCCAAACGGGAAGTCGGCTGAGCCCCAGTTGAAATCCCACCAGCCATCGGCAGCGAACTTGAACTCGTAGGGTGAGTCGGTGAGGGTTAGCGAGGCCACCCAGTCGTGATTATGAAAGCCGCTCGACAGTGCGGTCATCGGTGTGGCCGATGTATCCCAACCGTTGTGGTAGCCTGGAATACCCATGCTGCTATAGTCGAGTGGGGGCGACATCATCTCCCATTTCACTGTGTTGGTTGCGGTGTTGAGCGTGATCCTGTAGTATCCGGAGTTATTGACGGTGATGTTGTTGACGCTGCCGTCGGTGGTGACCACCTGGCCGCCGTTCTCGTTGCCGCCGCGCACCATCCGTCCCGACCAGGTGCCCACGGCCTCCGGCGAGAGAATCAGGAAATTGCCGCCGTCGGGGAAGTAACCGCAATAGACAAACTCGTTGGCTTTACCGTTGGGAAGCATCGGGATCATGCTGGAGGAGCCGGCAGGTTTGCTCACGTTCGTCCAGGAGCCGTCGGCGATGCAGTCGCCCACGAGCCACCAGATATTGTCTTCAGCAGCCGCTTCGAGTCCGGTGACCCTGATGCTAATCATGTTCGATGTAGCCTTGCCGATACCGGCGCCGTTGCCCACGACGCGGAAATAGATGTAGTGGTCGTCGGTGATGCTGCCGCCATGAGTGCTCTCATACCACTTAATTATGTCCTTGAACGTCTCGATGGTGACGGTGGCGCGATTGTAGGGCGTAGAGGTGATAACCGTGTAACGGCCGGCAGCGTAGTCGGTCCACTGGTAATTCACTTCCTCATTGAACGAGGTGCTGAACGACACCTGCACCTGATAGGTCGAGGGATAGCAATAGTAGTTGCCGCCATTGAGTCGCGTCCAGTCGAGGTTGAGCACGTCGTCGCTGGTGATGGTGTATTGGGTTACATTGAGCGTCAAAGCGGGGAACTGGACATCGTAGCCCGGGTTCTGGTGCAGGTTCGGGTTCATTTCCAGAGCAATGGTCGGAATGCCGTAGATGTTCTTCACCTTGTCGATGGCGCCACCCTGCGAGGCATCGCCCTTCCACGCCCAGGTCTCGACGGCCATGTTCTGCTCGTCAACCATGCCGAAGGCGTGTGCGCGTACCAGGTCGGTGCGGCGGTGGCTCTCATAGCCGAACTCTCGCGACCACTCAGCGAAGATTTCTTGTGCATCGGCACTCTGTAATGTGGTGGCGCCGGCGCGGGAGCGCACGGCGTTAAGCTTGGCGAGTCCGTCGGCGGTACATACCAGATCGTTCTGCATGGCGTCGGCCTCGGCATAGATCAGATATGCCTCGGCGGCACGCATCAGCGGGAAGTCGGTGTCGGCAAACGTCGTTACAGCAGCCGACGGGTTCTTTGCTTTCACGCTGATGAACTTGCCGTAGCCGAACCCTTCGGTGAAGCGTGTGAGATCACTGATATATGATTCGCGGTCCACGTTGTAGAACAGTGCGCGGTTGTCGCCCACACCGGCGGCGTATTCGGCCGGATTGCCCTTGACGGTGGTGGAGCCGAAATTGTAGATAAAGCTGTCGGGAGAGCGGTTGCCGGCCCAGGTCTGATTAATACCGTTGGGATAGACAGTATACATGTCGTAGTCGAAGGTGCTGGCAACGATGAACGTAGTGCCGCTGTAGCCGAAGGTCGGGTCGTCGTCGCTGCTGTACTGGACAGGCAGGATGATTTCCTTTTGTGCTCCGTTGACGTCGTTGTCGCCCATAAACAGAGTCTGGTAGGGCGTGTATTTGCCGACGGCGGTGGTTTGCAGGCCGTAACTGCTGCTGATCACCTTCTGTGCCCAGAACTTGGCGATGCCGTAGCTCGACGAGCCCGTGTATATCTCAGCGTTCATGTGCAGACGTGCCAGCAACAGCCAAGCGGCGGCCTTGTCGACGCGGCCGTAGGCGTTGGTACGCGGCTCGGCGAGGTAGTTCACGAGGCTTCCTAAGTCGTTCACGAGGAATGTGTAAGCCTGGCTGCGTGTGAGCTGCGGTGCGGTGGTGAACATGTCTCCGTCGGTGGTGAACGGCGGGTTGCCGAACAGATCCATGAAGTAGTACAGGTAGAGGTCGCGCAGGAAGCGGATTTCGGCGTCGTACTGCGGGTCGTGGTTGGCACTGCTGTTGAGATAGCCGTTGCACTGGTTGATGTTCTGGCACAACCGCAGCCACATACCGGTTGCCTGTGGGATGTTATGGTCGAAGGTGGCGGTGTTCAGCTCATACAGTCCGTCGTCGCCCCAGGCGCATTTCACTTCGTCGGTGGGCAGCTCGTTGAGGTTGAACAGCTGACGAACGAACGATGTGAGCGACATGTCGATGCCGTAGTTGTCCAACACATATTTCGACTGCAGAGTCTCGTAGCAGGATGCGAACCACTGCTCTTCGTTGTCGTATTCCTGCGGATTGAGGATCAGGCTGTAGAGGGCACTCACGTCGCCGGTGTTGACATTTCCGTCACCGTTGATGTCGTAGATGCTCGAGGTGGAACCTGCCAGGATAGCCTGATAAAGCGCGCTCACGTCGCCGGTGTTCACGTTTCCGTCGCCGTTGATGTCGCCTTTCTTGCCTGCTTGGGCACTGATGGCGGTCATCATCAAGGCCAGAATGACCATTGTGCGTAGTAGATGTTTCATAGTGTTCGGTTTTTTATTGTTCTGTTAATATTTGTTGCATTTAATCGTGCAAATTTAGTGTTTTTTAATGAAACGACAAAATAAAATGCCCCATACTAACGATTTTTCCGTTTATCTCGGTGGAAAAGCACTGAACACCGGACTCCGACAAACCGAAAAAAGCTCGCCGAACTACAATCGGCGAGCCTTCATGAAGGGATATGTGAGAAGTCTTATCTCACAATAAGTTTTTTGCCGTTCTCGATCACGATACCCTTGTAGTCGGGGCCTACGGGACGGCCCAGCAGGTCGTAGCGCTGGCCGCTCTTCGGCTTGTCGGCGTCGATGCCCTCGATGGCGGTGGGATACGACTTCTTGAACACAGCGTTCACGGCTACGGGAGCTGCCGGCATCTCGAAGGTGTAGGTGCCGTTATCGCCCGGGGTGAGTTCCACGTTGGTGCCACGCAGTCGCTGCAGCGGTGCGCCGCTGGGCTCGATGTCGATGGTGGTGACGGTGAGCGATCTCAGTTCATAGCCGTCGTCGGGTTTGACGGTCAGTGTCACGGTCTCGCCATAGTCGGCAGTCTCCTTGTCACATTCCACCGTGCCGTGCTCAAACTCGCTCGGCAAGTTGATGGCGAACGAAGGCAGCGGCGGCGACACCACGGTGAGATGCAGGGGTAACAAGCCAGAACCACTTACACTATGACTCAACTTCAGTGTGTAGGTTACTCCCGCTTCGAGCGTTGCCGTGAAATTCAAATCCATTGCTCCATTATTACACATGGCTATCTCTTGCTCTCCAAGCATCAAAGTAGCAGTGGGGTACAAAGCCTCATCGTCGGTTGTGTAGAAGGTGTAGTCACCGCTCACTGGAGGCGTGAAGGGATAATCGAAACAGAAGCCATTATTAGGAGTGTCAACCTCGTTCTCGCCAATGGTGATGGGGGCGAGTTCGCGCTTGGCGATGTTCAGGATGGCACCTTCGATGTAGCCTTCACGAATCATCGGATAGACCAAGTAGGTGACTCCTGCCTCGAGCATGGCACCCATTTCGAGCGTTTGCCCCGCTTCGGCTTCGTCGTATGCGACCAAGTCATTGCCCAGAGCAACATAAATCGCTGCCATAGCGCCGCAGTCCATCGAGAACACGTAAGCACCGCTCTCGGCAGGTGTGAAGGTAAATTGAGAGCCTTGGTCGGTCAAATTCACTTCGTTGTCGCCCAGCTGGAGCGAAGCCATCTCGCCCGACCCGCTGATGGTGACATCGACAGCAGGCATGGTGAATGAGTAAACTGTCCCCGAGTCATCTAACGTCAGCTCGATGGGGTCTCCATTGGCTGTTTCGGCGGTCAGGCTGTGGATGGTAACGCCATTAACGACTTTGAGTTTAACCTCCTGGCCCTCGTAGGCTGCGACGGGCAGGCGATCAAGCATGGAAGCAAGGTCGGCGCTCTCGGCGTCAGGACTGACGAGATAGCCTTTCACCACATTGATGGTGGCCACACCGGTTACATCATCACCTCCTTTGGCGTACATCGACATGTTGTACGTTTGTCCGGCATACAGCAATTGTGGATAGCCCAAGTAGCTGACGTGCCTGCTAACGCCCGATATCACTTCGGGCTCGGAATCAACTTTGTAGAGATTGTCGGACCACAAGTTAATGTACATTTCGTTAGCCACATCAGAATTGCCCACAAACACATAGTAGCCGGTCTCCTCGGGAGTGAACTTCATGTATTGACCCTCACTGCCATTAATCCCAATCGGACCATTCTCGCCCAAGTGGAGCGTGATAAACTCGTTGCCGCCAGACGATCCACCCGAGTTGGTTACGGTCAGATGCAGGGGATTTATACCATATTCCCAACACTCTGCTCTAAAGATGTAGGTGACCCCAGCCTCAAGCGTTGCTGTGAAATTCAATTCCCCTCCATCCGAATCAGACGCTATCTCGTTCCCGCCAAGTAGCAACCATGCTTGGAAGTTGATTTCCGCATCGCCGGTGGTGTAGAAGGTGTACTCGCCGCTCACTGCGGGCGTGAACGGATAGTCGAAGTATGTGCCATACGGAGCGTCAATCTCATTCTCACCCACGGTGATCGGAGCGAGTTCGTGCTTGGCGATGTTCAGAATGGAGCCTTCAAGGGAGCCTTCACGAATCATCGGATAGACCAAGTAGGTCTCATTAGCCTCGAGCATGGCGCCCATTACGAGCGTTTGCCCAGCTTCGGCATAACCATAAGTGATCTGGCTGTTACTCGAAATAAGATTTGCTGCCGCCTCAACGCCACAGTTCATCGAGAACACGTAAGCACCGCTCTCGGCAGGCTTAAAGACCATTGGAGAGCCTTCGGAGTTCAAGTCAACCTCGTTGTCGCCCAGCGTAAGTGTAACCATATCACTCGACCCGCTGATAGTGACATCGGCGGCGGGCATGATGAAGGTGTACACTGTGGAAGAACCATTGATGTAGGAATTAATTTCAATTGACTCCCCATTTGCAGTGGCGGTCAGGTTGCTGATAGTGGCGCCAGCAGTGGTGGTGAGTTTGACTTCCTGTCCCTCGTAGGCCACGGTTGGCAGTGGGCTCAGCACGTTGGCAAGGTCGGCGCTCTCGGCGTCAGGACTGACGAGGTAGCCCTTACGTATAGTCACCCACGCCTGTCCAGAGGCATTATCAAAAGAGAAGATATACAAGTTGTAGGTTTGTCCACCAATTAACTGTTGGGGATAACTAATTTCGCAGCCGTACAAACCAGGGAATGGTGCTGACTCAGAAACAACTTGAACGTCGTCATTGAATACCAAACCAAAAGGTGCGCCATTGGAGATGGTCGTGAACACGTAGTAGCCGGTCTCTTCGGGAGTGAACGACATATAGGGGCCCGTATTTGAAAACACAATTGGACCAGTATCTCCCATTTGGAGAACGACGGGATCGTCGCCACCAGACGGACCACCCGAAGTGGAGACGGTGAGATGCATGGGGGCGAAGCCAAAGCCGTTATGAATACCCAACTTGAGTGTGTAGGTTACTCCCGCTTCGAGCGTTGCCGTGAAATTCAAATCCATTGCTCCACTATAATACATGGCTAACTGTTGCTGTCCGAGCAACAAAGTCGCATCGGGGTATAACGCCGCATCGCCAGTGGTGTAGAAGGTGTAGTCACCGCTCACCGGTGGAGTGAAGGGATAATCGAAGTAGGTGCCATAAGGAACGTCAATCACGTTCTCACCTACGACGATGGGGTCGAGTTCGCGCTTGGTGATGTTCAGAACGGCACCTTCCAGGGATTCTGCACTAATCGAAGCAAAGACCGTGTAGGTGACTCCTGCCTCCAGCATGACACCAAAAGTGAGGTTTTGCCCCGCTTCGGTATAGGCATAGTTGAGCCTGTCGTTATTCTGAGCAACAATTACCATTGCTGGTGCGCCGCAGTTCATCGAGAACACATAAGCACCGCTCTCGGCAGGCGTAAAGAGAAATTGAGTGCCTTCGCCGGTCAAATCCACTTCGTTGTCGCCCAGTTGGAGCGTAGCCATCTCGCCCGACCCGCTGATGATGACATCGGCAGCGGGCATGGTGAATGAGTAAACCTGCCCCGAGCCATCTGCCGTCAGCTCGATGGGTTCACCATTGGCTGTCGTGGCGGTCAGGCTGTGGATGATAGCGCCACTAACAACTGTGAGTTTAACCTCCTGGCCCTCGTAGGCTACGACGGGTAGGGAACTCAGAAAGTTAGTAAGCTCGGCGCTCTCGGCGTCAGGACTGACGATATAGCCCTTTCTCACAGTCACTTGCGCCTGTCCAGTGAGACTGTTGTCTCTCGGAACAATGCGAAATTTGTAAGTTTTTCCGGCATACAGCTTGTTCTGATAGCCGAGATCACAGGTGTATTCCCCTGGAACATAACCGTTGCCGTTCCATGGAGAATAAGCGTAGTAAATTGAGTCGCTCCACAAATTGATGCAAATAGAATGACTCACATCAGAGTTTGTAGAGAATACATAATAACCGGTCTCTTCGGGAGAGAATGAAAGATAGCCAGATTCAGAGCCTAACTCAATTCCATTGTTCTCACCCATTTGGAGCGGAGTGAACGTTTGCGCCCACACCGTAACGGTTGTGAGCAGCGCAAAAAGAAATAGTAGTACTTTCTTCATAAGCTATAAGTATTTATGATGTTGTTAATTCTGGGTGCAAAGGTAGCATAATTTTGCGAAACGACATCCCTTATCGCCACAAAAAAACGTAGTTTTTTGTTCAAATTGTCAGGGAGAGGTTGTCGTGGCCGAGGGTGACATTGGACGGTAAACGACTTGCCACGTCGGCATGGAAACCGATGTCGTGACTCATGTGGATGAGTACGGCTTGACGCGGCTCAATCCTGCTTATTACATTCAGCGACTCGTCAAGCGACATATGGGTCGGGTGCGGCTTTATGCGCAGGGCGTTGATGATGAGCAACGGCACTCCGTGAAGCTTTTCTATCTCGAGGTCGCTGATGCTCTTGCAGTCGGTGATATAAGCCATATCGCCTATACGGTAACCCAGGATGGGGATGTTGTGCATTACCTCGATGGGCATGACCTCGATGCCTTGGCAGTCGAACAATTTTCCGTCCTCGACGGCATGCAATTCGAAACGCGGCGCCCCGGGGTAGGCGTTCTCACCGAAACAGTAGCGAAGCTGGTGGCGTTTCAATGCTTCCAACACATCGGCGGGGCCATAAATGGGCAGTGGTGTTTGCCCGAATGCGAACGGTCTGAGATCGTCGAGCCCACCCACGTGGTCGTAGTGGATATGCGTGATAAGCAAAGCGTCGATGTCGGTCTCACCTGAGCGCAACATCTGTGTCCTGAAATCCGGTCCGCAGTCGATGAGGATGGTCTTACCGTTATGATGCACAATGGCCGACTGCCTCAATCGCTTGTCGCGGCTGTCATTGGAGTGGCATACTGGGCATTTACAGCGTAGCAGTGGTACTCCGGTTGATGTTCCTGTTCCAAGTAGCCTGATTTCCATGTCGTATATGATTTAAAAAGAGTTATCTCATATCGGTAAGCACGCCATCGTCGAAACGCAAAGTGACGCCACTGTAATGCCACAGCTCGTGGACACCGTCGTGGTCAGGCATACGGCTCACCTCGCGAGGCGGACCCATGGCCAGCCTACATTCTTCTTTAGTCATTCCGTTCTTGACCTTGCCTACAATGATCAATTGCCAAGTATCTCGGGCTATATGCTTATAGCCTTGATAAGGATCGGTGACGGAAAACGACGAGTCGAAGTCACGGCCAGTGATGGTTGTCGGCCCGGCAGTCATCCATAACATGGCGTGTTGACCTGTTTCTTTGTCGGTGAACAATACTCGCAGCGGGAACACTTTGTCGCCGGGAAGAACCGAGTCGACAGTTACAGGAACATACTTACGACCTTTAATGATTTCGAGGCTCTCACGGTCGATCCACAGCGGTGTGGTAATGTAATAAGAATTACCCACAAGCTGACGGGCATAGTGCCCAACCATGTCGAGGTCGATTAGGAACGGAACAGAATACTGCGCAGTTATTGCGCTGCGTTCCCGGCCTGTATCAATAACCAGCGGGCCTTGGTTGCTGGAAAAGCAAAGCGAGAGAGTCTCGCTGCCATCAAGTTTCCGCAATGTGGAAAAGCCATCGAAAACCACTACGCTTCCTCCCAAGTTAAGGGTGTCGGGGTCAAGTGTCGAAGTGAGCGAGACAAGATGTTTGAACTGGTTGTCGGCAACATAAAACTGTTTGCCGTTCTTCCAGCAGGCAATCGAGTCACGGTAGGGGAGAAGCGAGCTTTGAGGGCGTTCACCAATCTGATGGAAGTGACGTTGGACATCACGAGTGGTGATTTCAGGCACGTTCTCCACTCCTGTGGAACAGCTGTCGCACAACAGAATGGTCGCGACAGCCAAACTCAATATGGTCGCAACCCGTCTCACCATGATTCAGAAATTGAAATATTCCTTCAGGCCCGTAAACAGACCATAGAGCGACACACACAGCATAATGCCGCCAATGATGCGGTTGATCATGCGCATCGAGCCTTCGTTGAAACGCGAACGGACCTTGTCGACAAAATAAGTGATTACCCACCACCACAGAAGCGCGCCAAAGGCAATAGCGGCATATCCAAGAATGTAATGGTACCAATGGTACTCCTCACTTGCGAAGTTGAAACGAGCAAACAGCGGGAAAATAAGGAATATGATAAGAGGATTGGACAGGGTGAACAGGAAGCCCGTCACTATATCTTGAGTAGCGCCATCTTTTGCGCCTTTACTGTCGTCGCTCACTCGCGGCTTCGGTATATGAATAATCATATAGATGGCATAGAGCATCAGGAACACACTGCCTATAATCTGTAACAAGTCGTCGTGTTTCTCAATGAAGTTGATTACAATCGACAGTCCCAGACCGGTAAGCAGGCAATAAAACAAATCGCTGATGGCCGCCCCGATGCCAGTGCAGAAACCACTTTTACGACCGTTGTTGATGGTGCGCTGAACACAAAGTATTCCTATCGGTCCCATAGGAGCCGACAAGAAGATACCTATAATTATGCAACTATAGATAATCGTGAAGATAGATGTAATCAAATCAGCCATCAACTGGTTCTAATTGCGTTTCAAGCCGCAAAGTTACAAAAATTATCTTAATAACACTAAAAAATAGACTTTTTTCAATGATTTTTATCTAAAAAAAGCGAAGAAAAAGGGCTTTGCTCCTTTATTCTCCACTATTTATTTCAATGGTTCAACACCACAATCTTACAACTCGACACTGCGCCCGACGGCATCAACGACTCGTTCAAACGCTCAACAACCGACTCAGGTGAGATGCTTAAAAAATCAATGTGATGAAGGTCTTTATCGCTAATTGAGCTCGGGACAAGCACTGCCACACGTCCCAGGAACCTCGTGTTGGGCAGTTCGTATTCGAACGGAGTTATAGAGACAACACATCCGTTGTCGTCAAGCACACCCACATGGTTGATAAAGAGTCGCCACCTACGCGAGTCGTTGTCGAAAGCGATTATATAGTTTGCGATAAATCGGGTCATCGGCGGTCGCTTGACTTATTTTGTTTCAACTCCAACGGACTGCGTCGGGTAGTCACACTCTCGCCAGGAGTGAAACCAACGGCGCGCTGCATGTTGAACAGACTGTAATTGGAGGCGTCATAGCGGGTCCGCACGAGTTGAATACTATCGATAAATGCGATGCTCGAGCCTTGGATATTATAACCAATGTAACCGTATACACGACGCACGATACGCTTTGAGTCGCTTTGCAGCAAGTAATCACCCCAGCCTTCCACAGCCGCACCGCGATGCATATATGAAGTGGTGCCATCGTTATAATCCACCGCCAAGAACACATTGAAATGATTTCCAGAACCTATAAGTTTGAAGTTTAGGTTATAGCGGTCACCTTGACGGTTCTCTGGCGGGTTGTTAATCTCAAACGGTATGAACCCTCGGTGCATCGAGCTCGTGAGCATCCATGTACGCGTCAGTGTCCAAATGTTGGCAGTGTCACCTTTAGCAGGGAAGAACCGTCGGCTACCTCCTTGACCGGGCTTGGCGTTTTGTTGGTCGAATGTCTGAGCCATGTTATCGCCAAGTATCTTGTTCTGCTCTTCGGTTTTCTTATCGATAATAGCGATAGCGTCCTCCATCACATCGTTGTACACATCGAGGTGATGGGCATACCAGTCAAGAGATTTCTCGTATTCGGCAATGGTAGTGCCGTGGTTCATCATCACCGACTGTTTCATCGCCATGCGCGACGAGTCGTCCATGAAACTATTGGGATTGGCATCGATATATGCTTCCGCTAAAGCTATGTCGGCCACAAGAGGAGCCATGCGGCTCTCCTTGATGATGCCCTTCGGCGCTTTGTCGCATGCCGAAAGCACAACTGCAGCCACCGCCATAACGGCCAATATCGATGCCAATCGCAGTCTCATCACTCTGACTTATCGTCGTTGACAGTCTCCTCAGCTTTCTTCTTGTCGTCCTTGAGCAGATGTTTGCTGTAGAAAAGAATAAGAGCTATTACACCTACGCTCAAGCAAGCGTCAGCGAAGTTGAAAATCGGGCTGAAGAATGTGAAATGTTCACCACCTACCCAAGGCAGCCAACTGGGCCATGTCCAGTCGCAGATGGGGAAATAGAACATGTCTACCACCTTTCCTTGGAACAATGAACCGTATCCACCTTCAGGCGGGAACATCTGCGCCACAGCAGGAGAGTCAGGCGAATTAAACATTATTCCGTAGAAGATACAGTCGATTACATTGCCCAAAGCGCCTGCCGTTATAAGCGCTATACACGCGACATATCCAGCCGGCAGGTCAAGGCGGCTTCGTATCTTAACCAAATAGTAGAAGAATGCAGCCACCGCAATGATACGGAACCACGTCAGCAGGAGTTTACTGCCAAACTCCATGCCAAAGGCCATGCCATTGTTTTCGATGAACTGAATCTTGAACCACGAAGCGATTTCATAGGCTTCGCCATAGAAAAACGACGTCTTGACCCAGATTTTCAGAATCTGGTCGACAATGAGTGCCACCGCGATGATAATCGCAGCCAATGTGCCGTTGGACAGACGTTTCATCAGCGTCCTTTCCGCTGTTGTTCAATCTCTTTGCCCTCAACCGAAAGGGTGGTATGAGGTACAGCCATCAGTCGCTCGCGTGGAATGAGTTTACCGGTCACACGGCATACGCCATAAGTCTTATTCTCGATGCGGACAAGAGCGCCTTGAAGTTTCTTGATAAAATCGAGTTGACGTGCCGCACGTTGGCTGGCCTCTTCCTTTTCGGTAGTTGCCGCACCTTCTTCCAGCACCTTGAACCCTGGATCACTCTCATCCTTCATGATGCGCGACATAAGCAAATCGTAGTTTTCCTTTGCCACCTCAATCTTATTGAGAATGAGCTGCTTGAATTCTTGCAATTCTTCGTCGCTGTAACGTGTTTTGTTGTTCTCGTTCATGTCTATGTATTTTATACCTATTAATATATATCAGAATTATGCTTTCTCAACGGTGACAGGCAATGTCCAGCCGTCCATATCGAGTTCGATGACGTTTTCACCCTCAACCGGTGCAACGGTGATGGAGTTGGCCAACACTTGACGGGCGATGTAGTCGCCGTGTACAGCGATGGCTTCGTCGGTACGCTCGTCGGGAGTGATAGTCACCACCACGCGGTCGGTAATGTCGAACTGCTTGCTCTTTCTCACGTTCTGGATACGGTTCACCAGTTCGCGGGCCATACCCTCAAGCTTGAGTTCGGGAGTGACGGTGATGTCAAGCGCAACGGTCAGATTACCTTCGTTAGCCACGAGCCAGCCGGGAATGTCCTCACTGATGATTTCGACATCGGCGACATCGACCACGGCCTTCTGTCCGTTGACCTCAATCTCAATGCTACCGTTCTTCTCAAACTGAAGAATCGAAGCCTGGTCGAGCGTGGTGAGAGCCGCAGCCACGGCTTTCATGTTCTTGCCGTGCTTCGGGCCAAGGGCCTTGAAGTTGGGCTTGACCTTTTTCACAAGAACGCCTTCATCGTCGCCTACAATCTTGATTTCTTTCACATTCACCTCATTGGTGATGAGTTCAGCCACGGCGAGGATGCTTTCGCGCTGCTCGTCATCGGTCACGGGAACCATAATCGATGTGAGCGGCTGACGCACTTTCAGGTTCTCTTTGCGGCGCAGTGCAAGCACCATTGAAGTAATCTTCTGAGCGATATCCATGCGTCTCTCCAACGCTTTGTCGACAACTGTCGTGTCGGCCTCGGGATATGCGGCCAGGTGAACCGATGTCTTGCTACCGGTAAGATCACGGTAAAGCATATCGGCGTAGAACGGAGCCACTGGTGCCATGAGCCGCGACACCACT
>JBGUHM010000116.1:0-5193 GCA_045112115.1 Sodaliphilus sp. | reverse complement strand
CCCGACGCTCTCAAAAGCAAAGACAGTGCAAACTGTGAACTCGACGATGAAGAAGCAACCCAGGTCGTGGAAACGGTTGTCGCAGCGGCCGATGCCCTCAACGACTTCCGACGGCAGGAAGGAGCAAAACTGGAGAAATTCTTCGAGGGACGCATCGAGGCAATACAGGCGCTTCTCGACACCGTTCCGAAATACGAGCAGCCGAGAGCCGAGAAAATCAAGGCGCGTATCACCGAGTCGCTCGAAAAAATCGAGAACATGGAATATGACCGAAACCGACTCGAACAGGAGCTTATTTTCTATATCGAAAAACTTGACATCACCGAAGAGAAAACACGGCTCCAGAACCACCTCGCTTACTTCCTCGAGACTCTGCACAACGGAGAGCAGCAAGGAAAGAAACTGGGGTTCATCGCACAGGAGATGGGACGAGAAATCAACACCATGGGATCGAAAGCCAACGAGGCCGAACTGCAGAAACTCGTCGTAGCGATGAAAGACAATCTCGAACAAATCAAAGAACAAGTTCTTAACGTTTTATAAACTATGGCAAAGAAAGGCAAACTGCTTATCATCTCGGCACCAAGTGGCACTGGAAAGTCCACCATTATAGGCCAACTGATCAAAGACGAGTCTCTAAGGCTTGAATTCTCTATCAGCGCGACAACTCGACAGCCGCGGAAGGGTGAGGAACACGGCACACACTACTATTTCCTGACTCTCGATGAGTTCAAAAATGCTATTGAACGCAACGAATTCGCCGAATATGAGGAAGTCTATGAAGGGCGTTTCTACGGCACGCTGAAGAGAGAAATCGAGCGAATCATGGACAAAGGCAACAACGTGGTGCTCGATGTCGATGTCAAAGGCGCTCTCTCAGTGAAGAAAATATACCGCGACAAAGCGCTCGCCATCTTCATCCAGCCGCCAAGCGTAGAGGTGTTGCGCCAACGTCTCGTGAACCGCGCGACCGACAGCGCTGAAGAAATAGACCGACGCATAGCCAAGGCTGAATACGAGATGAGTTTCGCTCCGCAGTTCGACTGCAAGGTGGTCAACGACGTACTCGACAAGGCGGTGGAAGACACTCGCGCCATTATCAAGTCCTTTATCAATTGACGACATGGCACGCAACATCGCCATAATGGGCGGAACGTTCAACCCTATACACACGGGACACGCCATAATAGCCCAACGAATCGCCGAGCGAGACGATATCGACCAACTGTGGCTCATGGTATCGCCATTAAACCCGCTCAAGCAGCCACAAAACGCGGTAAGCGACACCCACCGCTTGCGAATGACCGAGATGGTGGCGAGCCGCTTGCCTGGCGTAATCACTTCGGCTTTCGAGTTCACCCTACCCCGCCCGTCCTACACCATCGACACACTCAATGCACTGAAAGACAAATTCCCCGACGACAAATTCACTATTGTCATCGGTGCCGACAACTGGTGTCTGTGGGACAAATGGAAAGACCATGACAAGATTCTTCAAGACTACGGTGTGATGGTCTACCCAAGACTCGGTTTCGACATCACACCCCCTCCCGGCGACAAGGCGAGAAGTTTCACCGTGGTCGACGCTCCTGTCATCGAGATTTCATCTACAATGATACGCGAACGACTGTCCCGAGGACAAAGTGTCTCTTTTCTCGTACCCGATGAAGTTGAACACCACATCAAGCTACACAACCTTTATAAATAAAAAATGGACAACAACGATCAACTAACCCCAAACTGTCTGGCGTTCATCGCTCTGGCTAACGAATACTGCCAGTTGATGGAAGAAGCCAACTATTACGAGAGGTCCGATTTCGTCGAAAGGGTCTCAAAACTCCTGCCGCGAATCTACATCAGCGCTCTCGACATGACTCCGTCGATGATGCTCATGGGTAACGGCATCGCTTCTTCACTTCAGGAAAGCCAATACAACGACGTAAAAGCAAGAGTCGAAAATGTCATGGCCGATGAGAACGTCTATCTGGAAGTGTTTATGGAAAATATGAAGTACAGCGACACTCCAATAGCTACTACGATAAGCGAAAACTTGGCCGACCTGTATCAGGAATTCTACGAAATGTTGGCGGCAATCAACGATCTCACCGTCGAGCATCAGCAGGAGATTCTCTCTCTATGTCGTGACAACTTCGACGAATACTGGAGCCAGACCCTATGTAATGTGCTCCGCGCTGTGAACCAACTTCGCAACAATCAACCAATCGAATAATCATTTCATTAACATAAAACCACTATGATCAAAGACTTATTGCAATTCATGGACAAGAGTCCATGCAATTTCCTTGCGGTTGACGCAATAAAAGAGAAACTGACAAAAAATGGCTTCAACGAAAAGTGCGCCGGCGACAAACTCGAGGTAAAGCCCGGCGACAAATTCTTCTTCACTAAAAACGACTCCGCGATTTTCGCCGTGAAAGTGGGGAAAAAGCCTGTAGCCGAAACGGGATTCAAAATCGTGGCAGCGCACAGCGACTCACCGGGGTTCCGCATCAAGCCAAACGCCGAGATGCTAACCGACGGTGGCATTGTCAAGCTCAATACCGAGGTATACGGTGGCCCGATTCTTTACACCTGGTTTGACCGACCTCTGTCTATTGCCGGACGCGTGATTCTTCGCGGAAAAGACCCGATGCACGTTGTCTCGCGTAACATCAAGATTGAAAGGCCGTTGCTGACTATACCCCATCTGGCAATCCATTTCAACCGCGCAGTTAACGAGGGAAATAAACTTTCGAAGCAGAAGGACATGTTACCCATCATCGCCCATGTCACCGACAAACTCGAAGCCAACAACATGCTCCTCAACATTGTCGCAAAAGAACTGAAAGTGAAAACCGACGACATTCTTGACTTCGACCTGATGCTCTACGATACAACGCCGGCTTGCACCTTCGGGCTGAATGACGAATTCATTTCTTGCGGTCGTCTCGACGACCTGAGTATGGCGCATGCTGCCATCCAGGCCATCGTCGACGCGGATGACGACAACGCCACATGTGTGGCTGCCATTTTCGACAATGAGGAGACTGGTAGCGGAACGAAACAGGGAGCCGGTTCGCCAGTGCTCGCAAATATGCTTCAGCGCATCAACGAGTGCCAAGGTGGAAATTACGACGACTTCTGCCGCGCGCTTCAGAAGACTTTCATGATTAGCGCCGACAATGCCCACGCTTACCATCCCAACTACAACGAAAAGTACGACCCGACCAACCACCCGACCCTCGCAGGTGGGCCTTGCGTGAAAATAAACAGTAACTGCAAATATATGACCGACGCTCACTCAGCCGCTATTTTCAAAAGCCTATGCCAAGCTGCCGGTTCTCCGGTGCAGTACTTCGTCAACCACAGCGATGTGGCTGGTGGTTCGACTCTCGGAAACATTCTAACGGCTCAAATCGACATCGAGGGCGTAGACGTTGGAAATCCCCTGCTGGCGATGCACAGCGCACGAGAAACAGCATCGGTCGACGACCACATCAACATGATAAAGGTCATGACCTGTTTCTTCTCGAAATAATAGAACGACCAAAACAAAAAAATCCCCCGACTCAGCCGGGGGATTATATTTCATCTAAAATCAAGGTACAACTGGCCTGTCATTTCGAGGTTGAACGGCATTATTACCATGCCTGTTCTGGTTGTTGTTGCTATTGCCATTGTTATTACCTCCTTGATTTGACAATGGATGGCTCGAGCGACTCTGATGAACAGCATCTTGCACTGTCTGGCGATCAATCTTCCCTCCGCCATTATTCTGCTGTGCCGCAGTGGGCGTCGGTTTACTCGGTGTTGGTTTGTTGCTGCGAGCGTTGCTGCTTGAGCGAGTGGTTGTGGTGCGAACAACTGTGCGCTGCTGAGTAGCCCCGCCTCCGGCGTTATTAACATTAACATTCGATTGCTGGCCTTCAACCACTTGCTCGGTGTCCGAGGGGGTGCTTTGCTGCTGTGGTTGGCTGTTGTCGTCTTTGCCCGTAAATTGAGTAATGACAAACACACCCAGCAAAATCACCAATGCGGCAAGCAGTCCAATCAAAATATACTTCATCATATTATTCTGTTTTTCAGCCTTCGACACCGCAACACTCTTCTGCGATGAAGACGGCATAGGACGCCTGACGGCATTATTCTGTCGCTGAGGCTCACGAGGAACTTGAGGTGGATATGATGGCTCGCGATCGGGAACTCGTTCTTCCACAGCGTCTAATGCAATCTCGGTTGTGGGATAGTCGTTCTGAGGCGATTGAGTGAACGCGGTTGTGAAGGCTGCACCCTGCAGCATGGGCGAGATGATGTCGCTCATTTCTTTCTCAGTCGAGATAAGGCCTTCATCGCCAATCTCATTGGTCACGCTCTCAACACAAATCAAATATGCCGAGTGGTTGTCGCGGTTGTCGCGAGTTACGGCTATAAGGTTTGATATTTTGCCGCGGTCGTCGCTTCCCTTCGCAATAATGTCTACCAGCTCCTCATCACGCATATTCTCTAACATTCCGTCACTGCACAGGAAGAAATAATCGCCGGCCTTGATGTCAGTAATCTTTGCCACATCAGCGTAACAACGGCTGGTCGCATTTGGCACCATGGCACGCGTAAGCACATTCTTCTTACCGCCTGCAACGGCCTCTCGCGTTTGCGAATGGTCGCGCGACTTGTACAGTAATTGATTGCGGCTCGGACGAATATGGTAAATACGACTGTCTCCAATATGAGCGGCCATGCAACCTCCGCTATGGAAATAGAGCAGTGCCAATGTCGTTCCCATCTTGGTGTTCGATGTCGGGGTCGTATTTAATGCGGTGTAGGCCTCATCAATGGCAAAGTTCAATGCCTCCTCAGTGAACTGCTCTCCAGGCGCAGAGTTCTTCATGAACCACTGTCCCAATGCCGAAACCACTGCATTACTGGCAATTTCTCCGCCGGCATATCCTCCCATACCATCACATACGATGAAGAGTCGGTCGTGGCGAGCGCCTGTTCCGGGACTCGGGTATATCGAATCCTCCTGATTAGGACGCTGTCCAAGCTCATTGATAAACAATGGGGTTTTAATTGTTACTTTCATTGTATTTTGTATTATTATGTTTTGAATCTTCCTTTCAACAGATAAACTGGACGGGGGTCTCCCCCATCTGGATTACATCTCCGTTTTTAAGCACAATCTTATCACTGCCC
>JBGUHM010000115.1:0-2074 GCA_045112115.1 Sodaliphilus sp. | reverse complement strand
GTTCCAACAGCGATAGCCAACTACGTGAAAGCCAACTACAAGACGATAGCCATCACAAAGGTTGACAACAACGGCTACGGATACGAGGTGGAGCTTGCCAATGGCATGGACCTGAAATTCGGCCAGAACGGTCAGTTCGTAGGCATTGATGATTAAACAATAATTTAACTTTTATTTACTATTAATTGTGTTAAAGCATATCAAATATCTCGCTATAGCTATCGCTGCATTGGGACTTACAACGCCCGTGTCGCAAGCAGCCGACAACAGTAACCAGGAAATTATCCTGCATGCATGGTCCTGGTCGTTCAACACCATCAAAGAGCAACTTCCTGAAATCAAAAAAGCAGGATATACCATCGTACAGACATCGCCCATCAACGAGTGTTACATAGGCGACAACGGAGGACGTCAGCTCTTTGGCAACGGGAAGTGGTACTACCATTACCAGCCGACAGACTGGACAATAGGCAACTACCAGCTTGGCTCTCGCGACGAGTTCAAAGCGATGTGTGACGAAGCAACGCGACTTGGTGTACGCGTTATTGTCGATGTACTCCCCAACCACACTGTAATTGATCGCACTCACATCAACGCCCGTCTCGACAGCGCCGTCAACGGACGTGAGAACCTCTTCCACGCCAATGGTCTGTGGCCCATCAACGACTACAGCGACCGTTACCAGTGTACCACTGGCGAAATGGGACGTCTTCCCGACGTCAATACCGAGAACCCTGACTTCCAATACTACTACATGCAGTATGTGAACGACGTTCTCGCCTGCGGCGCACGCGGTTTCCGTTACGACACGGCTAAGCATATCGGTCTGCCCGACGAACCGCGCGACCCGAAATCGCCCGAAAACGACTTCTGGGACGTGGCCATGGGACGAAAGGCCGTCAAAGGTCTGCGTTTAGCGGTACCCCGCGACGAACTCTTTATCTATGGTGAAGTGCTACAGGACCGCAATGTTCCTGAGCAGGGTTACGCCGAATATATGGACCTAACAGCCAGCAACTACGGCTGGGTGTTGCGTGAAGCGCTGAACAAGCACAACGCCAAGGCCGGAGACCTCACGCAATGGCATCACTCGGTGGCTCCCGCTCACCTTGTCACTTGGGTAGAGTCGCACGACACCTACTGCAACGAGCACGCCTCGGCAGGCATGAGCGACGAACTCGTTCGTTTGGGTTGGGTCTTCCTTACCGCACGACAGTTCGGCACTCCGCTCTTCTACTCGCGTCCTCACGGCAGCACGCGACAGAACTTCTGGGGCGACAACGAAATCGGCAAGGTCGGAAACGACGAGTTCAAGCACCCCGTGGTGCGGGCCGTCAACGAGTTCCGCCACAATGTGGCAAACGAGCCCGAGCATCTGGTGTTCAGCGACAACGGCAAACAGATTATCGTGGAGCGCGGCAGCAAAGCCGCTGTGGTGATTAACCTCGATGAGCAACCCTCACAGGTCGCCATCAATGTCACAGTAGCCGACGGTAAATATCGTGATGCCGTCACCGGCAAACGTCTGCAGGTCAAGAAAGGCGTGCTCAACGCCACACTCGACCCCATGAGCGCCTACATTCTGTACAAGAAGTAACGATATCGGTCTTACAACAATATGCTGGCGGATGGAGTTCCACCCGCCAGCATATTGTTTATACCGATTTGGTTTATCAGAAGGAAATAGTATCGCGGTGTTCTTTTGCAGTCATGTCGGCAGCGCGCCTGAAATAGCGTAGAAGTATGATGGCCTGTTTTTTGTTATCACAACAAAAATATGCTGAAAACAACCGACATTTAGAAAACTTTTGTATATTTGCAGCGTCAATAGTCTAATTTAATATTAAAAACTTGGAAATATGAGAAAACTATCATTAGCAATCATTTTTGCATACTGCACACTGGCATTAGCAGTAGATTCTTGTGTGGTCTTGTGTTTACCATGAACCTTCTTTGATTTCCAACGCAATAAAAAATTTATGAAATGTTGCTTGTTTTAAATCTTCACTGCTTTGCTCATTCTTTAATCATTAATCAACATATTTATTGAAATCACTATGAGTTTTGTTGACCA
>JBGUHM010000114.1:0-16112 GCA_045112115.1 Sodaliphilus sp. | reverse complement strand
TGTAATACATGGGACACTTGTTGTGACTATGTTCGTGACTATGTTCGTGACTATGTGGGACAGTGGTTGGGGACTCGGAGTTCTCGGAGGACTCGGAGGGGGCGGCTTTGCCGCCTGGGACAGTGGTCGTGACTATGTTGGTACAGTGGTGGGACACTTGTTGTGACTATGTTCGTGACTATGTTCGTGACTATGTTGGGACAGTGGTTGTGACTATGTCGGTGACTATGTTTGGTCGCTGCGCGCATGGAAGATGTAACACTTGGGACGGTGGCTGGATGTTTTTTTCATGTTTTTTGTGGAAAAGTTAGGGGATGGTCGGTGTTTTTGCTATAGCAAAGTTGCGGGCGCCTGTTGAGAGGCGCCCGCATGTTGCATATTTTACCGCTTATCAGCGGATTATTTTGGTTGTTGTTGTGGAACCGTCGGAGAAGGTAGTCACTACGATGTTGAAACCCTTGAATGGCATGGTGCTGACTTGTCCAGTCGTGTTGACGTATTTCACGCTCACTACGTGAGAGTCGGCTACGTTGTCGATGATTTCGGTGAAGATGTCGGTACTGAGGACGTGAGCTTTAAGGTTATCGAGCGGGTTGTCGTTTGAAGCCTTAATGCGTCGCGGTGCACTGACGTCTACGGGATTATTGTACTCGATTGCCGCGACGATGGTGTACTTCACGCCCTCTTCCAAATTATAGGCGTCCCACAGTTCGATGAGTGGTCCTATGTCGCCGTTTTTGCCGCTGTAGGCTGAGAGCACCTCCTGTTCATCTAAAAAGTGATACCATCCGGAGAACTTCACGACCTGGCATGGTTTGGGCATGGGGTCGAATCCCCCGGCAAAGGTATACTCTGCTATTGTGGGCACTTGTGGTTCGTCAGAATAGAACGAGACCCATGAGTCGATATTTATGGTGGGGAATGTGCCCTTGCCGTCGAAGCCATTGGTGATGGTTTGTGTGAGGTCCACGCAATATCCTGGCGCCAACTCATCGGCATTGTACACGTTGCTAAGTCGCACCCAATCGGTTCCGTTGGTGAGGAACACCTGACTCTGGAATGCGGCAGCCACAAAGAGTTCGTCATCGATGGTGCCGCTCACGCCCTCGAGAGCGTCGGCCAGTGTGATGAACCCGAGTCCTACGACAGAGAATGTGGGGCGCTCGTCACCCTCTTTGAGGATGAATTTAAATGATCCTTCGGCGTTGATGAAGAAGTTGGAGCCGGATTCGCCTGAAGTCAGGGGAATGTCGGTACACCAGCTGTTGTGGATTTCGTAGTTGTCGCTGTTGCCCTCGGTGTCTCCGCCGTACCAGTTTCCTTGATAGTCGATGAACTTGAACATGTCATGTTCGCTGAAATTTTGTATGGAGATGTAAGAGTCCCCCTGTTTTGTCATCGGTTCGGGCTTCCACTCGTTGAAGTCGCCGGCGATGTAGTAGCCTTCGGTGGGGAAACCGCTGACAAAGAGCATTGTACCAGATGGGCTGATGGTTAGAGTATATACTGCCGGCAGGAGTACGTTGAAGTTCTTCTTGTATGATTCATCGGCGGTGATGGCGACGTTGTTTCCTTCAGCGGTGAACGTGAAGCGCTCGTTGCTACCGCCTATGTTGGCTCCGATCCATCTGCCGTTGTTGTCCTTGATGAGGAAGTCGCCCTGAAGCTCCAGAGTGAGCGTGATTGCGCCGTCTCTCATGAGGAACGGCACCATATTGTTCTCGTCCCACCCGTTGAATTCGCCGGTCAGGTAGTATCCCGGTTCGGTGTCGAAGCTGCCTGCGATGTTGATGTTGCCGAAATCGGGCGTTACGGAGAAAGAGAAACGTCCGTCCTCGTCGAAGTAGATATCCTTGTTGTTGAGCCCCAGGTTTATGTTGCCGATTGTTTCGTCGGTCACCCAAAACATGTCGCCGTCGGCATATGCGCCATACCAAGTGTCGGGCACGCTGCTCAGACTACTGCGCTTGACCACTTTGAATCGGTAACCTGCGGGAATGTCGGTTTCGGCGAGAACGAAATTGCCCGTGGCGGGGTCTTTTGTGAGTTCGAAGTTCATTTCATTTCCCTCCCACTGATTGTCGGTGGCCCCCATCAACCATGCGCTGATTGTCTCGACGGGCCATCCGCTTACGGTGAGTTCACCGTTTTGAATTGTGAGAGTGTACTCGCTCTCGTCCTTTAAATAGATGTTCTTCTTGTTCTGCACCTGAATGTCGCTGAATAGCATCACACTGTCCCATCCCTCATGCAGCCAGTAATGGTCCTCGTCGGTGGCGCCTCCCAGAAGGTTGCCATATTCGTCCAAAATGAGGAACTCGCCGCTGAACGTGCGTGTAAGCGTCGAAACGCCGTCCTGGTTGGTGAAAGGCACCTTATAGTCACGGTCCCAATTGTTGAATTCGCCAATCAGGAAGTATTCGGTCGCAGGGGTATATATTCCGTAGATTTTCGCCTCGCTGAAGTCGGGCGCCACCGAGATGGTGAACTTGCCGTTGTCGGTGAATGTGAAGTCGTCTCCCACCAGGGGTGTCAAGTCGTAGTCGTCGCCACCCTCGGGAATCTCAATGATGCCGGTACCCGTCGCGCCGCCGTACCACACATCTGGGACGCTGCTCAGGCTGCTATGCTTGAGAATCTGGCAGTTGAAACCTGCGGGAATGGGCGTGTTGGCGATGGAGTAGTATCCCGTCACATCGTCTTTCGTGAGCGGGATTACAGTGGCATTGCTCATGTCCCATCCCTTCTTGGTTGACCCTACGATGCTGGCGGTCACGACTTCCACTGGCCAGTTACTCACGGTGAGCACGTTGTCGTCGGTAACGGTGAAAGAGTAACTGCCCTCGTTGCTCAGATTCAGGTTTTTCTTGGGTTGGGCGTCGGTGGAGATGGTGATGTTCACGGAGGGTTTGTCCTCGGTGATGGTGTAGTAATCGTCGTCGGTGGTGGCGCCATAGTAGTTATAGTCCTGGTCCAGAATCATGAACTGCCCGCTCATTGTCTTTCCTTCGAAATCCTGGTCAATGTCGAGCGTGAATTCGCCTACCCATGCAACGAATTGAGTCTCGCCCCAGTTATTGAACTCGCCTGTGATGAATCGGGCTTCCTCAAAGTAGCCCTCGAAGCCGAAGCAGATATCGTCGATGTGGTCGTAGCTCATGGTGAAGGAGAACTCGCCGGAATGGCCGATGAGCCAATTCTTGATGTCTGGGCTTTGGTCGCACCATACAATCGTGCCCGGTGTCGCGCTGCGGATCAACGAGTCGCCATTGATGGGGCAGCCGTACCACTCATCCCATTCTTGACCATTGAAGTTGATGTGCAACTTAAGCTGGAACTCAGTGCCGCCGCTCACCGGGTAGTTGTTGAGCCGCCACACATCGTCGTCACCTTTGACGAAGTCGGCCGTCACTTCGTTCCCGTAGGCATCGGTGCCACAGAAAGTGATGTTGGCGACCGCCGGCGCCAAATCTTTGGCTCCAGCCGCTATGCTGGTGATCGCTATGACCATCAGCAGCATTAATCGGTAAAATAGTTTCATCTCATAAAATTTTTATGTTAATATTGATGTTTTTTCTGTTTGTCTGCTTGCAAATTTATTTATTATTTGTTTACTGTGCAATAGATTGGTGCTTTTTTTGAAGAAAAAACTTAATAATGTTGTGAGTCGGAGGCTTTGCCGCCTGGAATCGCGCTTCGCGGTGGGGGAGCGCTCGAGGACTCAGAGTTCTAAGGGCAATAAGGGCAATAAAATGGTGGATTTTTGAAAAAAATGCGGTTTTTTTTGTCAGTTTGGAAAAAAGTTGTACCTTTGCACGCCATTACAATTAAGAACGGCGAATTTACCAGCGCCAATGATTGTGAAACAATAATATAAAACATTAGATAACAATATGAAAAAAGGTTTACATCCCGACAGTTATCGCGAGGTCGCATTCAAGGATATGTCGAACGAAGAAGTGTTCATCACCCGTTCCACCGTTCAAACGAAAGAGACCATTGAGGTAGACGGAAAGACTTATCCTCTGGTGAAGCTTGAGATTACCAGTTCATCTCACCCGTTCTTCACCGGTAAGCAGAAGTTGGTCGACACGGCTGGTCGCGTTGACAAGTTCTTGAGCCGTTACGGCAACCGCAAGAAAAAGTAACACTACGTTGCGTCGTCATATCGACGGGACGATAAACGGGCTACAGCGATATTTGCGTCCTGTAAAAGGAGCGGGTATCGCTGTTCGTTGTATTTTTATAAAAGCGTAAAGTCATGAGGAAGAAATTACGAGTGATAATCAATCCGTTCTCGGGTACAAAGAGTAAGGCGAAGATACCTAAACTCATCGATGAGATACTGGACAAAGAGCGTTTCGACATCGAGTTGAGCATGGTTGAACGCGAGAACCATGTCCACGACCTGTCGAAGGAAGCGATATCCGGCGGGTACTACGGAGTGATAGCCGTAGGCGGAGACGGCACGGTGAATGGAGCCGCCGCTGCATTGCGTGACAGCGAAGTTGCTTTGGGCATTGTTCCTTGTGGCAGTGGCAACGGTCTGGCACGACACTTGGGAGTGCCGCTGAACGTCCGCAAGTCGCTTGAGTTGATTAACCGCGACAAGGTCGAGCCTATGGATTACTGTATGTTGAACGACACGCCGTTTGTGTGTACATGCGGCATGGGTTTCGATGCGGCTGTCGCGGACAATTTTGCCCGCAAGCGCCATCGCGGAGCGTTGACTTATGTCCGTACCGCGCTGCAGACCTATGTAAACTTCAAGCCGACGCACTACCGCATTGAGATTGATGGTCAGGAGTTGGAGGTCGACGCTTTTGTGGTGGCTTGCGCCAACGCTGCTCAATACGGCAACAACGCGTTCATTTCACCGCATGCGAGCATGCAGGACGGAAAGATTGACGTTGTGGTGATGACGCCATTCAGCCGTTTGGCCAGCCCTCTGATGGGATTGGATTTGTTCACTCGCCGCATGGACCGCAACACGCATGTTACTATTTATCGCACCAAGAGCGTGACGATACATCGTCCATCGGCCGACGTGATGCATGTCGACGGCGAGCCGCTGACAATGCCAGCCGACCTGAAAGTGACATGCCATCCAGCAGGAGTCAGGATGTTTGTTCCGTAGACCATTGACCAAGCAGAATGTTTTTATATAATTTGGTCTTAAACTAAACACCATTCGAAAAAAAAGTTTAACTTTGTGGCGCATTGTCTCTATTAAGTATTTAAAGCCTTAGTTTCAAAAAGAGATTATACCGTCACATGGCATGGCTCTTGTTAAATGTGAGAACCCCTTTGAATAAATAATTAAAAAACAAGGAATATGAAGAATTTTCACAAGAGATGGTTGTTGTTATTGGCACTTTTATGTGTATTCCCAACGATGTCGTTTGCCGACAACGAGGTGACTTTACACAATCCCGCAGAATACTTATCCGGCACACTGCCTGTGTTGTATGTTAATACAAAGGGCTCAGAGCCTATTACATCGAAGGAAACCTATCTTCAGGGAAACTATTATCTTGATGCCAATGGAATAGAAGGTGTTGAGTCGGTTGGCAGCGCGGAGGCCCCCCTTCCACTGCAAATCAAAGGCCGTGGCAATGCGTCGTGGAGTTATGAGAAAAAGCCCTACCGTATAAAGTTGGAGACTAAGCAGTCTCTATTAGGAATGAACAAGAGCAAACATTGGTGCCTTATGGCCCACCATGAGAACGGCTCATTTACAAACGATGAGATGGGTTTTCAGTTGAGCCGCATGATGGGGCTTGAGTGGACACCAGGTCATAAACCGGTTGAATTGGTTCTCAACGGTGACTATGTAGGCTTGTATTTTATTACCGAGCATATCCGCGTAGATAAAGACAGGGTGAACATCGTTGAACAGGCCGATGAAGAAGTAGACCCTGAGAATATAACAGGCGGTTGGCTGGTAGAGATAGACAATCATGTGGACACAAGCCAATTAATAGTTGTTGATGGAGACGGTCAGTTACTTAGTCTAACCTATCATTCACCAGAAGTGTTGAGTCAGGAACAATACAGTTATCTTGTAAATCTCGCCACAAAAGTAGATAGGCTGCTATATGTAGAGGATAAAAATAGCCGAGAGTGGGAGGAATATGTGGATCTCGACGCGCTGGCTCGCTTCTATTTTGTCAATGAGGTGGTTGATAATATTGAGAGTTTCAGCGGTAGCTGCTATTGGCATAAAGATCGCGGTGCCGATACAAAAATAATCTTTGGCCCGGTTTGGGATTACGGAAGCGCATGGGGACACTGGCGTGACAGTAATTTTGAGCATTTTCTTTATGAGAAGACCCCGGGTTTCCCAAGTTATGTCACCAATCATTGGATTTCTGAAATAGTGAAATTCCCGGCATTCCAAACTCGTGTTCGTGAATTATGGGCCGAATTCTACCCTGAGAAGTATGAAGCGTTCTGTGAGTATATACATGATTTTGCCAATGGCATTGAGCCTGCTGTTATCTGTAACAACAAGCGCTGGGGCATCAGCATTCTTACCGGTAGTGCATATCAATCGCGTGTAAATATTATGTTTTCTCGTTTAGCGCAACATGTGGCTTTTATTGACAGAATGTGGACGCTTGTGGGTGATGTCAATTTAGACCAAGTTGTGAATGCGGATGACATTTCTACTTTTTATGAGGTATGCCTTGGTTTGAATACCAAATATCACTCAAAAGCTGATGTCAATAGAGACGGATTTGTTAATGTCGGTGATGTTACCGCAATCTATAAGATTATCTTTACCGGTTCTTCGGATTCTGACGAAAATGTAATCGGGATGTAAAGAGTTGAAATAAGCGTATTAAAGCACGCGCCGCATCTTTTCAGGGACGGTCCGTGTTATATTTGTGATTTGATATCCCGCTAACAGATAGATGTTTGTGCCGTAGACCGAATAAAAGCGGGCGCTGTTGCGTCCGCTTTTTTTTGGCGACAAAGTCGCTCATTGCCTTGACGGGGGCACGTTATTATTTCTTTTTGTCTTTTTTGTTCTTGGCGGCCTCTCGTGCCTGGTGTTGCTTGAGAGCAATGCGCTCGTACTCCGGGTTGCCGTTCTGCAGCAGTTTCTGGTACTGTCGGTTGTCGTTGAGAATGGCTATTGCCGCGTCGAGATCTTGGTTGCGGTGTCGCATTATGTAAGTGTAAGCTCCAGTGTCGCGGTAGACGTCACGTGCAATGAGTCCTTTAATCATAGACTTGAATACATTCTTTGACGTTTGGAACTGCTTCTCGTCATACTTTACGCTGTCGCGCCGTCCTCGCTCAACGAAGTCGTTCAAGTCTTTTTCAGTCAGCTGGAACTTGCGGTCGAAGTCTTCGAGAGTTGGGTAGTCACGTTCGATGTCTTTTCGATGCCGGTCTACATAGTCGATTGCGTATTGGTTGATAATGCCTTTTGCCATCATGTCGCGATAGTAGACGCTGTATTCGGTGGTGTCAAGAGGTACGAAGATGTCGGGCACAATGCCACCACCGCCGTAGATGGCACGTCCGGCTCGCAGAGTCTGGTATCGCAGCGAATCGTTGAAAGGAATGCTGTCGATGTGGTAGTACTCACCTGCTGTGGAGCGGTCGGCGAGGTCTTCCTCGTACGCTTTCTTATCGCCTTTGACATAGGGCTTCTGGATGCATCGTCCCGAAGGGGTATAATAACGTGCCACGGTGAGACGAATCATCGAGCCATCCTCGAAGTGGAACGGCCGTTGCACGAGTCCCTTTCCGAACGTGCGACGTCCCACTACAATTGCTCTATCCCAGTCCTGCATGGCCCCGGCGAAGATTTCGCTGGCGCTGGCGCTGTACTGGTCGACCATTACCACGATTTGCATGTCGCGGTATTTTCCGTTGCCTTGTGCTCTGAGATTCTGCCTTGAAGAGTTCTCGCCTTGTGTGTAAACAATCATCTGTCCGCGGTCGAGGAATTCGTTTGCCATGTCGCTGGCCGCGTTGAGGTATCCCCCTCCGTTGCTGCCGAGGTCGATGATGAGACGTTTCATTCCTTGCTTTTTCAGAGCCTCGATGGCTTCGACCATCTCGTCGTGGGTTTTAGCGCCGAATCGAGAGATGAGTATGTATCCCGTTTGTTCGTCAACCATGAATTTGGCGTCGATGCTGTATAGAGGAATGTTGTCGCGAGTTATCCTGAACGGAATGAGATCCTTTTTCGCACCCCGCTTTACCAAGACGTTGACCTTAGTGCCTTTTGGCCCACGCAGCCTTTTCATGATGTCCTTGTTCTTCATATTCACACCGGCGATGGTGGTGTCGTTGACACTGACGATGCGGTCGCCTGCGAGAATACCGACGCTCTCGCTCGGTCCACCGGCAATAGTCTGAATCACATAAAGAGTATCCTCCTTCATGTTGAACTGAATGCCGATACCGCTGAACTCACCCTGCAGCGGTTCCTCGAGTTCTTTGGTCTCCTTGGCGTTGGTGTAGGATGAATGCGGGTCGAGCCTTTCGAGCATGCCTTCAATAGCGCTCTCCACGAGTTTGTCCTCGTTGACGGTGTCGACATAGAACTGCTTGATGGCATATTCAGCATTCATGAGTTTCTGCAGGTTTGCGGCCAGCCTTTGTGCCATAGCGCCGGCAAATGCAGTCATTAACAGTGCGATAAGTATAAATCTTGAAATTTTCATAATCTTTTTTTGTTAGCGTTTTTCATTGGATACAAGGGGCTTGCGGTCCCATTTCGAAGGCATGAACGCATCCACGTTCTGGTTGAACTTCACCAGTTCCCGCACGAGGCTCGAACTCACATGAGCCATTTCGGGCAGAGTGTATAGCATCACCGTTTCGAGCGTGCCGCCGCTAAGCTGCCGGTTGGCAGCCGCCATGGTCATCTCATACTCGAAATCCTGAACCGTCCTTACCCCTCGTAGCAGGCACGTGGCGCCACATTCGCGGGCGAGGTCGACGGTGAGCCCCTGCGAAGCGACGACACTCACACGCGGCTCGTCGTCGAAGGCCTGTTTGATGATTTCCACCCGTCGTTCCACGGGAAGGAAGCCCGGTTTGCTTACGTTGTGCACTACAGCCACCACAACCTTATCGAAAATGCCGAGCGCTCGCTTGACAATCGATTCGTGACCGGCAGTGAAAGGGTCGAATGACCCCTGGAACAGTGCTATGCGTTGATTATTGCTGTCTTTTGTCATGTTGTTTATCCCAAAACACGTTGTTTTGGTGGTGCAAAAGTAATAAATAATTTTGTATGTGTATGCCCTCTGGCTGGTTTTGTGATAAAATATGTTCGTTTCGTGACGAAGTGCCGCCAAATATAAAGAACATATTTTTCAACAAATATATTATATTTTTTCATAATATTTTGTATCTTTGCAGCGTGAAAACACAATACTGTTAATATAAATACTTATTTATGAATAAAAAATTACTTCTGTTCATGATGTGGGTCATGGCGGCGTTTCCGCTGTTGGCCCAAGAGACACTAACTGTGGCTCAAGGCAATGCGACTAACTCGAAGGTGCCCATCTACGGCTTTAGCTGCGACACCTACTTGAAATGCGAGTATGTGCTCGACAGGTCGTCGCTCAGCGACTTGACGGGCGGCACCATCACCGGCTTGACGTGGTCACTGAAGCAGCCGGCCACCGGCAGCTGGGGCCGGGCCAATTTCAAGGTATTCCTCAAAGAGGTGGGTTCCACCTCGTTGACAACGTTCTCCGGCCCCACTGGCGGCACGGTAGTGTATGAAGGCTCTATCGACGGTACTCACGAGACCATCAATCTTGAGTTCAGCACCCCTTATGAGTACGGCGGCGGCCATTTACTCGTTGGCGTGTACAACACCGTTCCCGGCGCCTACAAGGGCTGTGCGTTTCTTGGCGTGAACGTCAGCGGCTCTACTCTGCAGGGCAGCGACTATTTCGGACTGGAGTCGGTGGCCGGCGAAGCGGTTGGTTTCATCCCGCAGACCACTTTCACCTACACTCCCGCCGAGGGAGACGTCTTTTATGCCCCCAACGACTTGGTGGTGGACAATATCACGCCCAACAGCGCTTCGTTGACATGGAGTCCCGGCGGAGAGGAAACTGCCTGGAAAGTGGGTTACAAGAAGCACAACAGCAATGAGTGGACCGTTGAAACTGTGACGACGACATCGTATGAGCTCGACGCGCTCACTCGCGGCACCACCTACGACGTGACCGTGACCTCAGTCTATCCCCGTGGCGAGAGCGCGCCTGTGTCGGCACAGTTTACAACACTGGCGTGTGATGAAGCCGACATGGCTGAAATCAGCTACGAACTCGGTGACGCCTATAGCGACGGATGGAGCGGTAACCACATTCAGGTGGTGCTGCACGAAACCGGCGCAGTGGTAGAAGACATCACGCTTCCCAGCGGCGCCTCATCCACTGGCACGCTGCGCCTGTGCTACGGCGAGACCTACGACTTCATCTGGGGCAGCAACTATTACGGAGAAGAGTGCTCGTTCACGTTCACCGATGCTGAAGGAAACGTGATTTTGGAGCATGCCGCCGGCACGGCACCGGAAGCTGGCCTGCTCATTTCCTACACGCCTGAGCGTGTTCAGTTCTTGAAACCGAAAAACATGACGGTGAGCAACGTTCGTGGCACCACTGCCACGGTGGCTTGGGAGACTGCTGCCGACTCGAGCACGCTGCGCTACCGTGAGTCGGTCCTTCAGGAGTGTCTGAAGGAGGGCTTCGAAAAAGGCCTCACCGACGGGTGGGAGATTGTCGACAACGACGGTGACGGCTACACCTGGGAGGTGGTCCAGCCTGCCAGTTTCCAAGTAGAAGGCATTACAGCCCACAGCGGCAAGAACGTAATGATGTCGCGCAGTTACATAAACGGTCTCGATATCGCTCCCGACAACTGGCTGATTCTGCCTCAGGTGCCGCTCGGAGGCCAGCTCGAGTACTGGATCAGCGACAACGGTGATTACGCTGAGAACTATGCCATCTATGTGTCGACCACCGGCACCGACATCAGCGACTTCAGCTCGGTTACCGGCGACCTGAGTTCGCCCAAGAGCACTGCCTGGGTCAAGCGCACTGTCGACCTGAGCGCATATGTCGGAAAGACCGGTTACATCGCCTTCCGTAACTACAACACTACCGACGGCGACATCATGTTCATCGACGACATCCGCGTGCTCTCAGTCAACGGCGAAGAGCATGAGTGGACAATGAAGGAAAACGTGAACTCTCCTTACATCGTTACCGACTTGAAGCCCAATACTGATTATGAGGTCGCTGTACGCGCCAACTACGACGGCGGCGTATCGGACTGGACCGACACCGAAGTGTTCACCACTGTCGATGTCTACGTTCTGCCCACGCGTCCCGAGGTGAGCGAGGTGACCGACAGCAGCGCGAAAGTGGAGTGGACCGGTCCGCAGGAGGAGTACAAGGTCCGCTATCGTAAGGCCGCTCAGCGTGAGGGCTTCTATGAGGGCTTCGAGAACGGCATTCCCAGCGACTGGACCATCCTCGATGCCGACGGCGACGGAAATTCGTGGTATCTGTTTGATCCCGAAGAGGCCGGAACCGAGAAGGAGGACATTTACGGCAATCCCGTAGTGATAGGTAACCGCTGCGCCAGTTCGGCCAGTTACAACGGCAATATCCTCACGCCCGACAACTGGCTGATTACACCGCAGGTGGCGCTCGACGGCAAACTCTCGGTATGGATGCGCGGTCAGGATCCCAGATACTATTTGGAGCACTTCGCCATCTACGCCTCGACCACCGGCACCTCGATTGAAGACTTCACCTACGTGCTCCTCGACACTACGACGGCCCGGCCCGTATTTACCGAGTACACCTGTGACTTGAGCGAATTCGAGGGCCAGATGGGCTACATCGCCATCCGTCACTTCGATGTGACCGATGAGTTCTACCTGAACGTTGACGACTTCTTCATCGCTAACGGCACCGAAATCCCTGCCGGCGAATGGACTGAGCAGTCGGGCGTCTTGAGTCCGTATACCATCACCGGTCTCGAGCCCACAACCGAGTATGAGGTACAGGTGAGCGGATTTATGGCCACTGGCTACGGCTACACCCCGTGGACCGAATCCACGCTGTTCACCACGCTCGAGCGAGCCGGCAGCATTTACGACATCAACGGCGACGGCAACGTCAACACCGGCGACGTGAGCGAACTCTACAGGGCCATCCTGGGCGGCATGACCGACTCGAAGTATGACCTCAACGGCGACGGCAACGTCAACACCGGCGACATCAGCGAGCTCTACCAGGCCATCCTCGCTGGAGTCTGATGATGTCCATACTTATTGATAATAAAGAAATTACACGGGCTGAAAAGCCCGTGTAATTATTTGTCGGGGTACCTGGATTCGAACCAGGGACTTCCTGCTCCCAAAGCAGGCGCGCTAACCGGACTGCGCTACACCCCGCGGCTATTTTTTGCCGAAAAGCGGTGCAAAGGTACTGCTTTTTTCCGAGTCAGCAAATTTTTGGCTTATTTTTTTGCCATTTCGCATTGATTTCGCATTCTTGATGACTTGAAGTCGGTCATCCTCAGGCGGAGCGCAGCATCTTTTGCCGCGTTCTCTCAACAATTCAGTAGCCGAGAGACTCGTTCACGAGCACCACCGTGTGCCGCTCACCGTTGCGGCTGTTGCGCAAGAAGTGGATGTAGCTGCAAATGCTGTCGGCGCTGTTGCAGTTATGGCATTGGCCGTCGGCTTTGCACGGAGTGTCGATTTCGAATCTCTGGGCATTGACCGGCGAAGCTATCGAGCGCGCGCGGGCTAGAGCCGCTTTCACGTTTGGCTCTACTTTGTTCATTCCGATGACGAAAATCACCTTTTTCGGCCCCCAAGTAATGGCTGCTACGCGGTTGCCGTTGCCATCGATGTTGACGATAACGCCGTCGTCGGAGATGGCGTTGGCGCTGGTGAGGTAAACATCGGCGCTGAAAGCCTTGAGGTAGACCGCCAGTTTCTCCTGCTGGTCGGTGATGAGGTCACGGTCGAGCACGTTCAGCGTAGAGCGATTGTGCAGGGCCTGAGTGAGCCCCATATCGCGTATTGTCATCGAACCGCCCCAAGTCACTGTTGCGCCGTCGGGTATGAGTTGCTGCACTTTGTCGATGGCCTCATCTACAGTGTTGCAGAAATAGGCGTCGATGTGTCGGCGTTTAAGATTCTCGATGAGCCTTTCGGCTCTTTCCGCGTTATTTTCTTTTTGGTTCATAACATTTTTGGGTTATTGAAATAGTTGGTGGCAAGAAAATGAATTATTGATTATTGAGAGTGCAAATATACGATTTTTTGGCATAATTGCCTGCTTGTTGCGATTTTTTTTGTAATTTTGCCGATTAAAAAGCAGGAGATATTCAGCCCATGTGGGTCGCGTTCGCCATAATGTCGACGTTGAGTCTTGGCTTCTACGACGTATTCAAGAAGTTGGCTCTGGATCGCAACAACGTATTTGTTGTGCTGTTGCTCAACACGTTGTTCTGCACGCTGTTTGTCTCGCCGGTGATGGTGTGGGGCATAAGCGGCGGCAGTTTCATTCACAGCGACTTTCATGACCACTTGCACATGTTCCTGAAGTCATGCATAGTGACCACGTCGTGGTTGCTGGGTTATTATGCGATTAAGCACTTGCCGCTTACGGTGCAGAGTTCGATCAACGCGTTGCGCCCGGTGTTGGTGCTTGTAGGTGCGCTGATTATATTCTCGGAGCGTCCCAACGTGCTGCAATGGTGCGGAATAGCCTTGGGCTTTGTGTCGCTGTTGTGGGTGGGATTTATCGGTTCTCGCGAGGGCTTCACACTGAAGAACAGCCGCTGGCTGTGGTACGGCCTGCTGAGTGTATTGCTGTGGGCGGCCAGTGGCCTGTATGACAAGTGGCTGATGAACAGTGGTTTCCATCCATTGGAGGTGGAGGCGTGGTATTCGTTCTATCAGTTTGTGATCATGCTGGTGTTGCTGGCTGTGGTTGGCCGCTGGTTCACGCGTCATAGCAGCCACCGTTTCCAGTGGCGTTGGTCGATACTTCTGATTTCTGTATTCATTGCAGTGGCCGACACGACCTATTTCTTCGCTCTTCAGCAGGCCGACGCACTGGTGTCGGTAGCGTCGATGATACGTCGCGGCAGTGCCTTGGTTGCGTTTTTCTATGGAGTGTTCATGTTCAAAGAGAAGAATGTGCGCCTCAAGATTGTGGACCAGTGTGTGCTTATCCTTGGAGTTGCGTTAATGATAATTGGCAGTATTTAAATAAAATAGAAAATAAATTAGATTATGGAGAATACAATTCTTAAAGCTGGATTACCGGTGGCGCTTTGCAGCGACCATGCAGGGTTGGAGACCAAACGTGCGGTGATGGCATTTCTTGACAGCGAGGGCATCGCCTACAAAGACTTCGGCACCTATACCGAAGACAGTTGCGACTATGCCGATTTCGCTCATCCGTGTGCGTTGGCTGTTGAGAGCGGCGAGTGCTATCCCGGCATAGCTGTGTGCGGTTCGGGCGAGGGCATCAACATCACGTTGAACAAACATCAGGGCATCCGTTCGGCTCTGTGCTGGTTGCCGGAAATTGCGCGCCTGTCGCGCGAGCATAACGATGCGAACGTTCTGGCTATGCCTGGCCGTTTTGTCACCAACGCCGAGGCGCTTGAGATGGTCAGAGTGTTCCTCACGACGCCGTTTGCCGGCGGCCGTCATGCCCGCCGCATCGAGAAGATTCCGGTGAAATAAATGCGAGGCCGCATCAGTCGGAATTTTTAGGAAATGGGCCGGGATTTGGCTGAAAATTATTAACTTTGTTGCCTGATTTTTCAGGAAAAGGAAACTAAACAACAGTAAACCGGATGAAAACCAACGAGATAAATGAAGGCTCGATGCTTCGCGTGAACACAATTCTTCGCGGAGCCTATCGTATTGTGCGTTATCTGTCGAGCGGAGGTTTCGGCAACACCTACGTCGCTGTAAACCAGTTTGACGAGACCGTAGCTGTTAAGGAGTTCTACATGCGGGGCGTAAACACGCGTGGCCATGACAATATGGTTCAGATTGCTGTGCCCACGAGCGTAGAACAGTTCAATGAGCAGCTCGATAAGTTCCGCAAGGAGGCTTATCGCCTGCGCAAACTCCGCAACGAGCATATCGTGGGCGTCCATGATATGTTTAAAGAGAACGGCACGTACTACTACGTGATGGATTTCATCAACGGAGAGAGCATAGGCGACCGTCTTCGCCGCACCAACAAACCATTGGACGAAAAGGAAGCGATGCTTTATTTCTTCCATATGCTCGATGCGTTGAACGAGGTGCACGGCAAGGGCTTTTTCCATCTCGACATCAAGCCGGCCAACATTCTGGTGGAGAACAACGTGGCGCGCCTGATTGACTTCGGCGCAAGCAAGCAGATGCTGGCTCGCGGCGGCGCCACTCGCACGGCGATGTGCTATACTCCGGGTTACGCTCCGAGTGAGCAAGTTGACCAGCAGCTGGAGAACTTCGGCGCTTGGACCGACATCTACGCCCTTGGAGCGACGTTGTACAGCATGGTTACGGCGAACAAGCCACCCATGTCGGGCGACATCATCGAGCAGGGTTCTGGCGCATTCCATTTCCGGAAGGAGACGAGTAAGGCTGTCCGCGAACTAATTATCGCGATGATGAAGCCAGCGCGCCGGCAACGTCCTCAGAGTGTCAAAGACTTATACGCACTTGCCAATAAATTGGGTATCAAGGAGCCTAAAGAGGCCGGCGAAGAGGTGGTTGAAGCTATTGTCGATGCCGACGAGGTAGAACTTGTTGAGGAAAAGCCGTCGACTCCTGAGAAGAAAGACAGCAAAGGCGGTCAGGCGGTAAAACGTATAAACATCAAGGATTTAAAGCAGAAGATTGAGAAAAGCAAGTCGGCTCGTAAAGAGGTTGCACAAGCTAAAGAACCCGAAAAGCAGGAAGACGTCATTATCGATGTGGAGGAAGTTAAAGAGCCTGCGCCCGCACTTGCTGCCTCAGCATCTGCAAAAGTGCCCTCAAAACCGGCAGCGCCCGTGGACCGCGCTCCGTCGCAGCCTCAACCCGGCAA
>JBGUHM010000113.1:0-6580 GCA_045112115.1 Sodaliphilus sp. | reverse complement strand
CTTTGTCGTCTTTCTTCAGGCCGAACGACGGATCGACCTTGATGATGAACGCGGCACCGATGGTAAACAGGCAGCAAATCATCGTCCACACGAAGAAGTTCTGGTAACCGATGATGTCTTCAAGCCAGCCGGCCATCATTCCCATCATCATCGAAAGAGCCATGAAACCGGTGCAGATGGCGTAGTGGGCCGTCTTGTACTTGCCTTCGCTGTAGTAGATGAGGTAGAGCATATAGGCCGTGAAACCGAAGCCGTAGCCAAATTGCTCGACAAACACGCAGATGTTGATGGTCAGGAACGACTGGTCCTGAGTGAATGCCAGATAGATGAACGTCAGGCATGTGAGCGACATACTCCAAGCCATGGGGTGCAGCCATTTCTTCAGACCGCCCTTGGCTGCCACGATGCCGCCTATGATGCCGCCTATGGTCAGGCCGATGATGCCCACAGTGCCGTAGACGATTCCCACCTCGGTGGTCGACAATGCCAGACCACCCTTGTCAAGCGGGTCGAGCAGGAACGGCATAATGATTTTTGTCAGCTGTGCTTCCGGGAAGCGGTAGAACAGCATGAAGGTGATGGCGGCCACTGTCTGCCACAGCGGGAACTTGGTGAAGAACGACTTGAACGTCGCGATGAAGTCTTTGGTGATGTCCTTGGCGGTCATCTTCGTCTCGCTCTTGTCGGCTGCGGGTTTCGGCATAGCCCAGGTGTGGTAAAGCACCACCAGGAAGAAGAACACCGAGAGTGTGACAAACACAATCGCCCAGGCCATGGGGATTTTGCCCGAGGTGCCCGTATAGGTCGATGCAATGGGCTCCTTCACCTTGTTGTCGACATTTACAATCAGGTAGGCGGGTTTGTCCCAGTTCTTGTCGTTGAACACAAAGCGGTTTTTGAGTTGTCCGAGGCTGATGTCGGTGCTGCCTTCGGTATTCTCGATATTGAGCACATATTCCTTTCCAGGCTTAAGGTCGCCGTTGAGTTGCACGGCAACAATGGCGAAGTTGTTGTCTTTAGCCTTGGCGTTCTGGAACGGGTCGGGGAAGTGATTGCGAAGGAAATTCTCAAGCGAGGCGACGAAGGCGCCTTTCGACTCAAATTTCTTGCATTTCGACCCGTCGACCACCACCTGTTCGTTGGCTCCTTCCTTGTGGCAGTAGTAGTCGAAATGGTCGTTGTTCCATTTATAACTGTTGACAACCATCACTGCGGGCTCCTTGGCGTCGTCATCGGTCGAGACAATCTTGTCGTCGCGCACGAAGTCGGGCTCGGCGGCATAGAAGCCGTTGGCGATGTTGGCGTTGTTCACCGAGTCTTTAAGCGACTTGGCCTTATCGCGGAACGCGCTGTCGGCGGGTACAGCCACGGGCAGCGCCATTTGACCCACCACCTCGAATCGCGGCTCGCCTTTACGGTCGTTAGCCGCGGTTTCCGGTATGGCGGCCTCTATGGCTTCCATCTTTGGGTCGGCGCTCAGTTTCACCTCGAGTGGATCGAGGCCGGAGTTCGACTCTATATATCCGGCGAGCATCACAAGGATACCTTGTCCGAAGACGGTGGCAATGCGGTAGAATGTGGAACGGATACCCACAAACATCGACTGCTCATGCTCATCGAGTGCCAGCATGTAAAAACCGTCGGCGGCAATGTCGTGTGTGGCGCTGGCGAAACCCATCAGCATGAAGATGGCGAATGTGAACTGCACCCACCACGCCGTGGGGATGGTGAAGGCGATGCCCGCCAGGGCAATGGCGATGACCCACTGCATGATGAGAACCCACCAGCGTTTGGTTTTGATGATGTCGACAAACGGGCTCCAGAAGGGTTTGATAACCCACGGTAGGCCGAGCCAGCCGGTGTATAGGGCGATGTCGGTGTTCGACATACCCATTCGTTTGTAGAGGATGACAGAAATGGTCATCACTGCCACGTAAGGCAATCCTTGGGCAAAGTATAGTGTGGGAATCCAAGCCCACGGACTTTTTTTGAATTTTTCCAATGCTTTCATAATCGGGGATATGATGTGTTAGTATTGTCGGTCGATGTTGGCGTTAACGAAATAGTGGAGCAGAATCTGGCGGTAGTTGTAGCCCTTGGCACCCATGACGGCGGCACCAATCTGGCACAGTCCCACGCCGTGCCCCCATCCGGCGCCGCGCAGCACGAATTTTGCGGGGAAGCCGTCGGCATCGACATCGTGCTTCTCGACGATGAATGCCGAACTGTAGAGACACGACGGCGAGAGAGCGTAGCGTATGGCGAGTTCCTTGCCAATGGTGCGGGTCACCTTTTCACCTACAATTTTCAGTTTGTAGAGTCGTCCGCTGGTGCCGCGGGCCACCGGCTGCAGGTCGCGTATACGGCCGTAATCCACATTGGTGCGGTTGTGCAGCAGTTCGCTCAGTTCGTCCTGGGTGTATTCCACTTTCCAGCGGAAGAAATCGGTGGTTTCTTGGTCATAGTCATTGAGCACCTGCGAGAGGATTTCCGGGTCGTGGGTGTTGCAATGGGCCTCGGGCGACGAGAGTATCCACTCGGCGGCGTTGTCTTCGCGGGTGAGGTCGGGGAAGTTGTCTTCGTCGTCACTGTCGCGACGTGCCGAGAGGTAGTCGTGGTGGCGGTTCTCCCAGCAGTTCTCAAATTCCTCAATCACACCGCCGCACGACTTGCTGAAGCGTGCGTCACACAACTCTCCGCCGTAGGTGAGCACCTGTCCCCAAGTGGCTTCGATGGCTTCGCGAACGGTGTCGGTGCTGGCACGTGTGATGCCCTGATAGCGCTGGCAATGGTCGTCGGCGCATACGTCGAAATTCAGATGGTCGTCGCGGTCCCACCACTTGATGTCGACATCGTCGCTCTCTTCTTCGTGACCCATCGTGGCCTCGTTGACCGAGGTCTTGTTCATCTGCGCCAGCAGCCAGCTGCGCGAAATCACGGCATGGGCCTTGAGCAGTTCGAGCGACGCCGTGGCGCTCATCTCGCTGGAGATGACGCTCAACAGGTATTCCTCTACGCTGAGCACATTGATGGCCGTGATGTTGTTGTTCTCGACGATGAGTTTCAGCGCTCCGCGGAATGTCTGGTCCTCTTTGCGGCGCCAGTGGAAACTCACGCCAATGGTGACATCTTGCAAGGTAAACGAGTCGCTGTCGGCATTGAGCGGCATGAATGTAAGTTCATCATACTTATTGCCGTTCCACAGCACCTTGCCGTTGTCGGCCTTCGCTGTCTGGTGGCCGCTGTGGCGCGTTTCCATCCCTGGAACCACGTAGTCGTTGTTGAGCACAAATTCGACCACGGGCTCGTTCATGATGCCCACTCTTACCTGAGGTATTTTACTTTTGTCCATTTGATATTATAGTTTTAGTCGTTTGATTTGTTCTATTATGTTGTCGAAAAGCAGCGAGTCGTAGGCCACACTTCTCAAAATCGTATCCACTGTGTCCCATTGCAGTCTGCGGTAGTCTTCCTCGTTTACCGTGGTGATGAGTCCGGCCATGTCGATGACCCCGGGTGAAACCAAATACAGGCCCTTGCCGGTGCCGAAGTTGGGCGGCCGGTGGCATTTTCGCGGCAGGACTGTGATGAACGAGAGATTCTGCGTTTTTTCTTTCCAGCAAACGATGTTGAACTTGGGCTCGTGGTCGTAACGCTTGAGTGGCAGGCAGTTCAACACCTTGGTGCCGTAGCGGTCGGCACTATTTCCGTCGTGTACCACGATGCTGATATTTGGACACCACAGTCTGTTTTGCGAAATCAGGTATACATCCTTGCCACTCTTAAGTTTATTTAGCATGTCACCTGTGAAGTAGCAGCCTGTAAGGGGCAGACTCGCAGCCGGCACTGCCTGGAAATGGAAATGGTCGGGTGCCGAGGCACCGCAACGAGGACCGTTGTAAAGGATGGCGTAATTGGGTAGCAGTTCGGCGAGTTCGTGCATGTCGTTCAGTCGGCCAGCGATGAGTTGCGGGCGATGTTCAGTATCGGCAATGGTGAAATGCCGGTCGGTGATGGGGTAGGGATTCACTTGAATCCGGTAGTTGTTGCCGCTACGGGATGTCCACCGCAGTCCTTCCTGCTCAGCGGGTTGGTTCGCACTGCAGAGGAAGCATTTCCGGCGTTTTATGGCCGAGGGGCTTACGTTGGCTGTCGTCGACTTCTTGCGTGTAGGGTTGAAGGCCACTTGCAGCCGTCCCAACTGCCACAGGGTCCTTACAGAACGCTTCGGGGCCTGACGAATCAGTCCGTAGTTCTCGCTTGCCAGCGGCCATTCCGCCATCTGACGCTCGAAAAGGTTCTCTATGTCGTTCTGCAGACTCATGTTTGATAATTATCAGTTGTTCAGAATGAGTTGATAGAGGGTAGAGATGTCGCCTGCGTTGACTGTGCCGTCGCCGTTGAGGTCATAGTCGGTTCCACCGCTCAGAATGACGTTGTAAAGTGCGCTTACGTCGCCGCTGTTCACCTCATAATCCTCGTTCAAGTCGCCAGGGAACGGATCCCAAGGAGCAATGGCGTAGGATTTCCAACCGTCAGCCTTTCTGTATTCGCTTACGTGACGACTTGGCACGTATGCCGTCAGAGAACTATTGAATGCCGACTTGCATTCAATAGGTGTGTAACTCTCCAGATAAACGGATGTCAAATTCGGACAGCTGTAGAACGTCTGGCGATATAATCCGGTGACGCTATACGGAATAGTTATAGAGGTCAAGTTTTGGCATCCCTGAAATGCCATGACGCCGATTGTGGTGAGTTTGCGGTGCAACTTTACTGTTTCCAGCGACAAGCAATTTCGGAATATACCGCTCGACAATTCGGTCACGCTCTCTGGAATCACCAGATTCTTTACCTCCTGGTCACTGATGTACAAATGTTTGGCAGTAGTGAGGGGATTGTCTATAAATTCTATATTGCACCAGGTCTCAATGTCGGGAATCTTGACGGCAGTGAGGTTGTTGCTCCGGGTGAACGCATTGGTACCGATCTTCTTCAGGTTCTTATTGATTGTGATGGATGTCATCGATTCCCAATTGTAGAATGTGCACGATTTGATTTCGGTCACCGAGGAAGGAAGCACGATATCGGCTGCCAACTTACCGTTCACATATACGATTGGATCTGAAACGTCATATGTCGGGCAACACGACATGGCATAAATATCGCCCGGGATGTAGTCGAAGGTAATATTGCACCAAGCAGCCAGATCATTGATATACAGTGTTGTCAGTTGGTTGCAGCCAAGGAAGGCAAATGCCCCGATGTGGTTCAGTGTCTTGGGTATTTTAATTGACTTTATGCCGGTATACTGGAATGAATGTGCGTCAATTCCCGTTACAGTATAGGTCTTGCCATTGTATTTCACTGTCTCGGGGATATTGACGTCGGTCACGCCATAGTAGTTGTTCTGCGTCGGGTCCGCATATATGACGTTGCTGGTGTAGGTTACACTCACCTTCGTGTTGTCGTCGGTGTTGATGTTGTACACTAAGTCGCCCACTTTGAAATCATAGGCGTGGGCACTTAACGCCGTCATAATGAATAATATAAAAAGTAGTTTTTTCATAATCTTATGGGATTTAGTTATTATTCTTCCACTTTCCACTCCTTGATGGTGCGGGCCTCGGGGTCGACCACGACGCCCACCTTCACCTTCCGGCGGCGGTCGTTCCAGTAGGGAATTAGGTAGTCCTTCTCGTTGATTTGGGCGAGAGCCTCGTCTACGGTGGCTTTGCCGTCGATCTTCAACTCCAGCACGTAAATCGTCTTGCGGTTCTTCAGCACCACGTCGCAGCGGCCGCGGGCGTTCTTCACCTCGGTCAGCGTCCTGATGCCCAGACAGTCGAACATAATCTTCAGTATAGTCTCGAAGTCTTTCTCAGTCTTGTTGCTCAAATCATAGGGTAGCGCCGAGAGATATTTCTTCACAGCCTCAAGCGCGGTGTCGATATCATCGGTGCGCACGGCCCGCTGAACAGCCATCAACAATGCGGTGTTGGCACTCTGCGAGGGATTGAGGTAGCGCGGCATTAGCGTGTTGTACAGTCCGCTGTACACCTCGCCGTTGGGGATGCCCAGAGTGTAAACGTTGTCCTCAAACTCGTAGTCCTTGATTGTGAGATACCCGCTCTGATAGAGGATGGGTATGGCGCTCTCCATATTGTCGAACGGTTGGTCGAAATCACTCTCATACATGGTCTCACCCTCGATGTCGGACAATTGGAAGTTGTACAAGTCCATAATCTTCAGCAGGGCCGAAGGCGTCGCGCTTCCGAACCAATAGTCCTTGAGCATCAGGTCGCCGAAGGCATTCACCAGACTGAACGGGTTGTAAATCTCGGTCAATCCGGGGCCGAAGCGGTAGCCGTCGTAGCGGCTGCGGAGCATTTCCAACATTTCGTCGTGGTCCACTTTATAAACCTTGGACATCTGCTCGATTTCGGGACGAAAATTCTCCTCCATCTCTAGAGCGGTAATGCCGCAGATTCCTTCCATTTCACGGTCCATCGATATGTTCTTCAGATTGTTGATGGTCGAGAAAATCGACATCTGCGAGAACTTCGTGATGCCTGTGAGG
>JBGUHM010000112.1:0-18406 GCA_045112115.1 Sodaliphilus sp. | reverse complement strand
GTTATACATGCATTGGCACTGGCTGGGACACTTGTTGTGACTATGTTCGTGACTATGTTGGGACAGTGGTTGGGCGCTCGTAGGGCTTGGAGTTCTCGGGGGCTTGGGTTGGGGCTGCAACAGTGTTGCAGCATAGTTGACTCTTTGGTGGGACAGTGGTTGGGGCTGCAACAGTGTTGCGAGACAGTTGACTCTGTGGTGGGCGGTGGCATGGTGGGCATGATTTGGGTTTTCATTATACATATTACATCATACATGGGTGGAGCGCCACGCATCTTACAAGCGTGGCGCAACTCACATTTTACTTTGACCCGGCGGAAGGGGCAATAGTAAATATGACGTAAATATATTAAGGTGTTTATTTGTTTGTCCAGCCTGGTAGGTGCTGGTCGGGGAAGAGGGATGGGTTGAACTTTGGAGACTTTATTCCTCGACGTTTTTGATCCCGGTAGTCGTCGAGCGCCCGGAAAGCGTATTTAGACAGTGTGATTATCGCCACAAGGTTGCAAGCTGTGAGCAGCGCCATAAAGATATCGCCCACGCTCCACACCAGTTTCAAGCTTGCCATAGCACCGAACATCACCATCACCCCGCCTGAAAGTATACGGAATATTTCGATTACCCACCGCTTTTCAGTAAGGAAGCGTATGTTGGCTTCACCGTAATAGTAATTGCCGATGATGCTGGAAAACGAGAAGAAGAAAATAGCAATTGCTATAAAAGTCACTCCCCACTCCCCTATCTGTGACGACAACGCGGCTTGGGTGAGTTTGATGCCGTCGTATCCGGTGTTGCCATATATACCGCTAATGAGAATAATGAACGCTGTACAAGAACACACGAGCAGCGTGTCGGTAAACACTCCCAGCGACTGAATAAGTCCTTGTTTCACGGGGTGGCTGGTCGACGCGGTGGCGGCTGCATTTGGCGCAGATCCCTCGCCCGCTTCGTTGCTGAAGACACCGCGTCGCACACCGTGCAAAATCGCCATGCCTATAGCCCCACCGGCCGCCTGTCCGAAGCCGAATGCGTCGCTTACGATGAGCTTTATCACACTCGGGAAGTGTTTATAATTCATCGCCACAACCACCAAAGCGAGAATAAAATAACCGATAGCCATGATGGGCACAATCACGCTGCTCACCTGACTGATGCGCTTGATACCTCCGAAAACGATAAGCAAACTCAACACGACAATCGCAATGCCTACATAGATAGGATCAAGCCCGAAGGCTTTATCCATCGCACCGCATAGGGTATTGGCCTGAACTGAATTATAGGACAGACCGAAAGTGAGGGTAATGAGCACAGCGAAAGTGACGGCAAGCCAACGGTTTTTCATTCCGTAAAGGATATAGTAAGCCGGTCCGCCGATAAAAGAATCTTTTGAGGGTTGTTTGAAAATCTGGGCCAGCGTAGACTCAACGAAAGCAGTTGCAGCGCCCACAATGGCAATCATCCACATCCAGAACACCGCCCCCGGCCCACCGAGAGCGATAGCCGTAGCCACCCCGGCCAGGTTTCCTGTGCCCACACGAGTGGCGACCGATACAGCGAACGCTTGAAACGACGACACATGGTTCTTGCCATCGTGCTTATCTCCCGACTCGCCGAGTAGACGGAACATCTCGAAGAACATCCTGATCTGCACGCCGCGCGAGCGGAATGTGAAATACAGACCGCACACCACGAGCGCGCCAATGAGCGCATAGGTCCAGATGGCGTTATTGACGTCCTCGATTAAAGCCGCGGCGTCGAGTATAATGAAGGAAATCACCATTGGTCAACGTTCACTATGTCCTGGAAAGGCACAGGCTCACCTTTGAGCACAGCCTGCAAATAAGGTTTCAGTTTCTGGGCATAGAAATAGAATCCGATGTCGGTAAGATGAATACCGTCGACGGTACCCTCGTTGTCGGGTCCCCAAAGGTTATCCCTATCTATATAATAAAGGTTGCGCGGATTCTCATTGCGCAGCCGCATATAGTTCTTATGGTATTCCGAATTCTTTTCTTTGAGATAAGAGGCATAGAACGAGTTGTAATCCTCATAACTATATTTCTGTCCTTCAACCATAAAGATGGGAACCTCAGGCCGCATAGTTCGGAGAATGTTGATGAAATCGTAGGTAAGCGTGTCGCACATCATTTTGGTGCAATTCGGAATTGGGTCGATGATGTAGGCCTCAACATCGGGAATCTGAGCCATAGCCCGAGCCATACAGAAGTCCATCTTCCCTTCACCGCTTATGCCGATGTTGACACATTCGACCCCCAGTTCGCGCTGCAGTATGCTTGTTGCCACCATGCCCGTGCGTGTCGCGCAGCCGCCTTGCAGTATGCTTGTCCCGTAGAACACAAACTTCTTCCCTATCCTCGGGTTGTCGTATGTGGGCATGGTGATTGTTGCGGTGCTGTCCACACCAATCTGCATCCAGTTCACACCGTCGTATAACGGCAGGTAAATCATATACTCGTGCAAGAGGCCGTCGAGTTTGTCGACATAAACTTTCTGCTGTATAGAGTCCTTTCGAGGGCGGTTGCAGTTAAGGAACACCCATTTCCCGTGTTCTTCGTCAAGCACATAAAGGTCAGTACCCTTGATTCCGGTGTCGGCCATATGCGCCATGTGCATATTGGTGAGCAGATTATACCTCACGGCAATCGCCTTGGAATCGGTGGCAAAACGTATCGCCATGCCACTGGAGCATTTCGCTCTCTCCCACAGATCGGGCCTTACACTGTCTTTAAGATATGCGGGTATTCTGGTATAAGGCGTGAGCGAATTGTCAAAAGCCTTGTTGATTACCCTGAACTGCAACGCGTCGTAGAAGCAGAGAGTGTCGATATCGGTGAAATCCTGCGCCCAAGCAGCCGTAGCCGCAACGACCGAAACAACCACGGCAAAAAGAGTACGTTTCATCGGAGAAATGAGTTAAAGATTAAACAAACATCGACCGGCTATTTCGATGAAAGCCGGTCGATGTAATAAGTTAAACAATTAGTGGAGATTACCACTATTGGCATCGTTGATCATCGTGTCGTTGGCACTGATGTACACCTCTACACGGCGGTTCTGTGCGCGACCGGCGTCGGTGTCGTTCGAAGCCACGGGATAGTCGTAAGCCAGACCCTTAGCCGTCATACGATACGAAGGCACACCTTTGTTAACCAAGTAGTTGCGTACATTATCGGCACGTTGCTGCGATACCTTGTCGTTAGCTGCACGTGTACCCACATTGTCGGTGTGACCGTAGATCTGCACATCGGTGTTGGGCTCGGTGATAAGAGCCTGAGCGAAGTTGTTCAGCGAGTTCTTAGCGCTGTTGCTGAGGTCGCTCTTACCGAAAGCGAAGAGGATACCCTCGTCGAAGGTGACCTTCACAGCAGTGTAACCGTTGACATCGGTCACAGTGTCGACACGAGCACCGTCGACCTTAGCTGCAATCTCGTCGGCTTTCTTCTTCATGTGCTTGCCGATGAGCGTACCTGCCACACCACCGGCGATCACGCCGACAGCGCCACCGATAGCGGCACCTTTGCCTTTACCGATCAAAGCGCCAATACCGGCACCCAGAGCGCCACCGCCACCAGCACCGAGAAGTGTACCAAGCTGTTGCTGATTCAAAGAACCACAAGCGGTAAATGTGACCAGAATAATCACACTCATTAATGCAGACAATAATTTCTTCATAATAGTCTCTTTTAGGTTTTTAAAAGTTAATATTCTATAGTTCCGATTGCAAAAGTACAATAAATAAGTAAACACAACAACAAAAATCGACAAAAAAACGCATTTAACCGACATTTATGCCGCAATAAAGTACCAAAAACTCAAAAAAAGCGGTCCACAGAGGCTGTATTAGCACAGAATATTATAAATTTGCACACGAAAAAGCAAACAACAATGACACGCGCCATATTCCTGCTCATACTGGTAAGTATATTCACGCCACTGTCCGGACGTACGATTTATGCCACACGTTTCAACGATTTCGAACCGCTGGAGCGTCACACGACTGTAGACGACGGCATGCTGCTCGAAGACAACAACAGTGTAGAACCGCTTCTTAACCTCGACAGCACGATGATAGCCTCAGGCGATCGCTACCGCTACTATGTTCGCATCGCCAACCGTCACAATCGCGCCGGCAAGGGCTACCGCGTCACCGGCATCGACGGTGCTGTCAGCAAGGTCGTTAATCCCGAGTGGGGAATCGTGTTCAACTACCTCGATGAAGGCAACTACATGAAAGTAACTTTCCGTTGCGACAACAGCGCGCTCCACGACGATGTGCTTGACCGCCGCACCATAATGGTGAAGCTCAGTGAAGTGGCGGCAGGCATCGAGAGCGCCATCGACAGCGCGACGTTTGAAAAGGGATTCTCGCTCGAGGACGATTTCAATGTTGTGGGCATTGAGTGCGACGGGTCGACTGTGAGGGTTATGGGCGGCAAGCGTGAGCTTAACGAACTGTTCTCGTCGCCTGTCCGGGCTCTTGAGGGTGTCTTCCGGTGTGGAGTGTATACCGGCTCCGGCGCGCTTACGGCCACGGAGCGTTCGGTGCTGTGGTGCGACACGCATCCAGTTGTGCGCCAGTCCACCGGCTGGAGCCGCTCGATGCTCGACGACCATTTCTCACAAAGCAGCAACCCCGTTGAGGGCTACTGGACCTATCTCGACCGCGATATCGACGACGGTTGGCTCAAGCTCGGCGGTAAATACACCGTTGCGCTGGTCGACGCGGGCATGGACAGCTATGACATAATCTATGTGGATGGTGCGCAGGTCAACCCCGACGGCTGGCAGGAAGGCATGCTCAAGGGCACGCTCAAGAAAACCATCTTCACCGACGTTTACACCGCAAGCTGGGTTGACTCGATGCACGAGCCGCTCGACGACGACGTGCAAGCCAGCATCGAGTCGGGCGTAATCCTTACCGTGAAATTCCCCGTCTACCGCAGCCAAGTGCGCTTCTCAAAAGTAATCGCAAAATAAATTACGAAAAGAGCCGCCATTTCATTATTTTTTTGTAATTTTGCGGTTCATAACGCAAACAAAACTAAAGAAAGGATAAAAATGGGATTTTTTAAGAATTTCTTCTCACGCGAGAAGAAAGAGACCCTCGACAAGGGGCTGGAGAAAACCAAGCAGGGCATGTTCAGCAAGCTGGCGCGTGCCGTGGTGGGTAAGTCGAAAATCGACGACGACGTGCTCGACAACCTTGAGGAGGTGTTTGTCACCAGCGACGTTGGCGTAACCACCACGCTGAAGATTCTCGACCGCATCCAGGAGCGTGTAGCTCGCGACAAGTATGTCGGCACCGAGGAACTGAACGACCTGCTGTGCGACGAAATCACACAGTTGCTGGCCAGCAACGAGAACGAGGAACTCGACGACTTCACCGTTCCGGCCGACAAAAAGCCCTATGTGATTATGGTGGTTGGCGTGAACGGTGTAGGCAAAACCACGACCATAGGCAAGCTCGCATACCAATACAAGCAAGCCGGGAACAAAGTGGTGCTTGGAGCCGCCGACACGTACCGTGCCGCGGCCGACGAGCAGCTGGAAATTTGGGGCCGCCGCGTCGACGTTCCGGTAATCAAGCACACGATGGGCACCGACCCGGCGTCGGTGGCCTATGACGCGGTAGCCAGCGCGAAGGCACAGGGTGCCGACGTGGTGATTATCGACACCGCGGGACGACTGCACAACAACGTGGGCCTGATGAACCAGCTCACCAAAATCAAGAACGTGATGAAGAAGGTGGTGGACCACGCTCCCAACGAGATATTGCTTGTGCTTGACGGCAGCACCGGACAGAACGCCTTCGAGCAGGCAAAACAGTTTGTGGCGGCCACCGAGGTGAACGCCTTGGCCATCACCAAGCTCGACGGCACCGCCAAAGGCGGCGTGGTAATCGGCATCAGCGACCAGTTCCAGATTCCGGTTAAATACATCGGCCTAGGCGAGCAGATGACCGACCTGCAGGTGTTCCGCAAGGAGGAGTTCGTGAAATCCCTCTTCGGCAAGTAAACAACACTCCAACAAGAGAACAAAAGCCTCTGAAACCCGATTAAGAACATACGTTTTTATTGATTATGTGTAAAGTCCTATGTTCTTAAGAGTTGGCCAATGCCTTATGTTCTTCTATCAAAAATGGAGTTTTAAACCGAAATTGCTGTTATGATACGGAATAAGGTGGACATCATCACGCTGGGTTGCTCTAAAAACCTGGTCGACAGCGAACATCTGTTGCGACAGTTCCAAGCGGCAGGCTACCGCATCGAACACAATCCGTCGCGCGTGAGCGGCGAGATTGTGGTGGTGAACACGTGCGGCTTCATCGAGGACGCACAGACCGAGTCGATCGACACCATCCTCTCGCTGTGCAAAGCAAAGGAGCGTGGCGAAATCAAGAAACTGGTAGTGATGGGATGCCTGAGCGAGCGGTTCATGCACGACCTAACCGAGGAAATTCCCGAAGTGGACCGCTATTACGGCAAATTCAACTGGAAAGAGATGCTCACCGATTTGGGCAAGGCCTACCACAACGACCTGGCCGGCGAGCGTGTGCTCACCACGCCCAATCATTACGCATATATGAAAATCAGCGAAGGCTGCGACCGCTTCTGCGCTTTCTGCGCCATTCCGCTGATTACCGGACGACACAAGTCGGTTTACATGGAGCTTCTGCTCGATGAGACGCGACGTTTGGCCGCCGGAGGCGTGAAAGAGTTCAATGTCATCGCACAGGACCTGTCGAGCTACGGACTCGACATCTACGGACGGCAGGCGCTGCCCGAGCTGGTGGATCGCATGGCCGACATCGAGGGCGTGGAGTGGATACGTCTGCACTATGCCTACCCGGCCCAGTTCCCCATGGAACTGTTGCCGGTGATGGCGAATCGCGCCAACGTGTGCAACTACCTCGACATCGCACTGCAGCACATCAGCAACCCGGTGCTGGAGAATATGCGCCGGCACATCGACCGCGAGGCCACCATACGCCTGATTGACACATTACGCGAGCAAGTGCCCGGCATCCACCTTCGCACCACGCTCATGGTGGGTTTCCCAGGCGAAGGCGAACGCGAGTTCGACGAATTGATGGAATGGGTTGCTTCGACGCGGTTCGAGCGCATGGGGGCATTCGCCTACAGTAAAGAGGCCGGCACTTGGGCCGCGAGACACCTTAACGACACCATCCCCGCCGAAGTGAAGCAGGAACGCCTCGCACAACTGATGGCGCTGCAGGAGGAAATATCGCTCTCACACCAAGAGGCCAAAATCGGGACCACGCAGCGAGTGATTATCGACCGCGAAGAGAGCGACTACTACATAGGGCGCACAGAATACGACTCGCCAGAGGTCGATCCCGAGGTGCTCGTCGACAAGTCAAAGCAACTTGCCATAGGCGACTTCGCCGACGTCACCATCACTTCTGCCCTACCCTTTGAACTATTAGGCAGCCCGAAGGGATAAGAACCTTCAAATAACAATAACATGCAGTGTGGCGGATTCCCTTTGAGGGGATCCGCCACACACATAGGATATTTATAGTGCTATAGTGAGAATAACTCTTCTATTATCACTTTTTCACAATAAATTAGTTGTTGCCAAGAATGATGCTGTAGAGAGCCGATACGTCACCGGTGTTTACGTTGCCGTCACCGTTGACATTAGCACGCTCGATGAAACCAGGATCGGTCTCAGTACCGAGGATAACAGCATAGACAGCGCTCACGTCACCAGTATTCACGTTGCCGTCGAGGTTAACGTCACCAGGCAGCGGAGTTGCGCCACCACCAGCCTGAGAGACGTGGATAATTTCCTCTGCACCATCGTAGAATACGCGGATGTCGGCCTCGCGAGCCTCACCCTCGTTGGGAGCAACAGTTATAATCCAGTTGGTCTCACCGGAGTAGCCTTGTTTACCATCGACTGTTTCGAGCACATCTTCGAAGCCACCAACAGTAATCCATTCGGGGACATCATTTCCGTCTACACCCTCAACTGTCCAAGGATAAGTTGAAGAGTAGAAAGAGAGGAAACTAATATCATAGTCACCGCCTTCGACAGGAGCCTCGATATTGTCGTCCTCAGTGTGGAGATAGCAGTAAGTTATGTCGTACATGAACTCCCAAGCACTGTTAGAACCAGCCGACGTGCCATCAGAATAACGCCAAGTGTAGTTGGCATCAGCTGCATAGTATTCTCCTTCAATATCGAAGAAAGTCATTGCATGTTGCTCGGTGGGAATATCCTCCATGTGGAGGTGGCTAGTCGGATAGAACTGAGCGCCGTCTTCAGAAGAAATAACAGCAACGAACGGTTCAGTAATCACAATAGGCACATCAAGACCACCTTCATCGGTTGTCATCATGTCGGGGAACTCAACCATCTGATAAGAATTAGCATCGGGCTCAAGAGTCTCAGGTGCTTCCATTTCAGAGATAACCTCATCGGTAAAGCCAGCATAGTTACCGTCCTCATCCTGCATTGCCTTATAGAGGGTCACCTTCAAAGTACCACCCACTTCAGGGCAATAAAGTGCAGAATAAATACCATTAAGTACAAATGGGTGCTCGGGATCAACATTAACAAACTCAGCATAACCGATCAATGAGCCCTGACCTGCTTCAACATCTGAGAAATAATCCGATGCGTCATCAATATTCACACCGATGGGGAGATATCCGCCCCATTCCCAAGAGTGGTCTTGGTTAGATGCGCAGTAGTCATTACCATTAAAATTGATTGCGTCACCACCAGGAGCCATATAGCCCCAGCGGAAAGTAGAATCGTTGGCAGTCAAAATCGGAGCATATACCCAATCGATACCAAGCGACTGTGTGAGAGTTTCTGCATTTCCACCATCATACTCTTTATCATCAGCGTCAAAGTATGTCCATGAAATAGATGCACCCTCACCTACATAAGCAGTATAAGTAGCATCATAGAAAGCCGGAGTGTAAGTGGCAATGTTTTTTGCGTCCAAACCGTTCAAAGAAAGTTCACCAAATTCAGTTGAGAAACCATAGAAGAACTCGCCAAGCGAACGGCTGTAGTAGGCCGAAGTAGCGGCGGAGCCGTCTGCGGTAGGTTGCACAAAGTTAGCAGTCTTAGCATCCTGTCTTGTAATCTTCTGCATAATCGGAGAATAGCTGTGATGCTTGACAGCCTTGTCCATCTGAAGTGCCACGGGAGCTACGGGCATGGGTTTCTGGACTGCCCTGTTAGCCTGAAGCACTTTTGCGCTCAAGCCTAAAGCGAGCACACCTGCCAATGAGAAAAGTAAAAATTTCTTCATGCTAGTAATTTTAATTAATTGAACAATAAAAAGGATTTAATAATAATAGATATCATTTTCTAAAAAACTCTTCGTGTCCCCGAGGCAGGTCCCTGCTGTCAGGGACACGAAGAGATATGAGGATTCTCTATAAGCCATTATAGGCTTCTGGAATTAGAAACTGACATTGATATAGTTGTCGGCAGCACTCTTCTGAGCCACTTTCAACGGGTCGGGACACATAACATTCGACGAGCTGAGCACAAGGTCGCTTGCGGTAAGCAAAGCGATGAAATCCTTGAAGCCTTGCACGCGGTTGTAGTGCTGCTTTCCGTTGTTGTCCATGTTGTCGCTAACTTCCGGGTCGAACGACAGACGAACTGTATTAGCATCGACTACTGTTACATCCAGATAGAAATTACCTTTGTATCGGCCGTTGACGAAATTCAGTTTCATCTTCTCTTTCTTCTTATCGTAACTGAGAGCCATACTTGCGAAGTCGGTCTTGAACTCGGTCTTACATCCAGCCACTATATCCTGATAAGCGGTTGCGAAAGCGCCACCAAAGTCAGTCAACTCAACATTCCATGTAATAGATGACGAAGTGAACATCTTCGACAACCAAGGCGCATAGATGCGAGTTGCGTTATCGTCGGTGCACAGCAACGTTCCGTCAGGTTGGAACTCAAAGTTCTGGATGGGTATTTCCTGCTGGTTGTCATAGTCCTGAATAAAATCGAGCGGATAGAGGAAACGTATTCCCTCAGCAGTAGCCACACAGTTCTGGGACTCAACTTGAGTAACGACATCACCACCTTCGGGATAGAATGTCCAGAACATAGAAGCCGCATCAAAGATGATGAAACGTTTTCCATTGCCCGTTTCGAGGTAAAGGCTGTCGATCTTGTCGCTGAACGAGGTGCTAATTCTTTCATTAACATCTAACATATATTCCTCGTCATCTACGGTGCTATCGATACGGTACATAACGATCTCGTAACCGGTCTTCTTGCCATGCAGGAGACAGTAGTCGTCATCAGTTTCCATGATCATGAACTCGTAGTCACCCTCGTGACCGCGACCTGTTTCACGAGTATCAGTAGTCTCCGGGATATCTGCAGGGTCACTGAAAGTGTGCAGCACCTTGTTGTAGGTGTTGAATGTGAGCACAGGTCCATTGTCGGCGATCACATCCCAAAGCGAGGTGTCGCTCAGGTAACCTCCACCTTGCAGGAACATGTTGTCACCGGCGATGGTAACCGAGCCGTTATCTTTGAACGAGAGCACAAAGGCGTAGCCCGACTCGTCCTCATTGCAGAAATACTGCATCACCCATTTACCGCCTTTGTCGGCGAAATAGGTTTTGTAGTTGGCGACTGCCTTGTCGAGGCGTGTAGCTGCGCTCTCGTCGAACAAGTCATCGATTTCAGAGGGCGCGCAAGCTGTCAATGCCCCAAAAGCAATCATCAACGCTGATATGTTGAAAAGCAATTTTTTCATAATTGTCTATAGTATTTCAAATTAAGAGATTAATGATTACTTGATATCAAGCACCTCCTGACGCAGTGCAGGCAGGTCGAAGTGGCTCTGACGATACTGAACAGTAGCGCGCAGTTTGTCGAGGTCGATGCCCCACTCTTCCTTGAACCATGTGCGTGCAATCTGCACCTTCTGGTTAAGCACTGCAACGCCATCTACGCCGTCGGTATCAGGCACATCGTAAACGAGAATACGGTTACCCTTGCTATCCTTACGGTTTCCATAGTACTTCACGCCATCCTCTTCAACTACCTGATTCATAGGCAAGTACTTAACAGTGTTGGAAGCATCGTTGTCAGGATAGTAATAGTAGCAGTAGTAATTAATGTCATCGGCGAGTTCATCCTCCGAGTCGGTGACCCAACCACGACCGGCCATGTCCATCCAGATTGCCCAGTCTTCATCGGTCTTGGTGATGTAGTTAGCGATAATCTCGGCATAGTCCTCACGAATCTCACTCGAGCCATAGGTCGAGATAAATCCCAGCGATGCCACCACGCCATCGTTACGGTCCTGCCAGTTGCTCGAGTCGTAGTGACCGAGTGAAATCAGTTGGAACTCACGAGGAATGGTTTTTGTCTGGTGCAGAATGTGAGCGAACTCGTGGTGCATGGTCTTGAACATGTACTCGTTGAGCGACTCAAAGTTGTTGACGTTCATCTCGTTCACACGGAAAATCGACACCTTGATACCGCCCTCGGCGAGACCGAGGATCATGGTACCAGAAGTGGGGTTATAAGCCGGTGATCCGATGAGCATGATGATACGGGGGCCGTAAGCCTTGAGGAACTCCTCGCTGCCCGACACCTCTTTGTAGGCGTCAAACCAGAGGTACTTAGTAAGCACTGCAATGTCGATTGCCTTGTCGTAGGTAGCAGGGACGAGGTTATAGTTCATGTTGGTACCCACATCCTCCATCTTGTACTGGAACTCCAGATTGTAGACATCGAGGTAGTTGGTCCTAAGCCACTTGTCGAGCTGATACGAATAGCTGTTGGGATCAATTTCCACTTTGGGCTCGGGGAAGATGGTCTCTCCGAGTTTGTCCTCACTACATGAAGCGAACGAGAGTGCCATCACCAGGGCGAGAGCGCCCGAGCACATATATTTAATATACTTATTGTTCATTTTCATAGCTATTAATTGCCGTAATAGGGTTGAACATTCTTGCTGACGATAGCTTCAGTTTCCTTTTTCTCGGGAGCACGATTGTTGCGGTCGATACCGGCAGCAATAATCTCGTTAGGAATCTGAAGAGCATAACGCGGGTCGAGCGACTGCAGAGTCTGCTTGTCGTAGCGGCCAATGTAGTGGTCGATCGACAGACCGAAACGCTTGATGTCGAACCAACGCAGACCGGTATGCACGGTTTCCATGCGGCGGAAGTGCTGGATGCATTGCAGAATCGGCAGGATTTCAGCAGTCACGTGATACTTGGCAGTCGGGCAGACCTCATCGATGTGGATGGGCTTAGCGATACCGTAGAACAGCGAATCCTGATAGCGTGCGCCAAGTTCGGTCTTGCGCGACAGGTTGCGTGTGTACTTGTCCTCGGCGGTGGTGTAGAAGTCCACAATAGCCTCCTTGGTAAATTCAGTCATACGGTTGTCACCTGCTGAGTTGATACGGCGGGCGGCATCCCAAACTGCGAGGTCGGCCAGACATCCGTCGATGTCACCCAGGAACAACTTAGCCTCGGCGCGGCAGAGAAGAGTCTCCTCGCCGAAGAACTCGCGGCGAACCTCGTGGCAGTATCCGATACCGGCAATCTTGTCGGTATACTCAAACTGCTCGGCGATATTGGCACCGAAATAGGTACCGTACTCCTGGCTACCGGCAGTGAAAGCGCACGAGAAGTAGCAGGGGTGCATAGCGAAGGTCTCGCCAGTGGAACTGTTCTTATAACGGCAGTTAGCCCAAGTGGGGCCAGGGCCTTGGATAGTGCCACGCTTAGCCTCGCGACCCGGCAGGTAACGATAGCCACGGAAGTGACGCCACCAAGTGGAATAAGTGGCCAAAACCATGAAGTTGGACTGATCCTGAGTATTGGTGTAATAACGACCGAAATCGTCGAGGTAGCGCAGATTATCCTGCGACCAGATCTTGCTCATGTAGGGCGAAGGATCCACATCGGGACCTCCGAAAGCAGCATCGGCATAGGTAACCACCTTCTCATACTCACGTTTGTACAAATAGAAACGTGCTGCGAATGCGTTTGCGGCAGCCTTGTTGAAGTGATACTTGGGCACCTCATAGATACCGTCGTTGATCAATGGCAGACCCTTGAGCAGGTCGGCTTCAATCTTGTCGTAAGTCTCTGACAGGTTACCGCGCTCGTAATGCACTTTCACCTTGGTCTCAGGTGCAGTGATGTAAGGGATACCGGGATAAGACTTGCTCAGTTCAGCGCCGCGATAGGGCATACAGAACACATTGGCCAGCAGCCAGTGGTGGTAGGCACGAATAAGCAATGCCTCACCCTTTACTGCCGACAGTTCAGGAGAAGTCTGATTCTCGGCCTCTTTCTTTGCCACGTCCTCGAGCACAGCGTTGGCGCCAGCGATGGCGTGATAAGCGTTCTCCCACACCTCACTGGGCGAGTCGGTGCCACTCTCGGCGCGGCAGTCCTCCCAAGCGAAGAGCTCGTCGTCGTTGCGACTGTAGGAGTTGAGGTTGTAACGTGCACCAGCATCGCTGGGCGACGTTTCGTCAATCATGTTGTCGGTACCAAGCTCACACACGGCGGCATAGTTGCCGGTGGTGTAGCTGGTAGTGAGCAACAGTCGCAGCTGCTCCACATTGGTGAGAGTCACACGCGTATCGGTTTCCTTGTCGAGGAAATCGCTACACGACGACATCGAGACCAACGCAGCTGCTGCTACTAAACCTATATACTTAAGTTTCATAATTATCTGTAATCTTATTATAATTTAAAATTCAGTAATCAAACATTTATCGTTAATCTCGATTAGAGACCCAGACGCAGGGTCAGGGTGAACTGCTTGGGCGACGGAGTTGCCACACCACCACTGTTGAAGAACTCAGGATCCTGACCATTGAGCTTCTTGTCGGCATAGAGCAGACAGAGGTTGGTGGTCGAGAGCTTCACGCTGGCGGACTGCAGGCGCAGAGCGCTGAGCACGCGCTTGGGAATGTCGTAGGAGAGCGACACCTCTTTCAGACGGATGAAACCGCCGTTGGCGATACGCTCGGTAGAATAGTTGTAAGCGTTGTAAGCGATACCAAGCTGGCTGATGTTGGCATACTGACGACGCGAAGCGATGGTAGGAACAGTAGTAACGTTCTCGTCACCAGGCATAACCCAACGGTTCTTGAACTCCTTGGGCATAGCGGTCATATCGCTGTATGCAGCGCCGAAGTCAGGACTCAGACGGAGCTTGTTGCCGAACGAATAGGTAAGGAACACGTTCAAGTGGAAGCCCTTCCATGTGAAGTTGTTACCGAAACCACCAGTGAACAACGGGTCAACCGGACCTTCATATTTCAAGAAGCCGAGTTTCTCGAACTCCTGGAAGTAGATGTCGTTGACAGTAACCTCGCCGTTCTCGTTGATGAAGGTGGGAAGACCCTCGCTGTTGAGGCCCACAAACGGAATCGAGAAGATGGCGCGTACGGGATATCCCTCCAAGGGGAAACCGGTACCAGGCACCAAGTCGATGATACGCGAACGAGAAATCAGGTTCGTAATCTTGTTCTTGGCATAGGAGAACGTGAAGTCGGTGGTCCAACCGAAGTCACCTTCCTTAATCGGCTCGAAGTTCTTGGTAGAGAGGGTGAACTCAATACCGTGCGACTTCATCTCAGCCACGTTGGCATACTTGCTGGTAACACCACCAACACCCTCGGTGAACACGCGACCAATCAAGTCGTAGTTGTTACGCTTGTACCAGTCGAACACCAAGTTGACGCGGTTGTGCCAGAAACCGAGGTCGACACCGATGTCGAACTCATGCTTCTTCTCATAGGTAAGCTCCTGGTTGGCGATATCTTCAAGGTAGAGCGAAAGCTCCTTGTCGTAAGACTCAGGACGCCAGGGCTGATAAGGCTGATAGATAGGCAGAGCGTTCGAAACGCTGGCAGGACCGGCATCGGCAGTCAGCGAGTAGCTCAGACGAAGTTTTGCATAGCTCCACACACCGTTCTGGTAGAAGCGTGCGCGCTGGAAGAACGGCTCCTCGCTCGTGTTCCAAGCGCCCGACACGTTCCAAGTGGGCAACCAGCGAGAATCGCGGCTCTTACCCAACTTGTTCGAACCCTCATAACGGAATGTACCGTTAATAATATAACGTCCGGCGAAGGAGTAGCTACCGGTAGCGAAGTAAGCCTGCGAACGACGATAAGCCCACGAGTCGCTGAAGTAGTTGTGGTTCTCCTCGCTCTGCTGCTTGAAAGCGTGCCAATCGATAAACGGAAGGTTACCGTTCTCGTAGCAGATACCCCAGCCCTCGTAGTCCTCTACGTGGCGGTCGATCTTACCAGCTTCCATACCGGCCATCACACTCATGATGTGGTTGCCGAAGCTCTTATTATATTGTCCCTGCGCGCGGAAGTCGTATTGCGACATGGAGTTCATGCGGTGGAACAGGAAACCACCCTTGGGAAGAACGGTCTCGGGAAGAGCGCCCTCTTCGTTGGGATCGGTATACAGGTAGGGGTTGCTGTCGCGGATTGATGCATTCTCAGGAATGATACCAGCGCGATAAGCGTTAGCCTGGTTAGAGTTGTCCTTTACGATGTGGTCGTTAACACTCTGATTGTAACGGTAACTACCAATCACGTTGAACTCAAGACCTGCGATGGGACGCCAGTTGATTTCGCCCTGGAATTTCAGGTCGGCAACGCCCAGATCGATATAGTTGTTGTCCAACTCATGGAAGATGTTGAAGGTGGCGTAGTTACGGGTGTAAGTAGCGTTCGGGTCCATAGTACGCGAAGTGTTCAACGCATAGCTGTAGGGGTTGATATCGAAACCACGGCTTACTGCACCGTTCACCACGTCGACATCCTGGCTCAGGGTACCGGGAGCGCGCTGCTTACGGTAGCTGTCAGAAGTCAAAATCTTCACGCGAACTGTCGGCGACAGGTCGTAGCTTGCGTTGGCGTTGAAGGTGTAACGAGTCACCTCACTCTGCTTGGTCCATCCCGGGTCGTACATCACCGAAGCCGAAGTATAGAAACGTCCGCGATCGGTACCACCGCTGATAGAAATAGAGTGGTTCTGCGAAATGTTGTTTTTGAACAAGAGGTCGAACCAATCGGTGTTACGGAACTCAGCCTCACGCAGATAGGCGTTGCGTGCCGAAAGCGTGTTGGGCAAACCGTACTTACCGCTGGTTTGATCGTACTGGTCCATCAAATTGTACATGGTACCGTAGATACCCGAACTCGAAGAGTTGGCCAAGGCGGCGAAGTTCAGCCAACCTTTCTGCTCCATCTCCTTGTAGATACCCATCTGCTCTTGAGAGTTACAGATGTTGAACTCGCGGTAGCGCGGTTTCAGACGCATCGTGAACTCACCGGTGTAGTTGATCTGCGAGTGTCCCTGACGACCTTGCTTGGTGGTCACCACAATCACACCTGCCATAGCGCGTGCACCGTAGATTGAAGTTGCGGAACCGTCCTTCAAGATCTGGAACGACTCGATATCGTCGGCGTTGATACCGGCGATAGCCGAAGCGATAAGGGTCTCAGCGTCACCACTCGAGAGAGCGTCGGCATCGAGCTCGACGTTATCCTCAAGAATCACACCATCGACCACCCACAACGGTTTCGAGTTACCGTAGATCGAAGTGGCACCACGCACACGGATCTTAGGAGCAGTACCGAAGGTACCGGACACGTTCTGTACACTCACACCGGCAGCACGACCTTCGAGCGAACGTGACACGTCGGCCACACCGTCGAGCTTCGTCTTGTCGGCATTGATACTGGTGGCGGCACCGGTAAAGAGTCGCTTGTCCACTTTCTGATAACCGGTTACGACAACCTCTTGGAGTACCTCAGAGTCCTCCTCAAGGACAATAGTCATGTTACCGCTCTGCACAGCCACCTCGGTGCTCTTGTAACCCACATAGGTCACAACCAGATGACTCTTGTTGCTTGCAACAGTCAACGCGAAGTCACCGTCGAAACCGGTTGCCGTGCCGTTGGATTGTTTTCCCTTCTCGGTTACAGTAGCACCGATAATGGGTTCATTGTTCTTGTCCATCACCACACCTTTGACGTGAACTTGAGCGCTCGCGCCAAGGGATACCAGCGATATCGCCAAGAGCAATAATAACTTTTTTAAACTCATAAGCACTAAAAATGTTTTGTTATTACAATTATTAATTAGTTTTATAAATCAAAATATCAATGATGACGATGAAACGGGCAACACGCTGACCGCCACCGCATCGACCCAGTTTATCGCTGAGCCACAATAACATATACAAGACATTCCCGCCCATAAAAGGCAGCGAAAGCTTATATAGGTCCACAAAGATTTGGCAAAAGTATTAAGATTTTTTTAAATGACCTAATTTTTGTTGGTAAAATTTTCTATTTCGTCGATAAAAAAATCTGTTTTGGCTTAAAAAACGTCTCATCTTGTTAATAACGTTCATCTCAACAACAAGGAATTGGAGCGCCCTACCCTCGCGGTAAAGACGCTCCAATCAGCTATTGAAAGAATGTTACTATTGCCAGTTGACTATTTCACCACTTTGGTAGTGGTCACCGAACCGTCGGCATGACGAGTCACAACTATGTTGACACCCTGCCACGGAGTGGTCGCCACTTGTCCGGCGGGATTGATATAAGTCACACCGGTCACATCGCTCTGGGCCTCCACCTCGTTGATGGCGGTCACGTTGTCGACCTTGATGGTGAGCTTCACGCGCTGGGTATGTCCCTTCTGCGTCATTGCCACCACGATGGTGTTCTCGCAGTGATCCTGCTTGGCATTGACCACGAGCCGGTTGTTCTCGGCATCGAGGGCGATGTCCATGTCGTCGCTCTCGAGCGTGCCGTCGAGCGTGTAGCTCACAGTGGCAGCCGCACGAAGATACTCGAACATGTCGGTGAGATAAATCTTCTCGCCGTCGCGGGCCTTGATGACCTTAGTCACCTCGGTCATCTCCGGCTGACCGCCAAAGTTGTCCATAGCGAAGTATGCCGGAGTGTTCAAGCCCCATTGCCCGGTGTCGCTGCCGCTCAGAGTGAATGTCACACCCTTGACATTGCCCAGCGGAGTAAGGTCGAACCATTCCCACTGGCCGATGTTGTAGTGGTCAGCCTCATTTTCACTGCGGAAGTCGCTCAGGTAGAAGTCCACCGAGTTGCTGGAGTTGTCGACATCGGTGGCAGTCACCTTGAACCAGTCGCCCTGGCGCATGGCGTGCGACACATTGCCGTTGTCGTTAACAAGATAGTAGTATGCGTAAGCGGTGTTGGTGATATAGAATCCGCTGATCACGTCGCCAGCAGCGTCGTGGGTGACACAGACCTCGCCGCCCTGCGGATAAGCAATCACGAACTTACTCCCTTCGCGGGCGCCGGCCGTCACGCTGTGGT
>JBGUHM010000111.1:0-100814 GCA_045112115.1 Sodaliphilus sp. | reverse complement strand
TTCATTGAGTCTTGTTCCCGTCGATGCATCTCAACCTTATCAAGGTGGTCATAGCGTGAGGGTCCCACCTCTTCCCATTCCGAACAGAGAAGTTAAGCCTCACCACGCCGATGGTACGGCGAAAGTGGGAGAGTAGGTAACCGCCCCTTAAACGAAGGCCGCGACACTCGAAAGAGAGCCGCGGCCTTTATTTTTTGTTTGTAACGCGCTTAGTTACAGCGCTTTCTTGACTTGTGGAATGTTGCTGCGCGACACCGGAATCGTGTGCCCGATATGCTTGATGAGCAACTGCATCGAGCCGGCTTTCGTCAAAATCTGTTCCACTTGACGCAGGTTGACGAGGAACGCGCGGTGGCAGCGTATTACCGGCGTGAATGGCAGCAACTCTTGCTCAATCTGCTTTGTTGTAGCCCTAAGCATGTCGCTTCTCACACTCCCTTCGCTTAAGTGATTAATCTTCACATAGTTCCCCACTGCTTCTACATAGAGTAGGTCGTCAAGCGCTAGCGTCACGGTCTCGCTGGTGGTTCCGGTTAGCGTTATTGTGTCGTGGCGGCCCGTGTCCTCTTCAGTCGTGCTGTCGCTTTGCAGCAGTTGCAACCTCTCGTTCAGTTGCTGTGTCTCTTTCAGTTCGGCGGCAAGGTAACGGCTGCGGTACTTAAACCGCCAGTATAGCCCTATGGCGAACGAGCAGAATGCGATGATAGCCAGCGTCTCGAGAAAATTGACCCACGACAGACGGTTGCTAGGCACACGGTCGCTGAGCACGAAATGACGGTACAGGCACACCACAATCGCTACCAGAGGCGTGTTCACCAACTGGAACAGCAGATTCCGGTTGATGATGTAGCCCACTCCGCGTTCTTCCGATATGGGTCTTCTCAATAGGTATTTGAGTATGGCCTCGGTGACCAGACATGTGGCGAATCCTAAACCCAGCAGCGCCGACAGGTGAAGATATGCCTGCCATTGCCAGGCGGCAAGACCAAACGGCTTGAACACACCGAGCGCCAGCACCACGAAGCTGGTGCTGATGATGCGAGTTGTAAGTATCTCTTTTTGACCTTTTCCCATGCTTGGCCGAAGCTGCCCTGTCAGTTCACCACCACGGTCTTGGCCGTGCCGTTGGAGTATACGATAATCTGCACGCCTTTCTCGTCGGGCAGGCATTGTTGCCCAGCTACGTTGAAGCGTGCCAGCTCCTGCGGTTGCGTGTCATCGGCGATCTCCTCGACGTACGAGCCGTTGTCGTCTCCGTAGTTGATGGCCTTCAGTGCCGAACAGCCGTCGAAAGCGTTGTCGCCTATGTAGCGCACTTGTCCCGGAATATTGATCACCTTGAGGTTGCGGGCGCCCTCGAACGCGCCGCGGGCAATGCGGTAACAGCGGTTATGCACGGTGTAGGTTGTGGCATCGCGGTTGGCCGGATACTTCACAAGCGTCCAGTAGTCGCTGTTCTCGCTGTAGGCCGAGTACAGAACTCCGTCCACGGTGATATACTTCATGTTGGCGATGCTGGCATAGCCGTCATATCCGTCGATGTAGCCTGTGGGATGGTTGGTGGTCTGTTCTATAATCTCAGCACCGGCGGTCATCGTTGCCGCAGCCATCACTAATAATAGAAGAAGTTGTTTCATGATTATCTATTGTTTTTATGTCGCAAAATTAGGGATAAAATGTAACAACGGCAAACAATTAGCCCCTTTTTATCTAAAATCCATGGCATTTTATGTGTCATTCGTCACAGAATCCTGCAGAATATCCCATATGTTTGTACAGTTCGACCATAGTACTGACCTTTGCGTCATCAAACCGTAAAAACCAAATGGAACAATTTGCAATGAGAATGAGTATTTCCCGTTTAATTGCTGTGATTGCAGCAGTGCTTATTACTGTCCTGTGTATGGCTCAAGATGTCACCGTAGGCGGTAGAGTGATTGACCAACAAGGCGAGCCTATGCCCTTTGTGAATGTGGTGTTGTTGACGCTGCCCGACTCGGCATATGTGCAGGGTACGATTACCGACGAGCAGGGTGCTTTCAGCATCAACGGCAACGGACAACTGCTGAAAGTGACCAGCATCGGTTACGAAACGCGTTTTGTGAGTGCCGCTCCTGATGTGGTGGTAACGATGAAAGAGGAGTCGGTAATGCTCGGTGTGGTGGTCGTGAAAGGACAGTTGCCCAAGACCCACGTCAAGGGCGATGCCATGCGCACCACCGTTGACGGTACCGTTCTGGAAAAGGCGGGCACGATGGCCGACGCGTTGCGCGGTGTGCCATCGTTGCAGGCCGAGCGTGACGGTGGCGTTACAGTGCTGGGCCGGGGCGAAGCCGAGGTGTATATCAACGGCCGAAAGGTGCAGGACATGAGCGAACTGTCTCGTCTGCGTTCCGACCAGATACAGCACGTGGATGTGATTCAGAATCCTGGCGCACGCTATTCAGCATCGACCAAGGCCGTGGTGCGCATCCAGTTGAAGAAAGCGCAAGGCGAGGGCTTCAGCTTTCAGGACGACGTGATGGCCTTGTATCAGTACGGCTTCACAGTGACCAACAATCTTGATGTCAATTACCGCACGGGCGGGCTCGATATTACCGCGTCGTTCTGGGCGGGACGTTTCGGCCACAGTAAGTCGCTTCAGTCCAACGACCTTCTATATTTCGTGGGGCCTGACCGCTATCTTGGCGTGAGCACCCAGGACTCGAAGAACTTGTGGAAGGGGTGGTCGCCACAACTTCAACTCAACTATATGGTGAACGAGAACCACAGTTTCGGCGCCTTCTACAAGTATGACCGCAACCCCAGCTCGAATTGGAACAGCTTTTTCAATACCGACAACTATGTGAATAATGAATTCACCGAGCGTTCAGAGAGCCGGATATGGAAAAACGACAGCCGTGCCAAACATATCTTCAACACCTATTATAATGGTAAGGTGGGCCAATTGGGCATCGACTTGAATGTCGATGGTCTCTTCGACGACACCGATGTACCCGGGCGTACCGTCGAGCTGTCGACCGATGTCGCGGGCACCACGGTGTCGCGGGAAATCGACAGCGACACCAAGAGCTCCAACCGGTTTTGGGCCACAAAACTCATCTTGAGCTATCCCGTTTTAGGGGGTAATCTGTCGTTGGGCGGCGAGTATTCCCATAATCATCGCCGCGACGCCTATAGCTTCACCGCCAGCGAGGCGGTCCCGGTGAGGGCCACCGACACCAAGATCGACGAGAGCTCGACTGCCGTGTTCGTTGAATATGGCCGTCAGTTCGGCCGAGTATATGCTCAAGCTGGCTTGCGTTACGAGCATCTCACCAACGACTATTATGACTTTGGCCTGCGTCAGGACGAGATGTGCCGCAACTATGGCGACTGGTTCCCCACGGCGATGATTTCGGCGCCGATAGGCAAGGTTCAGCTGTCGCTGTCCTATCGCCGCGACATACAGCGCCCCAACTACAGCAATCTCACCAGTTCCACGGTATACGTTAACCGCTACACCTACCAGAGCGGAAACCCCTATCTCAAGCCCACCTACACCCACAGCCTGGTGCTCAATGCGGCCTACCGCTGGATGAATCTCTCGGTTGACTACGCCCTTATCACCGACAGCGAGACGATGTCGACTGAACCTTTCCCCGGTTCGGAAGACCCGTTGGTGAGTCTGGTGCGGCCCATCAACAGCCGCGAGGGCTACAACCGACTGACCATAAATCCGTCGTTCCGACCAGTGTTCGGGTGCTGGCATCCCATGTGGAGCGCTTACGTCATCTTCCAGAACTACAAGACCCCTACAGCGACTGGTGCCACGCTCACGATGAACCACCCCTATGTCATGCTTTCGTGGAACAACACCATAGAGCTGCCACGCAATTTCCGTCTGCTGGCCTCGGCCGATTGGGCCTCACGCGGCGACTACGACAATTTCCGTGTGACCAAATGCCGCTTAAATACCACTCTTGGCGTGCAGTATGACTTGAATATTGGTCGCGCAGGCGAACTGACGTTCGACCTACGCTGCTACGACCTGTTCAACATCAACAAGGCCGGTGCCACTATCTTCGGTTTGCGTGAGCTTACTACCTACAACCCTGCGCGCCGCACGTTCTCGTTCAATATGACGTGGAAATTCAACGAGGCACGCAGCAAGTACCGTGGCTCGGGTGCCGGAGAGAAGCAGAAAGCGAGAATGTGACAGGGTGGGTATTGCACAGTCGTGGATTTTTCTCTACTTTTGCGGCGCAAAAAGTATAATTATTATGTGGAGATTTGTGATGCTTGCATTATTGATGCCGCTTGCTGTGCATGCCCAAGGGTATAAGGTTGTAGTGATGAGTGACCCGCATTTGCTGGCACCATCGCTCTGGGATGACGGAGAAGCCTCAACGACGTTGGCGCGCTCGGAGACAAAACTGGTGCTTGAGAGCGACAGTATCATGGGCGCGATGGTCGACGAAATAGTCGACATGGGCGCCGACCTGCTTCTCGTCAGCGGCGACCTTACATATAACGGCTCGCTGGAGAGCCACCGCCGGTTTGTGAGCCATCTCGACCGCCTTGCCTCGCTTGGTGTGCCTACGCTTGTGATCCCCGGAAACCACGACGTGAACAACCCGTATTCCCGGAGTTATAAAGGCCAGTCGGCAACGCCAGTGGCCTCTGTCGGCGCGGCTGAATTCGCACGGCTTTATGAGCGTTACGGCTACGGTGCCGGTTCGAGCCACGACAGCGCTTCGTTGAGCTACATGTGCGAGCCGTTGCCCGGTTTGCGGCTGTTGTGTCTCGACAGCAACCGTTACGACACCGTCGGCGAGTATCACAGCGGAGGCCGTGTGAAAGCATCGACGTTGGCATGGGCTGCCGCGCAGTTGAAAAGCTCCGGCGGCCGTCGTGTTCTGGCCATGATGCATCATCATGCCGTGGAGCATGTCGACGGTGAATCGCGCCTGCTTCCCGACTATATCGTGTCCAATCACGATGAGGTGTGTTCGATGCTGCGTGACGGGGGAGTGAACGTGTGCCTGACAGGACATCTGCATATCACCGACGCGGCGACTGATGACGGCCTTACCGATATCTCCACCGGGGCGGCATCAACCTGGCCGTTGCCGCTGCGGGTGCTTGACGTGGACCCGACAGGTGACACCTTGAACGTCGAAACCGTCTTGCATGACAGCGAGTGTGCCCGTCATAAGCTGGCCTCGTCGACTGTCGCGTTGACGGGAATGGTGTCGAGGCGGCTGTGGCCAAAGTTCAGTAGCCGTCTCGAGCAGGTGAAACCCCTCTTTGAGGAGCAGGGAATCGACCTGTCGTCGTTGCCTGCCACACCGCAGGAATTATCGTTGCTGCTGCAGCGGCACATGCGCCAACCGCTGGAGGCCGGCCTGCTCGCAGTGACCCGCGGCGGCGAGGACTCTGTGCAGGCGCAGGAAATCATGCTGGAGTTGCGGCATGGCGTGGAAAGTATGGTTTCAGAACTGATGCCCGAGCATGCCGAGGAAGTGTCGGCTTTCGTGTTGAAAAACCTATGGCCGCGAGTCGAACCGATATTGCGCAGCGCTCTGGAGGACATCAACCGGTTGGGCACTCCGCGGCAGAGCGTCACGCCCGACCATCACTTGCGCCTTGCGTTTTGAATCACCCCTTGTTTCTCGGGTGATGCTCCAAGATTTCCTTGCGAAGCAGCGTACGGTCGATGTGTACGTAGATTTGTGTGGTGGTGATGCTTTCGTGCCCCAGCATCTGCTGGATGGCGCGCAGGTTGGCACCTCCTTCGAGCAGATGGGTTGCGAAGGAGTGCCTCAGGGTGTGTGGACTCACCTGTTTCTTTATTCCGGCCTTCAGGCATAGGTCTTTGATGATGTAGAATATCATCACCCTCGACAGTTTCGTGCCGCGGGAGTTGAGGAAGACGAAATCCTCGTTTCCTCGTTTTACCACGATGTCGGCTCTCACCTCGTCGATATATCGTCTTATCCAGTCGAGTGCCACCTGCGACACCGGCACGAGCCGCTGTTTGTCACCTTTGCCGTCAACTATGATATATTGCTCGTCGAGGAAGATTCTCGACAGGCGAAGGTCGGTGAGTTCGCTCACGCGCAGTCCGCAGCTGTAAGCCGTTTCGACGATGGCGCGGTTTCTGAGTCCCAGCGGGGTGTCGACGTCGCATTGCTCGACCATGCGGTCTATTTCGTTGATGGTGAGCACCTCGGGCAGATGGCGTCCCAGCTGTGGCTGCGGCAGCAAGGTGGCTGGGTTGTCGGCTATTTCCCCCTCGTTGACGAGAAATTTGAAGTAACTCTTTATTCCTGAAATGGTTCTGGCCAGCGAACGCGGCTGTAGCCCCAGGTCGTGCAGTTGCGCGACAAACTGTTCGAGCGTGTCGGTGGTAACCTGTTGGATCTCGAGGCCCTGCTCGTTGAGGAACGTGTTCAGATGCGACAAGTCGTTGAGGTAAGCCTGTGAGGTATTGCTCGAGAGTCCTTTCTGGGCTCTGAGGTACAGTTGGTATCGTTTGCTCAGTTCCATTGTCCGCCGAAAACAACAATTGCGCCCGTGGATTGTACCATGGGCGCTATTTTGTGTCGAATATCACCGTAGTGAAAACTGCGGTTATTTACTTGCGGCTTTATCCTGAGCGGGTTGCGAAGCAGCCGGCTGAGTCACAGTGTTGAAGTTGTTGGGATTCTTCTCGGCCTTCTCAGTGGTGAGTTGCTTGGAAGCGCTATTGGCCGATGATTTCTGTGCGTGCGACATCACGAGCGATGTGCCTATGCTGAGCACGCAGATGAACACTGCGAGACCCCAAGTAAGTTTTTCGACAAAATCGGTAGTTTTTCTCACACCCATGATTTGGTTGTAGTTGCTTGCACTGCTTGCAAGGCCTCCACCTTTCGATTTTTGAATCAAAACCACGATAATCAAGAGGATCGAAGCGAGAAAAATCAAGATAGATAAAATAAGATACATTTTATTGATTATTAAGTTATTATAATTTAATTTCTTTTGTCATTTAGCCAAATTAGCTTGCGAAGATAGCGAATTTGGTCTGCAAAGTAAATACTTTTTTCTGGAAAATTCAAATTTATGTTTTCAATAATTTCAAGAGCCTTCGAATATTTGTGTTGTGAGATGTACAATTTAGCGAGACTTTCGCTTAACATTGAGTCATCATTTATGGTAGGAATTGCCACTTCCTCGTCGGCCACTTCTTCAATTTCCACGGCTCCTGGGTGATGCTGAACAGCGGCATTTGCTGCTGCTTGTTCCTGCTGCTGACTCAAAGCGATAAACTTGTCGATAAGTTCGTCCTCTTTGGTCTGCGCCTCGACCTGGCGCGCGGGGTTCTGCTGCTGCTCCTGCGCCGCGAGAATGTCGGCATAGTCGGGCATGGGATTGAAGATGGCATTGTTGATGGCCTCAATTTCCCGCGGGTTGTTACTGCCGTAGTTTTGCAGGAAGCGGTCGATGGTGTCGTCGGTGTCGGGCTTCTCCTGGGGAGCCTGCGGCGGGTAGAATGCATCGAAGAGGTCGCTGTTGCGCCCTGTGATGAGTGCGAGCGAGCGTCTGTCGGGCGACGCGATGGCGAGTCTTTCGAGCATCGATGTGTCGACGTTCCCTTTCTCGCGTTTGACAGCCAGAAGCAGCGGCAAGGTGAAGTAAGGATACTGTTTCCTCACTTTGTCGAGCCACTTCACGTCGACGCTTGCGTCGGTGTTGTCGAGCAGATATGTGATTTCGTCAACTATCATTTACCAGTTTCCAAGTGTTTGGTTGAAGATGAGGTCGGCCAGTTCGGTGCATATCTGGTTACAGAGCTCGTCCTGTACGTCGGAGAGCATCTGGCTGCTGTTGAAGTCGCGGTAGGCGCTCACCGAGAAGTCGTTGCTCAGAGCCGAGTTGCGGTTGTCGGTATACTTCACGTGCACGGTGATGGTGAGACGTGTCATAGTGGCGTAAGCGTCCTCGCCCACCGCTTGCGGCGAGAGGGAATAGCCTGTAATCTCGCCTTCGAGCCGCAGGTCGCTGTTAGGCGAGTCGATGACCTGCAACCTCGTCTGTTGCGCCACCATGTCCATTATCTTATTCTCGAACATCTGCTGCAGAGGCGGGTAGACCATTGCGGCGCGAATGGGGAAGTTGGAGAACGAGATGTTGCGGTAGACGGAGTAGTCAATCGACGCTCCGTTGAAGGTGTACTTCGGCAGGCACGCCTGAGTGGCTACCATCAGCAACAATATGGCGAGAATTTTTTTCATAATCACATGTCGTCGAGGCCGTATTCCTTGATTTTGCGGTACAGAGTGCGCTCGCTGATGCCAAGTTCGCGGGCGGTGTTCTTGCGGCGTCCGCTGTTGTGCTCGAGTGCGCGCTTGATGGTCTCGCGCTCGATGTCGTCGAGGTTGAGATTGTGGTCGCCTCCATGCGCGGCGTGTGACGAGGCCGGACTCTCATCCACCAGTTCGAAGTCGGTTGCCTGCAAGTCGTGCACCTGGCTGTGGTCAATGGCGTTGTGGTGCGCCGTGGCGGTCACAGCGGCGTTGTGTGTTGGCATGGCGATGCTTTCCGGATCGTCCATGTCGATGCGCATTTCCTTATGGTGGTTGGCGCTCTTGCCGCTTTCGATGTCCTCTTTCAGCTGCTCGAGCTCCTTCTGCATCTGGAAAATCATCTTGAAGAGCAGTTCGCGCTCCTGGTTGTAGTCAAACTGTGCCTTGTCGATGATGGTTGGCTTGTAACTTGCTCCCATGTCGGGCAGGTAGGAAACGATGGTGTCGCGTCCTACGACATTTCCGGCCTCGAACAGTGCAATCTGCTCGATGATGTTCTTCATCTGCCTTACGTTGCCGGGCCATCGGTAGTTGAGCAACGCCTGCCGTGCGCTGTCGTCGAACGTGACGGCCGGCGTACGGTATCGCTCGGCGAAGTCGGTGGTGAACTTCCGGATTAGCAGCAGGATGTCGTTGCCGCGCTCACGCAGCGGCGGTATATTGATCTGCACCGTCGACAGGCGGTAATACAGGTCTTCGCGGAACTTGCCGTTTTTAACGGCCTGTTGCATGTCCTTGTTGGTAGCGGCTACCACGCGAATGTTGGTCTTCATCACCTCGCTGGAGCCCACTTTGATATATTCTCCGCTCTCGAGCACACGCAGCAGTCGCGCTTGTGTGGTAAGCGGCAGTTCGGCCACCTCGTCGAGGAAGATTGTACCGCCGTTGGCTTCCTCGAAATAACCTTTTCTCGAGGAAATGGCTCCGGTGAAGGCGCCCTTCTCGTGACCGAAGAGTTCGCTGTCGATGGTGCCCTCGGGGATTGCGCCGCAGTTCACGGCAATGTATTTCTTATGCTTTCGCGCGCTGTTCTCGTGTATGATGTTGGGGAAGAATTCCTTACCCGTGCCGCTCTCGCCTATGATAAGTACCGAGAGGTCGATCGGGGCTACTTGCAGCGCCCGGTCGATGGCGTTGGTGAGCGCTTGCGAGTTCCCAATGATACCGAAGCGCTGTTTCACGCGCTGGATTTGTGGCGATATGTTTACTGCTGCTTGTTCCATTTTCTCATCGAGTAGGTTTTTTCTTTCAGGAAGTCGCCGAGAGCCTCGGGAGTGTCGTATTGCTTGATGGTTTCGACTGGAATGGGCTCGCCCACCGAGATGCGGTAGACGGGGTTCTTCACGCGGAACACCTCGGCCGGCAGCCGCAGGGTGCGCAGCCTCCAGTCAATCACGCCGAGCAAGTTGAACCACCAGCTGTTGTGGTCGTGGAAGTAGATGGGAATCACGGGCACGTTCATTTTCTTGATGAGCCTCATGATGTTGGGCTGCCACTGGCGGTCTACAATGCGGAACTTCCAGTTGAGTTTCGAGACGGCGCCGGCGGGGAAGAACCCGATGGGCTTGCCTTCCTTTACCTGCCGTAGCGCCTCGGCTATGCCTTTCATCGACACGGCTTTCTTCTTCGGGTCGTTGCTGGCCAAGGCGTCGACGGCGATGAAGTTTTCGCGCATGGCGCCTATGTGATTGAGAATCATGTTGACCATGACCTTGAAGTCGGGACGGCGGTCACCCACGATTTTGATGAGCATGATGCCGTCGACGGCGCCCAGCGGATGGTTCGACACCGTGATGAAGCTGCCTTCAGGCAGGTTGTCGAGCACATGCTCGCCTGCAATTTTGACAGTTGCGTTGCGCTCTTCGAGAAAACCCGTGACAAACCCCACGCCCGGCTTATGGGCATGACGCGAGTGCAACCCGTTCACCTTGTCGATGGCCAGGAATTTAAAAAGCCTTTTCACCAGTTTGGGCTTGCCCTTGAAGAACGGCGCCATTTCGCATACGTCTTCGTAGTCAAGTACCGTTTTTTTGTACGGCAGTTCGTTGTTTTTTGTGTCGCTCATCATATCTTGCTGTCAAAAAATGCAAAAAATGTGCCAAATAGCCCGCAAAGGTACTAATTATATCAAAAATTTTATCTACTTTTGGCGTCAAAACTTCAAAAAAAGCGGAAAATGAGGATAAAAACGACATTGTTGGCCGTGATTTCGGCATGTATAGTGCTGGTTGCATGCGGCAATACGAGCGCGGAAGTGTCTGGCGAAGTGTCCGATGAGGTGTCGTCGGCACCTGTGGCCGCCTTTTCGCCCGACAGTGCATATCAATTTGTAAAAGCTCAGTGTGACATGGGGCCTCGAGTGCCGGGCACGCAGGCTCACAGCCGTTGCGCCGGATGGCTGGAGCAGAGGCTGAAGGACTATTGCGATACCGTGGTTGTGCAACACGGCGATGTCACCACTTTCGATGGCAAGTCGCTCAATATCAGTAATATCGTGGGTATTTTCAACCCCGATGCAAAGCGGCGGTTGCTGCTGCTGGCTCACTGGGACTGCCGTCCGTGGGCAACAAACGACCCTGATGAGAGCAAACGCACTCAGCCGGTGATGGGTGCCAACGACGCCGCCAGCGGCGTGGCGGTGCTGCTCGAACTTGCCCGCAACCTGAAGCAGACCCGCCCGGAGGTGGGTGTCGACATCTTGCTGGTCGATGCCGAGGACTGGGGCGAGGACGGCGGCGACGAGGACTCATGGGCGCTCGGTACGCAGTACTGGGCAGCGCATCCTCATGTCGAAGGCTACAGTGCCGAGGCAGGCATTCTGCTCGATATGGTGGGCGCAAGGGGTGCGGTATTCCCGAAGGAGATTTTCTCGTTGCAATATGCGTCAGGCTTGGTGGGTGATGTGTGGTCCACGGCTCGTTCGTTAGGCTACGGCCAGCGTTTCATCGACAGCCAAGGAGGTGCCATTACCGACGACCATGTGACAATCAACCGTAAAGCCGGTATCCCCTGTATCGACATTATCGACATGCGCATGGGGAGCGACACAGGATTCTTTGAGTTCTGGCACACTACCGGCGACACTCTCGACAAAATCGATTCAGCCACGCTCGGCGTAGTGGGACGGACGCTCGCCAAAATTATCGCCGAGTTCTGATTTGCTTATTTCCCCGATTTTATCGAAGAATTCCATCGTAATGGTTTATGGTTTCATCGAAGAAATCGGTCAGTTTGAAATATTTTTTTAAATTTTAAATATGATGAAATCTCTGCGTATTTTTTGTGTGGCAATAGCTGCGCTGACGATGGTCGCCTCTACGGTATCTTGTGGAAAAATGTTTAAAAAAGAACCGCTGCCCGGTGGTGTGAAAGTCCAATTTTATGAGACATATAATTATGGGGAAGTGAAGGACCAAATTAATTCTTTGATTGATGCGGTTTCTAAGCAGGAGGGCGAACAGTCGGCTCAATCTCTTAAGAAAATGAGTGACGAAGTTGAGAGGCAGTCGCCGTATATGCCGGTTCTGTTATATGCATTGGAGACCGACACTGCTTTTGTCAACGAGATGATTGACAAATACCGGAACGGAACTATGAAAGTGGATTTAAAAACAGCTTGGACATTAAAGCCTGAAAACAGTATAAACGGAAAGAAATTCGCACTGGTAGCACTCAAGGCAACCGGAGCATCGGGAATGCCGGGCATGACAGGTGAAACAATCACTGATGTCGAGGTCGAAAAAGTTCAAGGTAATTATGCTATTTCAATAATTATGAATGACCAAGGCGCAAAAGAGTGGGCCAGATATACCGAAAAAAATATAAAAAGGAATATCGCTATCGTGTTCGATGGAAAGGTGTATTCATTCCCTAACGTAAATAGCAGAATTGATGGTGGCCGAACACAGATTACCGGCAATTTCACCAAAAAGGATGTTGATGAATTAGCCAGCGCGCTGAAAGGAGAAAATAAATAACAGGAAACCGCGGCTGTTATAAAAAATTATTGTATATTTGCAGCCGCAAGGCTTGTGGGGCCACAGGACTTGGCAAGATATACTTTATATGAGTTAACAAAACCTATTGATTATGAAGAAGATATTATTTATTGCGGTGGTGCTGACGATGGCTCTGGGCGGCTACGCTCAGAATCGCGTGAGTGCCGACGACACTTTCATGAAAGCAACCGAGTTGTACGAGAACGACGCCTATGGCGAAGCGTTGCAGTATTTCAACATCTGGCTCAAGACGCATCCCGACGATGCCTATGCTTGGACCTACATCTCGGCTATCGAGTGTGAGTCCAAGAACTACGACGAGGCGCTCGAGGCCAGCGACAAAGCGCTCGGGGGTGTGTTTGCCAACAACAAAGACAAGGAGTTCAAGGGATGGATGCACTATGTCCGCGCCAATATTCTTGTCCACAAGAACGACACCTTGGGAGCGGTGAAAGAACTCAATGAGGCTATCAAGCTCGACAAGGACGATGCCGACTACTTCCATCGCCGCGGAACGCTCTACTGGCGTATGCACCAGCACGACAAGGCAATCGCCGACTTCAACGCCGAGGAGAAACTTGGCGGCAACGGCATCGACCCGGTTATAGGCCGAGGCTGCGTCTACAGCGACATGGGCGACAGCAAGCGGGCCATCGATGAGTTCACCAAAGCAATCAAGCAGGAGCCCGGCAGTGCCGAGGCTTATGCCAAGCGTGCCATCGAGTATTTCAACATGAAGGATTACGACCGCTCGAGTGACGACGTGATTTCGGCTCTGAAAAACGACTTTGACAACGTAAACGCTCTTTGGGTGCTGGAATACCTCAAAGCCGACGCAATGCGGCAGCTAAGCCCGAAGGTGCGCGCCGTGTATAAGGATACCGGCGACAGCCGTTGGCTGGAACTGATCAAGTAAGAGTGAAGTTGAGTTTGATGTAATAAAAAAAGTAGCTGTCGATGACGGCTACTTTTTTGCTGCGCGAAGGGCTTTCATGAAGCGGCGGTACTCCTTCTGCGTGATGTCTACCTTGCCGTAGCATTTGCGCTTCGGGTAGCGGGCCTTGAAGGCGTTGCGCACCATCTCGTGGGTGACCACATTGTCCAACGGTATCTCATATGCCTCGAGGATGGGTAGCAGGTATTCGATGGCGCTGTCAATTTGGTCCTGGGTGAGCGGCTTTTCGAGGGTATTCCCTTGGAACTCAATGCCAATGGTGAAGTTGTTGCAGCCCTCGCGGCCGTTGAGAACCGACAGGCCGGCGTGGTAGGTCACCACGGTGGGCTCGCACATGATGTAACGGGTGCCGTCGGTGTCGATAACCACATGAGTGCCAACGCCTTTCTTTGTCGAGGTGAGAACCTCGAGCGAGCGCTCGATAGTGGGCTCGGCGGTGTGGTGAAGAATCACACCTTTCACTTCGTTTATCTTCTCACGGTCGTAGTTGGGAGTGGGATGGTTCACCTCGCGGTAGCGCTGCGCTGCCTCGGCCTCGTTGCCGCCGGCGCACGAGCATAGCATGATGGCCGCCAAACATATTATAGTCTTTCCAATCATAATCATTGTTTTTAATAAATCGGCTGCAAAGGTAGCACAAATTATGGAAAATGGAAAATGTGGGATGGAAAAATGTTTCTTCAGTCGGCATCGCGACAAAATTATTTATAGTTTATTATCTGTTGTTCATTATTTTTTGTAACTTTGCGGCGCATAACCGTAAAAGATAGAAAAATGAAAAGACTGATAAGTGTAATAGCCGTCATAACAGCGGTCGCATTTGCGGCTTGGGCTGGCACACGCGACGAGTTCAAGCAGGACTTGCGACGAAGTGCCAACAACTACCAAGCCTACCCTTATGAGGCCAACTACAAGGCGCCGTCGCTAACGCCCGCTCCCGCGGGCTACGAGCCGTTCTTCATCAACCATTACGCGCGTCACGGCAGCCGATGGCTTATCGCCGAGAGCGACTACACATTCCCCGTGGAGGCACTCTCTAAGGCCGAGGCCGCCGGAAAGCTCACGGTGCGGGGACGAGAGGTGCTGGCACTCGTGCGCGAGGTGGAAAAGGCCTCACACGGTCGTCGCGGCGAACTTACACAGCTCGGTGCCGAGCAGCATCAAGGCATTGCCCGCCGCATGATGGAGAATTTCCCGACGGTGTTTGCCGGCGACGCTTCTGTCACGGCGCGCTCAACGGTGGTGATACGCTGCATCCTGAGCATGCAGAACGAAATCAACCAGCTCAAGGCTATGAATCCGCGGTTGCGGGTCACATGCGACGCCAGCGAGGCCGATATGCGTTTCATGAACTTCTATCCCGACCCTGCGGTCGACAGCGCCCGCGACGAGGGTTTCAAGATTATGCCGCCTTACAAGGCCAAACTCGTCAAGCCCGAGGCAATGATGAAGCGCTTGTTCACCGACCAGAAGTGGGCGAACGCCAATATCGACGCGCAGAAGCTGATGATTACCCTCTTCGACGTGGTGAGCAACCTACAGAGCCATCACGAGTGGGAGAAACTCGATATGTACAAGGGCGTGTTCAGCCTCGACGATGTATACAACTTGTGGTGCTACAACAATATGCGGTGGTATATCCGCTCGGGAACAAACCCGATGAACCGCCAGCTCGGCTCTTGGAGCCAACGGAACCTGCTGCGCGACTTTATCACACGCGCCGACCTCGCCGTAGCACGGGGCGACCGCGGGGCGGCGATGCGCTTCGGCCACGAGGGCAACGTGTTGCCGTTCGTGTGCCTGATGGGCCTCGACGGCATGGACTACGAGACCTCCGACATGTGGAGCCTGGCCGACCGATGGCCAAGCTATAAGGTGTTCCCGATGGCTTGCAACGTGCAGATGGTGTTCTACCGCAAGGCCGGTAGCGACGACATCCTCGTGAAAATCCTGCTCAACGAGCACGAGGCCACAGTGAGCGGACTCGACACCGACCGATTCCCCTACTACCGCTGGAGCGACCTCCGTGACCACTTTATGAACAAACTCAACCGATAATTCCATAATTATATGAATAAGAGACTTTTCGCAATATTGGCGGCGGTATTGGCGTTCGCCCTCCAAATGAATGCCGAGCTGGCTCGCGACCAGGTGACGGCGTGCTTCGACCGCGCCGGCAGCAACCACTATGCCTACCCCGACAGCCACTTGCCGGCACTCACGGCAGCACCGGCGGGCTATGAGCCGTTCTATATCGACCACTACGGCCGGCACGGCAGCCGATGGCTCACAAAGGAGAAATATTACACCGACCCGGTGGCGCAACTTGAGTGCGCCGAGCGTAACGGAAAACTCACCGAGCCGGGCCGAGAGCTGTTGCGACGGTTGCGCTATGTCGCTGTCGAGGCCCACGGCCGAGAAGGCGAGCTCAGCGACGTGGGTGCCGAGCAGCATCAGCGCATAGCAAGGCGCATGGTGAAGAACTTCCCCGGTGTGTTCAGCGGTGACGACGCCTTTGTCGACGCCCGTTCCACCATCTGGATTAGATGCATCCTGTCGATGGTCAACGAGACCGGCGAGATACGCGCCTTCAATCCAAAGGCGCGCATCACTACCGACGCCTCCTACGCCGATATGTACTACATGGGCTGGGGCTACGGCGAGGACACACTCGCCAACCCCTTGCGCGCCAAGCGGCTGCCATTGAGCGACAGCATTTTCAAGGCGTGGAACAACGCCGACCGTTTCATCGCCCAGTTGGTCACCGACCGCAAGTTTGCCGCCGACTCGCTCAACGCACTGCTGCTCATGGAGCGCACCTTCGATATCGCCGGCAGCCTGCAGAACCATCACGCTTTCGACTCGATGACGCTCTTCGACTATTTCACGGCCGATGAAATCTACACCATGTGGAAGGCGAAAAATGTATACTGGTACCTGCAGTGGGCCAACAATCCGCACAGCGGAAACCGTATGCCGTACATCGAGCGAGACTTGCTCAGGAACATGATTGCCACGGCCGACGACGCCATCGCCAACGGTCGCCACGGGGCTCACCTGAGATTCGGCCACGAGACTTGCGTGCTGCCACTGGCTTGCCTGCTCGAGATCGACGATGTGGGATACTCAACAACCGACCTCGACAACCTGCACCTCAACTGGCAGAACTACAACATTTTCCCGATGGCTTGCAACGTGCAGATGGTGTTCTACCGCCCCGTGGGCTCGAAGGGCAACCGTCCCGACGACATACTCGTGAAGGTGCTCTTCAACGAGCACGAGGCTCGTCTGCCATTTGACACCGACCGTTTCCCGTACTACCGCTGGAGCGACCTCCGAGTGTATTACCTCAATAAACTCGCAAGCTACAAGTGGTGATTTCCTGAATGTAAAGTGTTCCTAATTTGTTATTTTAAATGCAACTGCTGAAATTTGAACTGAACCTTAAGACAGTGCTTTGGGGCGGCGAGAGAATAGGTCGCTTCAAGGGGCTGGAACTGCCCGTGGGACGAACCATAGGCGAGAGTTGGGAAGTGAGTGGTCTCTCTGGACACGAGAGTGTGGTGGCCGAGGGGCCAGATCGGGGACTGACGCTCCGGCAACTCATAAGCCGCTATCGCGGACGGTTGGTGGGAAACCGCGTGTACCGCCAGCACGGCAACGAATTCCCCCTGCTGGTGAAGTTCATCGACGCGCGCGACGACTTGAGCGTGCAGGTACACCCCGACGACGACCTCGCTATGGAACGACACGGCTGCAGCGGCAAAGCCGAGATGTGGTATGTGATTGAAAGTGAAGAAAAAGCGGCGGTCATGGCGGGCACTAACAACGGCGGAATCCAACGGGCGGAGTTTGAGAAGATTGTAACGACTCATATGCTCGAGCCATTGCTCTGTCGATGCGAGACTCATGTGGGCGACTGCTTCTTCCTTCCGGCGGGCACGCTGCATTCCATCTGTGCGGGAAACCTACTGCTGGAAGTACAGCAGCCAAGCGATATCACCTACCGCGTTTGGGACTACAACCGCCTCGACGGCAACGGGCAGCCTCGCCAGCTGCACACGTCGCTGGCTATCGACGCCATCGACTACGACAATCTCACCACCGAACGGAGGGTGGGCTACGACCGGCAGTCGCCGCGCGCGACTTTGGTCGACAGTTCGTTCTTCACCGTCAGCCGGGTGCTGGTCGACGGCGAACAGCAGGCCATGCCCATGCCTTTCGACGCGTTTCTGGTGGTGGTGAACGTCGACGGAGAAGCCGTACTCGAGGCCGACGGTGTGGCGACACCGCTGGCTCAGGGTGAAACGGTGCTCGTGCCGGCTGAGGTGCGATCCCTATCGGTAACCGGTCACGCTACTTTGATTACAGCTACTGTATAAGTCGACAACAAGCAAACAAGAAGGGGGCAATCCAAACGGTTGCCCCCCCTTTCGTGCTATGTGCTTTATTCCGAATAGGATTCGGGTTTATTTCACGATGAAACGTGAGTAGTCGGTCTTGCGCATGTCTTTCTCCAGCGCGAGCGTGCGGTGGAACGACAGCGCCAGGTCTTGGTTCTGCATCACGTGGCCGCTCTTGCACAGCTTAAGATATTCGCGAAGCAGGGGACGATAGACCGGGTGGGCGGCCTTCTCGATGATTTCCTCGGCACACTGGTTCGGGTCCTTGAAGCGCAGGTCGGCTACACCTTGGTCGGTCACGATGATGTCGACCGAGTGAACGGTGTGGTCGATGTGGGTCGCCATCGGTACGATGGTGGAGATGCAGTCGTCCTTCTTGATTGACGGGCACATGAATATCGAGGTATAGGCGTTGCGGGTGAAGTCGCCTGAGCCGCCGATACCGTTCATCAGACGGGTTCCGCTCACGTGCGACGAGTTGATGTTGCCGAAGATGTCGGCCTCGATGGCGGTGTTCATCGACACCACTCCGATGCGGCGTACAACCTCGGGGTTGTTCGAAATCTCGCACGGACGCATCAACAGCTTGTCATGAAGTTTGTCGATGTCGCGGAAGAAGCCTTCCATAGCCTCGTGGCTGAAGGTCATGGAGCAGGTGGAGGCAAATTTGCATCGGCCGCTCTCGAGGAGCTTGAGTACGGAGTCCTGAACCACCTCGGTGTACATCTCGAAGGCCGGAATCTCGGTGCTGCTCTCCAGCGAGTCGAGAACGGCATTGGCAATATTGCCCACGCCGCTCTGCAACGGCAGGAACGACTTGGGTATACGGCCGCCCTTCATCTCGTCGATGAGGAACTGGCACACGTTCTCACCAATGCGGCGGGTCACATCGTCAACCGGGGTGAACGCTCCGGCCTTGCCCAACGGGAACGACGAGCGAACCACTCCCACAACCTTCTTCGGGTCGACGTGGGCCGTGGGGCTTCCGGCACGGTCATGGGCGGTGTAGATAGGAATCTCGCGGCGGTAAGGTGGGTCGAGGGGAATATAAATGTCGTGCAAGCCACGGATGCTCTCCGGAATCTGGTCGTTGAGCTCGATGATGACCTTGTCGGCCACCTGCAGCCAGGTAGGGGAGTTTCCCACCGAGGTGCCGAGAATAATCTCGCCGTCGTCGGTGATGCTTTGTGCCTCGATGATGGCAACATCCATCTTTCCGTAATAGTTGTAACGGAATTCCTGCGACATTTCGCTCAAGTGACGGTCGTTGTAGTGGATTTCGCCGCTGTTCAGCTTCGGGCGGAGCTCGGGCGACGACTGGTACGGCGAACGGTAGTTGATGGCATCGGCGCGGGTGAGTTCCCCGTCGGTGTAATCGTTGGTCGACGCACCGGTAAACAGGTTGATTTTGAATTCGCGGCCGGCCTCATGCTCGCGACGAGCCTTGGCGGCGATGGCGGGCGGCACAATCTTCGGGCAGCCCGGAGCGGTAAAACCCGAGACGCCTACGTTCATTCCGTGCTGGACAAACTCGGCGGCTTCCTCGGGGGTAAGAATTGGATAAATCATTGTATTAAAATATTAATAGATATGTTATATGCGGAAAAACGCCGCAAAGGTACTAAAAATAATGGAATATGTATAATGTTAAGGCGCAAAATATTGTTTGACCGGCAAATTATGGGATTTGCAGAATGGCTGTGAGTGTTTCTTCTGGATAAGAGCTTCTATCGGTTTGTTGCCAAAAAAAGTGGGAATAATCTGGCCCTTTGTACTTTTTTTGATGAAATACTGATAAATAATGGCAATTTGTTCTAAAAAATTGTTTGTTATTAAAAAATTCTTTATATTTGCCCATTAATTATAATAGTTTTTTGCTGCTTATCTTTGTAAAAGAGGCAGTTATTTATTAACTTTTTAATTCCATTTCAAGGTTCTATGAAAAAGATTTACTTAATTCTGATGGCGGCAATCGTGGCGCTTACCACGGTTTCCGCTTCGGCAACGGCCTTTCCTCCCGCTCCCCTGAAGAAGGCGACGGTAGCGAATGGACCGTTCCAGGCAATCGGTACTCAAGTGAACACTCCGGAGTTCAAAATTAACCATGCTCCGGTTTTAGGCAAAATCTCGACTAAAGCTACTGAGATTATCGAAACGGCTCCCGAAGGCGAGGTTAAGTATTACAACCGTGCAGGCAGTATGTATACGCTCGACTCCAATTATGACATCATTACTAGTGAGCAGAGCGGTGTGTTGGAGGTCGTGTTTACCGACAACAACGAGGTCTACATCGCCGACATCCTGAACATCGGCATGGCATCCTACGTCAAGGGTACCGTCGAGGACGGGGTAATCACCATCCAACTGCCCCAGACCATCTATGCCGGCAACGGTTATAACGGTGAGTTGGTTTGGGCCGATATCGACAACAGTTCGTCGATTTCAGGAACGGTCGACACCAGCACTACAACCGCTACCTTTACCATCGATGGTAACAACATCTATCAAGACGGCAGCGACGAGACTCGCGTCTTGGGTCTTGGTTGGGACGATGATGGCTCATGGGGCGGTTACGGTATTTGGAACGGTGAATACACCTTGGCTGAGGATCTGCCAGAGGCTATTACTCCTCCTGAAGGATTGACTCCCACTACCTATTACTACAACGGTACAACAGTCTACAGTAGCGCTCAGCACGCTTTCTCACAGACCGTCAACGTGATTCGCGACGGCAACGACGTCTACATCCAGGGCTTGGCTACCGGCGACGCCGACAAGGCGATTCTCCCCGAGGCTTGGGCAAAGGGTACTCTCAACGGAAACACGCTCACCATCCCAGTGGGACAGTTCATGGGCATGTACGCCGGTGGTATGGTTTATCTGGCTGGATATAACACCAGCACAAATGTAACTGAAGACGTGACGTTCACCTACGATCCCGAATCCGACAGCTACACACTCGATAATTTGATGATGGTTAGCCCCGATTACGTGAATCTGTATATCTTCTGCTACACGCTCAGCGGTGCTGTAATCAGCGCTGAACAGCCTGTGGTGCCTGAAGTAGTTGAAGTTCCTGATGGTCTTGAGACCGAGCAGTACACCTGGACTGGATACGGCGTTACCTACGAGGATACCGACGATGACGATTCGACCGACCCAGAAGCTGTATTTACAGCGTTCACCAAGTTCATTCAGGTGGGATTCGACGGTAACGATGTGTACGTACAGGGTCTGTGTACCGACCTCCCCGAGGCTTGGGTGAAGGGTACTATCGAGGGTAACACAGCAACCTTCGCAACCGGTCAGTACTTCGGTGTTGACGACCGCTTGGCTGCTTACGGATACACCTACGAGCACTACTTCGTGGGATTCGGTGCCGAAGGTGTCTGCGACGTGGTGTTCGACTACAATACCGAGAACAAGAGTTTCGTGACCGACACTTGGATTATCGATAACGAAGGCGAAAGCGAAATCAACTACTACCTGATCTTTGCCAACAACGCTTGGAATTACTTCGTTGAGCAGCCTGGACGTCCCGCCGAGCCTTCAATCACCAGCGTGAACATGACCGGCACTTATCCCAACATCGGCCTCAGCATTCCTATGATAGATGTCACTGGCTACCCAATGAACCCCGACAAGGTGTACTACCGCATCTTCACCGATGTCGACGGTGACATCCAGCCGCTGGCTTTCAACCAGTCCGACTACCCCCGTTGCGAGTTCCCCGAGGAGACCATCTATGAGATTCCTTACAACATGAACGATGACTATGACATCTACACTGGTGGCGAGCGCGTATACCTCAACCAGGACAAGACTTTCCTCAACACCGTTTGCCGTATCGGCGTTCAGGTTGTTTACTACGGAGGAATGACCAACGAGCCTGCACCGTTCCTCGATCGTTCAGTGCTCGAGGTAGCTGATAACGAGAGCGAAATCGTGTGGTACAAGATCAAGAACTACACCGGCATCGAGACTGTCAATGCATCGACTGTTGAGAGCGTGCGCTACTTCAACGCCGCTGGTCTCGCAAGCGACAAGCCATTCAACGGAATCAACATCGTTGTCAAGAAAATGAGCGACGGCTCAACCGTAGTCACCAAAGTCCTCAAGTAAAATAAGGTTTTACTTTCTTATAAAAAAAAGGCGCCCCACACCAGGCGCGCCCTTTTGTCGCATACATGACTGAAATTTGATTCGGGCTCAAAATAGATTATGCTGACTGCCTAACAACTTTAATAGTGCGGAATATTGGCCGTTTTCACTACCGTTTACCATAAAAATACTATAAATTTATATATTTTTGCTCGAAAAATTTGGCGGTTTGCAGAAAAATGTATAAGTTTGCACACTATTTGGATAGTTCATGCTGTTTTTTTGGCAACAAGGAAACGGTTATTTAATAATTTTTAATTTCCAATTTAGGTTTTATGAAGAAGTTTTACGTAATTCTTTTGAGCGTGATTGTGGCAATGACCGCAGTCAACGTTTCGGCTAAGACCTTTCCGGGAAAGAAAGTCCCCAAGAAGGCTAAGACTGAAAACCTGATGATTGTTAAGGAGAAAAAGCCGGTTATCAACCAAGAGTTGGTGGCTGCTCCGACAATCGACAAATTCCAGGTTAAGGATGCTCCGGTTGTGACCAACCGCAACCCGAAGCTCACCGACATCATCACCGAGGTTCCCGACGGCGAGAAAAGGCTCTACAGCCGCTCCGGTGATATGTATTACCGTAGCAACGGCTCCATCGTCACTGGCACGCAGGACAGTTACATCGAAATTGTGTTCTGCGACAACAACGAGGTGTACCTTCTGGAGCCCGTGTCTGGTGTCACCACTGGCAACAACGTTTATGTCAAGGGTACCCTCGAGGACAATGTGATTACCGTTGAGCTTCCCCAAACAGTCTATCTCACCGATCAAGGCTACAACCTTGAGTTGGCTTGGGTCGATGTCGTCAACAAATCGACCAGCGACTTGGCCGACCGCGCAACCACAACTGCTACCTTCACCGTCGATGGCAACACCATCACTCTCGAAGGTTCCGACGAAAACCACGTTCTGGGCTATGTGTGGGACGACGACGACACTTGGTACGGTGCCGGTGACTGGAACTCTGTCTATTCTATCGCTACCGACTTGCCCGAGGTCGTCACACCTCCGGAAGGCAGCACTCCCGCCACCTACTACTACACCGGTAAGAACTACGACGGCAGCAGCCAGAGCAGCTTCTCGACAACTGTGAATATTGTTCGCGACGGTGACGACGTCTATTTCCAGGGCCTGAGCCAAGACATCCTTCCCGAGTCTTGGGCAATGGGTACTCTCGCCGACGGCATCGTGACCATCCCCATGGGCCAGTACATTGGTCTCAACAGCGGTAACATGATGTACCTGGTGGGCTACGATGAAAACGCCAAAGTCCCAAGCGACATCTTATTCGCCTACGACGAGGATGAAGACACCTACACCCTCCAGAACCCGCTGTTCATCAACGGCAAGCCCGACGCAATCTACTACTACTTCTACACCTTGGCAGGTGCAGTGATCGGTTCCGAGGAGCCCGAGCCCGAACCCGAACCCGAGGTGGTTGTGGTTCCCGAGACTGCTACCATCGAGAGCGACTGGTCAATCGACGCCAGCGGCTCGAAGACGATTCAAATCAACGGTGAGGCCAATGTCGCATTCGACGGCAACGACGTGTACTTCCAGGGTATGGCTTACTGGTTCCCCGAAGCTTGGATCAAGGGTACCATCAGTAATGGTGTGGCTTCCTTCCCCAGCGGACAGCTCCTCGGCGAGGACAGCTACGGCCCCGAGTACTTCACCAGCATGGACGGCCAGCCTGTTACGTTCTCTTACGATGATGTGAATAAGGTCTTCACCATGACTTCCAGCTACTATTTCGAGACTGCTGATCAAACTTGGGCTAGCGACAACTACTATGTGTACATCAACTCGGCAACCGTCTTCAAGGGCGAAATCGAAATACCTGAACCCGTTGAGGTTCCCGAAGACCTTGTAGCTGAGACCTACAACTGGATTGGCTACGACGTAGAACCTGGTGATGAGGATGAGGGCACAGAAACTCAATTCACCGAATTCACCCGCTTCGTAAACATCGGTTTCGACGGCAACGACGTGTATGTGCAGGGCCTGTGCGACCAATTCCCCGAATCTTGGATCAAGGGTACTCTTAACGGTAACACCGTTACCTTCCCGACAGGCCAGTTCTTCGGTGTGGACGAAAGTTGGGTTCCTTATGGTTATCCCGCTGACTACTACTACTTCGTAGGCTACGGTGAAAATGGCATCCAGGATGTGACCTTCACCTACGATGCCGAGAACGACCACTTCATCAGTGAAGACTGGATCATAATCAATGGTAAGGCCGACCAGCTCTACTACTACAGCATCAACGCTGAGAATGAGTGGCTGAAGTTCGTAGAGGTTCCCGGACGTCCCGTCGCTCCCACTATCACCGCTGCTGAGCTTGAGGGTGTATCCTTCCCGAAGGTGAGAATCGATATTCCGCTGGAAACAACTAACGGCGACGTCATGAACCCCGCCAAGGTTGTCTACCGCATCTTCACCGATGTTGACGGCGATATCCAGCCTCTGGCATTCGAGCCGGCCGACTACCCGCAACTGGGAATCGAGGAGACTATCTATGAGATTCCTTACTCCTTGCACGATGACTACGACATCTACGAGGGTGGCAAATTGGTTTACCTGAACCAGAGTAAGGACTTCCTCGCCACTGTCTGCAACATTGGTGTTCAGGTCGCTTACTACGGTGGTATGGAGAACGAGCCCGCACCGTTCATAAATCGCACCGTACTTGAAATCGCTGAGAACGAGACCGAAATCGTATGGTACAAGCTTAAAGACTACACCGGTATCGACAACATCACCAGCGCAAAGACTGTTGAGAGCGTACGCTACTTCAACGCTGCTGGTCTCTCGAGCGACAAGCCCTTCGACGGCATCAACATCGTCGTCAAGAAGATGAGCGACGGCTCAACCGTAGTTACCAAAGTTCTTAAGTAATCACTTACTTCCACAATAAAAAAGGGCGCCAAGTGCGCCCTTTTTTTATCCCTCACTCGTCGCCGCGGTAGGCGACCGTTTGAGAAACCCCCAGTGTCGGCGCTTAGCCGATACTGGGGGTTATTTAGAGTGTCATCCTTCGGATGAGATGCCGCTCGATGGTTTCGGCGGCAATAAAGCTTTTCTCGTTGGGGATTACATTCCCATTTCCTCGAAGGTGCGCTTGATGATGCCGATAGCCTCGAGGAGCTCTTCCTTGGTGATGCACAAGGGAGGTGCGAAGCGGATGATGTGGTCGTGAGTCGGCTTTGCCAGCAGACCGTTGTCGCGCAGCTTCAGGCAGATGTCCCAAGCGGTGCGGCCCTCGACGGGCTTGGTCACGATGGCGTTGAGCAAGCCGCGGCCGCGTACCTGTACGATGAACGGCGAGTGGATTTTCTCAATCTCCTCGCGGAACACCTTACCCATGGCCTCGGCGTTCTCGGTCAGGTGCTCGTCCTTAACCACTTTCAGCGCTTCTACCGCAACGCGGGCTGCCAGCGGGAAGCCACCGAAGGTCGAGCCATGCTCGCCCGGCTTGATGTTGAGCATGATGTCATCGTCGGCAAGGCAGGCCGAGACAGGAAGGACGCCGCCGCCAAGGGCTTTGCCCAAAATCACGATGTCGGGGCGGATGCCGTCGTGCTCGCTGCACAGCATCTTACCCGTACGGGCGATACCGGTCTGAACCTCGTCGGCGATGAACAGCACGTTGTGCTCGTGGCACAGGTCGAAGCATTTCTTCAGGTAACCGTCGTCGGGGACAAACACACCGGCCTCGCCCTGGATGGGCTCAGCGATGAATGCGCAAACCTCGTCGCCGTATTTCTCAAGAGCTTCCTTCAGGGCTTCGGGGTTGTTGTACGGAATGCGGATGAAACCGGGGGTCAGAGGTCCGTACTGGGCAAACGAACTGGGGTCGTCGCTCATGGTGATTACGGTCACCGTGCGGCCGTGGAAGTTGCCCTCGCAGCAGATTATCTTGATTTTGTCGTTGGGTATTCCTTTTTTCACGGCACCCCAGCGGCGAGCCAGCTTAAGAGCGGTCTCGACGCCCTCGGCTCCAGTGTTCATAGGCAACACCTTGTCATAGCCGAAATAGTTGTGCATGAATTCCTCATACTCGCTGAAGGCGTCGTTGTAGAAGGCGCGAGAGGTCAGACAGAGAACGTCGGCCTGGTCCTTCAGTGCCTTTACGATGCGGGGATGGCAGTGACCCTGGTTCACGGCCGAATACGACGACAGGAAATCGAAATATTTCTTGCCTTCAACGTCCCACACATAGATGCCTTTTCCCTCATGCAGTACTACGGGTAGCGGGTGATAGTTGTGCGCGCCGTAACGCTCTTCCATCTCGATGTAGCGCTCGGTGGCAGTGAGTTTTTTCTCGTTTTGTGTCATTGGTTTTAGTTTTTTTAAAATGTAATGAAAACAGTATTGTTTTTGTAATTTGCCGCAAAATTACGCAAAAATTTTTTTACTGCAAAAAAATTTGTAACTTTGCAGTCCTTTTGTGAACCAATACCCTTAAAGATTATGAAAACAGCGATAAAGAAGATAGCGGCGATGGCTCTGATGGCTGTGGTGGTGACAACAGCTTGGGCCGATGTGCCGGTGAGCTATTACACGTCGATTTTCGGCAAGAGCGGACGTGAACTGAAGAAGTCGGTACACGACCTGGTCAGGCCGCATAACGTCGTGACTTACGGTAGCTTGTGGTACCATTTCCCAAAGACCGACTGCCGCATCGAGAATCCCAGCATGGTGTGGGACATGTACAGCAACCGTGCCTACTATTTCCGCGGTACAAGCGCCGTCAGCGGCATGAACAAGGAACACTCGCTGCCTAAGAGCTGGTGGGGCGGCACCGAAATCGATGCCTACACCGACCTCAACCACCTCTACCCGAGCGACGCCGTTGCCAACCAGGCCAAACTCAACTACCCGCTGGGTGAGGTGTCGCGCGTCGATTTCGACAACGGCTTGACGAAGGTGGGTACGCCTATGACAGGTCAGGGTGGTGGCTCGTCGATGGTGTTTGAGCCGGGCGACGAATACAAGGGTGATTTCGCGCGTACCTATTTCTATATGGCAACGTGCTACCAGTCCTATTACGAGCCGAAGGACCTCACCTGGAAATACACCTATATGTTCATCAACAACGACTGGCTCGAGCTCAACAAATGGTCAATCGACCTTTTGCTCAAATGGGCGCGCCAAGACCCGGTGAGCGAGAAAGAATTGCGGCGCAACGAGGCTGTCTACGCCATCCAGAACAACCGCAATCCATTTATCGATTACCCCGACCTCATGGAATACATCTGGGGCGACAAGGCGGGCCAGCCGTTCAACCCCGACGACGCAGAGGACGACGACCCCGACCCCACGCCGCGCTTGATCAATCCCACTCAGGATTTCGAGGTGCAGTTCGGAGAAATAGGTCTCGGAAAGAGCCTCCATGCTGTGGTGTATATCAAGGGTAAGAAACTTACGAGCGACCTGAGTGTGACCATCTACAAGAACGACGCCGAGATGTTCTCGGTGCCGGTCAGCAAGGTGCCGCGCTCTACAGCGTTGTCCGAACAAGGATATCCGCTGGTAATCACCTATACCCCGACACGTACCGGCACACACACCTGCCGACTGCTTATCAGCGACGGCGGCCTCGTGGGTAGTTACGCGGCACAGCTGTCGGCGACCTGTCTGCCGGCACCCACACTGAAAACGCCGCACGCCCTGCCGGCCGTCGAGGTCTCAGCGACAAGCTACAACGCGGCATGGGAGCCCACCGGCGACGAAATCGACTTCTACATCGTCACGCGCACGGTCTACGACAAGAGCAATGCCATCGTCTCACGCGACGAGTTCACCACCGAGGAAACCTCTTATCCCTTCGACGACCTGCAGCCCGACCAGACTCACACCTACACCGTGAAGTCCAGCCGATTGGGATACACTTCGGCCGAGTCGAACGTCATTACGCTGTCCTACTCGGGTATCGACGCCATCGCCGCAACTATGCCCGTGGCGTTCCTCACGATGGACGGCGCTGTGCTGGTCAAGTGCAGCGAGCCGCTCAAGGGGGTGAGAATCTACGGCATGAACGGACAGTTGGTGCGCTCGCTCGAGCGGGTCGACAACGACGATGTGATTGCGCTGCCGCGCGGCATCTACATCATGACCACCGACAACGGCGCGTTCAGGCCGGCTAAAATCGTAATCAAATAATAAAGATATAAAGACATGTCACTTCAATGTGGAATAGTAGGACTCCCCAATGTGGGTAAGTCGACTCTTTTCAACTGTTTGTCGAATGCCAAGGCGCAGTCGGCAAACTTCCCCTTCTGCACAATTGAGCCCAACGTGGGCGTAATCACTGTGCCTGACGAGAGGCTCAACAAACTCGCCGAACTCGTCAACCCCGCGAAAATAGTGCCGGCAACAGTCGAGATTGTCGACATCGCAGGGCTTGTCAAGGGCGCCAGCAGGGGTGAGGGTCTGGGCAACAAGTTCCTGGCCAACATCCGTGAGACCGACGCCATTATACACGTGCTGCGATGCTTCGACGACGACAACATCACACATGTCGACGGTACTGTCGACCCGGTGCGCGACAAGGAGGTAATCGACACCGAGCTGCAGCTGCGTGACCTCGAAACGGTAGAGTCGCGTATAAGCAAGGTGGCGAAAATGGCCGCCGCGGGCGACCGTGAGGCGAAACTTCAGCACGAGGTGCTGAAGCGATATCTCGAGGCGCTGTCGCAGGGAAAGAACGCACGCTCGGTGGAACTAGACACCAAGGACGAGCGACGCTATGCGCGCGAGCTCTTCCTGCTGACCAACAAGCCGGTGCTTTATGTGTGTAACGTCGACGACTCGAGCGCTGTCGACGGCAACCACTATGTGGATGCCGTGAGAGAGGCAATCGCCGGCGAGAACGCCGAACTGCTCATCGTGGCCGCTGCTACCGAGAGCGACATCGCCGAACTTGAGACCTACGAGGAGCGGCAGATGTTCCTTGAGGAAATCGGGCTGAAGGAAAGCGGTGTGAACCGACTGATAAAGGCGGCCTACAAGCTGCTCGACCTCGAGACGTTCCTCACGGCGGGACCCAAGGAGGTGCGCGCTTGGACTTTCCGTAAGGGAAGCAAGGCTCCGCAGTGTGCCGGGGTAATCCACACCGACTTCGAACGCGGTTTCATTCGTGCCGAAATCATCAAATACGACGACTATATCCATTACGGCAGCGAAGCCGCCGTGAAGGAAGCCGGAAAGATGCACATCGAGGGCAAAGACTACGTGTTCCAGGACGGAGACATCGTGGTGTTCCGTTTCAACGTGTAGCCGGCTCTCAAACCCCTCTCCCGTTATGCGCGTACTGCTGGTAAACAAGTTCTTTTACAACCGCGGCGGTGCCGAGGTGGTGACGATGACACTGCGCGTGGCTCTGCTCGCGCAGGGTCACGACGTGGGCGTGTTTGCCATGAACTACCGCAGCAATCAAAACGTACCTGAATTGTGGACGGCCCCGGAGGTGGATTTCAAGAGCGGGGGCATAGCGGCGAAGCTGCGTTTCGGACGGCGCACGCTCGGCGGCAATGGCGTGAAAGCGGCGTTTCGCCGTGCGCTCGACATATTCAAGCCCGATGTGGTCCATCTCCACAACATCCATTCCTATATCTCCCCGATAGTGGCGAAGTTGGCCCACAAGCGCGGTTGCCGCGTGGTGTGGACACTGCACGACTACAAACTGCTCTGCCCGGCCTACAGTTGTCTGAACAGGGGACAGGTGTGCGAGCGTTGTTTCTTGCATAAGGGTGGTGTGTTGCGCGAGCGATGCTTCAAGGAGAGCACTGCGGCCAGCACTATGGCGTGGCTCGAGGCTCTGCGGTGGAGCCGGAAGCGCCTGGAGCGCTGGACCGATGCTTTCGTGTGTCCGAGCCGCTTCATGCGCGAGAAGATGCTCGAAGGTGGTTTCAACGAGGATAAACTTCATGTAATCAACAACTTCCTTGACCCGGTAAAGAGCGAGGCTCTCGAGTGTGAGCCGGTGGCTCGTGAGCGTGAGCCGTTCTTGTTCTATGCCGGACGAATGTCGGCCGAGAAGGGCGTCGACACCTTACTCAAGGTGATGGAGCGCTCGTCCCACCAGTTGCTGCTGGGCGGTAAGGGGCCTATGTTGCCGCAGTACCGTGAGCGGTATGCCGGATGCGATAACATCACGTTCCTGGGGCAGTTGTCGCCGGCGGCAGTAAGTTGGCACATGAGCCGCGCGCGCGCCGTCGTGGTCCCCAGCGAGTGTTACGAAAATAACCCGCTGTCGCTCATCGAGGCTCGCTGTGCCGGAACGCCCGTGCTCGGAACGCGCATTGGCGGTATTCCCGAACTCATCGACGACTCATGCGGGCTGGTGGTTGAGCCGTTCAGCCCCGACGCTCTCGCAGAGGGTATCGACCGGATTATGACCACCGACTACGACCATGAGGCGATTGCCGCCACGGCTCGCTCTCTGTTCTCGGCTGAGCGGCATCTAGAGCGGCTGTTGCCTTTATACATCGGTGAGCGATGAGAACAATAGCTGTGATAGGAACTCGAGGCATGCCGGGTGTGCAGGGTGGGGTGGAGCGACACTGCGAACACCTCTATCCGCTTATGGCACGGCAGGGCGAACTGCGGGTGAGGGTCTATCGACGCCGGCCTTACTTGAGCGACGAGGCGAGGCACGCAACTATCAACGGCATCGAGTGGGTCGACCTGCCATCGACGCGAGTCAAGGGTTTCGAGGCGCTGTTCCACACGTTTCTGGCGGTATGCCATATCGCTTTCCACCGACCGCAGGCTGTGCATGTCCACAACATGGGGCCCGGATTGTTCATTCCTCTGTTGCGCCTGTTGCGCTTGCCAGTGGTAATGACTTATCACAGTGTGAATTACGAGCACAAGAAATGGGGCCCGGTAAGCCGCGCGCTGTTGCGACTGAGCGAATGGCTGTCGCTGCGCTGGGCCACGAAAATAATCTTTGTAAACCGCTTCCGCATGGAGGCGATGAGCGAACGAGTGCGACGGAAGGCCGTGTTCATTCCCAACGGTGTCGAAGAGGCAAATCTGGTCGACGGTGACGAATATCTGCGTTCGCTCGGATTGGAACGTGGAGATTATCTGTTGGCCGTGGGACGGCTCACCGAGGAGAAAGGTTTCGACACTCTCATCAAGGCGCTCGACAGCATCAACGGCATCGAAACGCTGGTGATTGCCGGGGCAAGCGACCACGGCAGCGACTATGCCGACGCTTTGCGGCGACTGACCGCCGACAGCGGCAAGAGGGTGGTGTTCACAGGATTTGTCACCGGCGACGACCTCGCTGCTCTATACACCAACGCGCGTCTGTTCGTGCTGCCGTCGAGAAGCGAAGGTTTCCCGCTGGCGCTTCTCGAGGCGATGAGCTACCGCCTGCCGGTGGCTGTGAGCGACATCGAGGCGTGTCGAATGGTCGATCTTCCCGACGAATGCTATTTTACTCCCGACGACAGCAGGGCACTCGCTACCGCAGTAAACAACTGTCTCGCCTCCTCGCCTCGCCGGGTCGCCTACAATCTCACACCCTACGCCTGGCCCGCAATCGCCGGCCGAACCCTCGCCCAATTCCCCCATTAGACAATATATAGAATCTCCTATACCAACCTTCACCCCTTACCGCCCAAAAGTCGCTTGAAAAAGTGTAAAAATTCTGCATATATAGTTTAAAATGAGCAGTTTGGAAAAACAGCGGTCCTGTGCTTACTATCCCTTTGTATATGGCGTTTATGATAACAGGTTATTAGTTCCCCGTAAAGAGTTGTGTGTTACACCGAAAGGCGCCCTTCGGCGAGAACGTAAGCGCGGCCGCCTACGTAGAGCGTGCCGTCGGTCGCAAGGCGGGTCGACACCACCGACGGCCGGCCCATGGCTTCGCCCTGAAGGAAGGAGAAATCGCCCGAGCGGCCAATAACCCCGTTCACAGCGAGGTAGTGGGTAAGCGCGGCATTGGCGGTGCCGGTGGCCGACTCTTCCGGCACACCGAAGCGGGGACCGAAGTCGCGAACGTGCGCCGTATATTCATCGTCGGCAAACGCAAAGACATGAAAGCTGGTGACATCGTAAAGTCCTGTGAGCGAACTGATGGCGTCCATGTCAAGACGCAACGTGTTCAATGTTGCCACGTTCTCGACCTGCATCATTATGTCGGGCAGTCCGGCATATGCCACCTGCACCGGCAGCTGCGGACGGTAACCGGAAAGACCCACGGCGTCGTAGAGCGGCGGCGTGTCGGCGATGGTCGTAACGATACGGGGCGACGCCATCTGCATCAGCACACGCTCGCCTGCCTCGATGGCGAGGTCGCCAGCCAACGTGTGGCACAGGCAACGTCCATCGGCCAGGCCCAGACTGTGAAGCAGCGAGAATGTAGCGATGGTGGCGTGGCCGCACAGTTCCACCTCGGCCGTTGGCGTAAAGTAGCGCACGGTGTATTCCGTAGCGCTGTGACGACGCACGAACGCTGTCTCTGAATACCGCAACTCGGCGGCAATCAGCCGCATCAGGTTCTCATCAGGAAATATGTCTCCCTCCAGTATCACCACTCCCGCTGGATTCCCTCCGAACGCGCGGTCGGTGAATGCGTCAACTACGTAGTATTTCATCTCTTTAAATATTTTACACCCGCAAAATTACTCACAATTCCCCAATCCACCAAACTTCCCTCAAAAGATGTAAGATGTAAGATGTAAGATGTAAAATGTAAAATGTAAGATGTAAAATGTAACACTCAACCCACTCCCACATCTTCCATGTTCCATGTTACATCTTCCATCTTCCAGCAGCCCACTCCCAACCATTAAAAATAAAATAAATAAAGTGGAATAGGGGATATTTGGCGAATATTTACTAACTTTGCAGGCTGAAAATTAATGTTTTTATCGAATATATAGGAAATGAGTAACGAAAAAAACGATGCCAAGCAGTTGGCTACCACCTACGATCCTCATGCCGTAGAGGATAAGTGTTACAAATATTGGATTGACCATCAGTTGTTTAAAAGTGCTCCCGATAAAACGCGTGAGCCTTATACCATAGTGATTCCGCCGCCCAATGTGACCGGCGTGCTTCACATGGGCCACATGCTCAACAACACCATACAGGACATTCTCGTGCGACGCGCTCGCCAGGAAGGTAAGAACGCGCTGTGGGTGCCCGGAACCGACCACGCTTCAATCGCTACCGAGGCAAAGGTGGTGAAGCGTCTGGCCGAGCAGGGCATCAAAAAGAGCGACCTCACACGCGACGAGTTCCTGAAACACGCTTGGGACTGGACTCACGAGCATGGTGGAATAATTCTGCAGCAATTGCGCAAACTCGGCGCAAGCTGCGACTGGGACCGCACGGCATTCACAATGGACGAGACTCGCAGCGAGAGCGTCCTGCGTGTGTTTGTCGACCTCTATGAGAAAGGGCTGATTTACCGCGGATTGCGAATGGTCAACTGGGACCCGAAGGCGCAGACCGCATTGAGTAACGAGGAGGTAATCTATCGCGAGGAGCAGAGCAAGCTCTATTACCTGAAATACTACGTGAACGAGGTGCCGGGGCAGACCGACGGCGAGACTGGTGACGAGGGTGAAGTGGTGCACCGCGACGCCGACGGCCGACGCTACGCCGTTGTCGCAACAACGCGACCCGAAACCATCATGGGCGATACCGCAATGTGTATCAACCCCAAGGACCCGAAGAACCAATGGCTGCGTGGTAAGTGTGTGGTGGTGCCGCTGGTCAACCGCGTGATTCCCGTGATTGAGGACCGTTATGTCGACATCGAGTTCGGTACAGGATGCTTGAAGGTGACTCCGGCTCACGATGTGAACGACCATATGCTCGGAAAGACCCATAACCTCGACACCATCGACATCTTCAACGCCGACGGTACCATCAGCAACGAGTCGCCGCTTTACGTGGGCATGGACCGCGACGAGGTGCGGCGTGTCATCACTGTCGACCTCGAGCGCGAAGGCTTGATGGAAAAGGTGGAGGACTACGTCAACAAGGTGGGGTACAGCGAGCGTAACAGCGACACCGCTGTCGAGCCGCGACTGTGTATGCAGTGGTTCCTGAAGATGCGTCACTTCGCCGACCTGGCTCTTCCGCCGGTGATGAACGACGAACTCAAATTCTATCCCACGAAATACAAGTCGACCTACCGCGCTTGGCTCGAGAACATCCAAGACTGGTGCATCAGCCGTCAGCTATGGTGGGGACACCGCATTCCCGCATATTTCCTGCCCGCCGGCGATAGCGAGGAGGAGCGTTTTGTCGTAGCCCTCACGCGAGATGAGGCGCTGGAAAAAGCGCGCAAGCTGCCTGGATGTGAGAATCTTACCGCAGCCGACCTGCGTCAGGACGAGGACGCCCTCGACACTTGGTTCAGCTCTTGGCTGTGGCCCATCTCGCTCTTCGACGGCATCAACAATCCCGGTAACGAGGAAATCAACTACTACTATCCCACGGCCGACCTGGTGACAGCCCCCGACTTCATCTTCTTCTGGGTGGCACGCATGATTATGGCCGGATACGAATACACCGGCAACATGCCGTTCCGCAACGTTTATTTCACCGGTGTGGTGCGCGACAAGCTGGGACGAAAGATGTCGAAGTCGCTCGGAAACAGCCCCGACCCGCTGATGCTTATCGACAAATACGGTGCCGACGGTGTGCGCATGGGTATGATGCTCAGCGCCCCTGCCGGTAACGACATCCTCTTCGACGACGCTCTGTGCGAGCAAGGACGAAACTTCAACAACAAGATTTGGAACTGCTTCCGTCTAGTGAAGGGATGGCAGGTAAGCGACGACGTGGAACAGCCAGAACACTCGCGCCTGGCCGTTGAGTGGTTCCGCGCTACTCTCTCGGCTACCGTCGCCGAAATCGAGGACCTCTTCAGTAAGTTCCGGTTGAACGACGCGCTGATGGCCGTATACCGCCTGTTCTGGGAGGAGTTCTCGGCTTGGTATCTCGAGATTGTGAAGCCCGCATATGGCCAGCCCATCGATAGCGCTACAATGAATGCCACGCTCGACTTCTTCGATTCGCTGCTGCGTCTGCTCCATCCGTTCATGCCGTTTATCACCGAGGAACTCTGGCAACATATGGCCGAGCGCGCCGACGGTGAAAGCATCATGTATGCTCCCGTACCTCGCGCCGGAGAGTATGACGCCGAGCTGCTCAAGGCCATGGCGGTGGCACGCGAGGTCGTCAGCGGTGTGCGTAACGTGCGGGTGAGCAAGAACATCCCGCAGCGCGACGCGCTGACGCTCAACGTGCTCGATGCCGAATGGGACAACCCCTACCGCAGCGTGATCATCAAGCTCGGTGGCATCGACCAAATCGTCACCGGTGCCGAGAAAGACGCCACTGCCGCTACGTTTATCGTGGGAACAACCGAGTTCGCAGTGCCTCTGGCTGGTAATATCAACGTCGAGGAAGAGATTGCCAAGTTGCAGAAGCAAATCGACCACACACGCGGCTTCCTCGCCGGCGTGGAGAAGAAACTGAGCAACGAGCGTTTCGTGGCCAACGCCCCCGAGGCCGTAGTGGCCACCGAGCGTAAAAAGCAGGCCGACGCAACGGCGCGTCTGGCCGCTCTCACGGCATCGCTCGAAGCTTTGCAGAAATAAGACGATGTGATGAACAAGGACAGCAAGATATATGTGGCGGGACACCGCGGACTTGTGGGCAGTGCGATTTGGCGTTGCCTCGAGAGCCGTGGTTACCGTAACCTCGTCGGGCGAACTCACGACGAACTCGACCTCACCGACGCGGTGGCGACAAGAGAGTTCTTCGACAGTGAGCGGCCCGAGGTGGTGGTGCTCGCAGCGGCTCATGTGGGAGGCATCATGGCCAACCTGCGGTACCGCGCCGACTTTATAGCACTTAATCTTGCCATCCAGCAGAACGTGATTGTGGAGAGTTGGAGGCACGGAGTGGAGAAATTGCTCTTCCTGGGCAGTACTTGCATCTACCCCCGCGAGGCGCCGCAGCCCATTCCCGAGACCGCTCTGCTCACCTCGCCGCTGGAGTACACCAACGAGCCTTACGCCATCGCCAAGATTGCCGGACTGAAGATGTGCGAAAGCTTCAACTTGCAGTACGGCACCAATTTCATCGCGGTGATGCCAACCAACCTCTACGGACCGCGCGACAATTTCAACCTCGAGACCAGCCATGTGATGCCGGCTATGATTCGCAAGATGCATCTGGCTAAACTGCTGGCCGAGGGTGACCGCGATGGACTGCGACGCGATTTGGACCGCCGACCGGTCGAGGGCGTCGACGGCTCGGCGAGCGACGACGCAATCGAGGCCGTGCTTGGCCGATACGGAATCACGCGCGACAGCCTGACGCTTTGGGGCACAGGAAGGCCCGTGCGCGAGTTCCTGTGGAGTGAGGACATGGCGGCGGCAAGCGTCTACTGCCTGGAGCATATCGATTTCGACGACCTGCGAGGTGACGGACCCGAAACGCGCAACTGCCACATCAACATTGGCAGCGGTGTGGAGGTGACAATCGCGCAACTGGCCCACATGGTGAAAGACGCCGTGGGCTACCGTGGGCAAATCCTCTGGGACGACACCAAACCCGACGGAACGCTGCGCAAACTCACCGACGTGTCGCGCCTGCACTCGCTGGGGTGGCGGCACAGCGTCGAACTCGAGCAAGGCATCCCCATGCTCTACAACTGGTATATCAACGAGAAATAAAGAAAAAATTAATTAATAAAAAACGTCGACAGTTATGAACTTTGCCAAAGGCTTGAAGAAATTTTTCGGTGTCAACGACTCCGACGAACTTGATGACGAACTGGACTACTACGGCTCGGGTAACAGGTCGTATGTCAACCCGTTCAAGAAGGATGACAACGAGGAGAAAAAGGAAACCGAGAAAAAGCATTACAGCCCTATTGAGGAACTGCCTTCGACCGAGGTCGACACCACTACCGTGGTGGCCGAAAATCCCAACGATGTGCCCGACGAGATTCTCGACTCGCTCGTCGAGATTATCAACGGCAACCTTTCGCCTATGGTGCTGAAACACCTCGACACCGAGGCCCAGAAACGTGAACTAATGGAATCTCTTGGGGCGCGGTTCGCCGAATGGGTGAAGCAGACGAGGCAGGCTGCTGTCGACGCTGCTGCCGAGCAGTGGAACGGCGACAGGAAGGAAATTGTAGAACAACTGTCCCAGGCCGATAAGGCCGCGTCGAGCGCCGACAGCCGTATCGCCGAGATTCGCGCACGGTTGCAGGAAAGCGAAGTGAAGCGTAAAGCCGCTCAGGCACAAGTGACTTCGCTGCAGAACCAGGTGGAAACGCTCGAAGCCGAGAAGGAGCAATACGACCTCGAGAACAAGAGCCTGCTCAATAAGTTCAAGGTGATGCAGGTGAAGGGTGAAATCGGCGACGATGACGTCAATCTGGCCGACGAGGTGGTGCGACTGAAACAGCAGTTGAAGGACCTCGAGGAGGAATATAAGTCGAAAAACGCCATCGCAGGAGAACTGATGAACAGCTTGCGGGGAGAAGCTGCCGACAAGGGCGACCAAGTGCGTAATCTCACCGCGCGCATCGAGAAGATGAAAGAAGAGGCCGCGGCTATGAAGGAGGAACTCGACGAGGCCAACCTCAATCTCGAAATCGCAGCCGAGGTGCAGGAGAAAATAGAGAAACTCACCGATCTTATCGAGCGCAAGAACACCGAGATTGAGAATCTCAAGAAAGACAAAACCGAGGCTGTCGAGAAAACAAAGCACGACACGCGTTCGATGGTGGAGAAAGAAGGTGAGAGCGTGAGAAAAGAACGAGACCAGGCTCTCGCACGCATCGCTAAGCTCGAGAAGGAACTCGACAACAACAAGCGGGACGCTAAGCAGCGGGCAGCAACACGCAACGAGCGCGACATAGCCACAGCTAAGACTATCGACCGACTGAAAGAAAGTCTGAGCGAGGCCAATGCGGAAAGCAGCAAACTCCAGCAAAGGGCCGACAGGGCTGAGGAACAGGAGGCTGAACTGAAAAAACAACTCGACGCAGCCAACAACGACATCATCGAGCTTGAAACGCAGTTGCAGCAAACGCGCGACTCGCTAAAGCGGACTAAAGAGTCGCTCGAACGTGAGAGCGCCGAACTCGCTGAATTGAAGAAAAAAGCGGCCGAGCCGAAGCCGGAAGCAAAGGCCGAGCAACAGCCAAAACCACAGCCTAAGCCTGAACCTAAGCCCGAGCCTAAGCCTGAACCTAAGCCTGAACCTGAACCAGAGCCGATGGCTATGATTGACGATCTTGACGACATCGATTGGCTTTCGCCTGTGCCGCCAAAGAAACCGGCTCCTAAGCCTGAACCTGAACACGAAACAAAGCACTCATCGGGCGACGGACAGATGTCGCTGTTCTGAAATGTGCGATAATACATTAACCGAATAATTTAAGATTTAATATATGGGAAGATTAGTAGCTATTGTAGGACGCCCTAACGTGGGAAAGTCCACGCTGTTCAACCGACTGACGCAGACGAGAGCAGCTATCGTCAACGACACAAGCGGTACCACTCGCGACCGACAGTACGGACAAATGGAGTGGAACGGCGTGGAGATGAGCGTGGTCGACACCGGCGGATGGGTCGAGGGCAGCGAGGATATATTTGAGAACGAAATCAACAAGCAGGTGTATATCGCCATCGAGGAAGCCGATGTGATTCTGTTCATGGTCGATATCAAGACCGGGATAACCGACCTCGACGACCATGTGGCCGAGATTCTGAGGCGCGGAGGAAAACCCGTAATTGTGGTGTCGAACAAAGACGACAACAACCAAGGCATGTATGCCGAGGCCGAGTTCTACTCGCTTGGTCTGGGGAAACCTTTCGCCATCAGCGCCATAAATGGCACCGGAACAGGCGACCTGCTCGATGAGGTGGTGCGTCTCATGCCTGAGAAGGCCGACGACAAACCCGACGACGACCTACCGCGTTTTGCCATCGTGGGACGCCCGAACGCCGGCAAGTCATCGCTCATAAACGCTCTGATGGACGAGAACCGAAACATCGTGACAGATATCGCCGGAACTACCCGCGACAGCATATACACGCGTTTCACCAAGTTCGGCTTCGACTTCTATCTGGTCGATACAGCGGGTATACGAAAGAAAAACCGCGTGAACGAAGACATCGAGTACTACTCGGTGCTGCGCTCGATTCGCGCTATCGAGAACTCCGATGTCTGTATACTTATGATCGATGCAACACGTGGAATCGAGTCACAGGATGTCAACATCTTCTCGGTGATTCAGAAAAACCGCAAGGGGCTCGTAGTTCTGGTCAACAAATGGGACATCGCGGCTAACAAGGGTCAGCAGGCTATCAAATATCTCGAGGCGACGATTCGCGACCGATTCGCGCCGTTCACCGACTTCCCCATCATTTTCGGCAGCGCGCTCACTAAGCAGCGTATTCTGCGAGCCCTCGAGAAGGCCATCGAGGTGCACCAGAACCGCAAGCGAATCATACCCACTTCGCAGCTCAACAACACCATGCAGGAAATCATCGAGGCATACTCGCCACCGGCTGTCAAGGGCAAGTTCATAAAAATCAAGTATGTGACGATGCTCCAAGAGGCGCGGGTGCCGTCGTTTGTGTTCTTCTGCAATCTGCCGCAGTGGATTCGCGACCCATATAAGCGGTATCTCGAGAACCAGATTCGCGAGCGATGGGACTTCTCTGGTACTCCCATCAACCTCTATTTCCGACAGAAGTAGCGCCGACGTGGGCCGCATACGACGATATAAGACAGCGTTTAACCGTGCGCGGCGAAGCAAGGGCTTCGGCATCCACTCGCCATACGCGTTCCGCTTTGTGCTCGACGTGTTGCGCGAGCGGTTGCCCTATTACAATTACGCCTATCTCTATGAGTTGCGCAGAGCCATCATAGCGCGCACGTCAAGGATAAGGCGCCATCCGCGTGTAATGTCGTTCAAAACAGCGAAGATGCTATTCCGTATCGCCAACCATTTCATGCCGTCGGTGATAATGCAGGTGGGCACCAACTACGGATACAGTACCGCCAGCGTCATGAGTGTCTCGCGAAAGAGCACGCTGCACCTCTACGAGCCGCAACTCGACCGCTTTCCAGTTGTGGCCGACACACTGCAGCCCTTCCTCGACTTCATCACCTCTCACGACCGGTTGGAAACGGCCATCGATGCCTATTGTCGCGCGTTGCCCGAAGGCGAACGGCCGTTTGTGCTCGTGGCAAGTGTGCCCGCGCCCGACGACTACGTCGCGCTGCGCGGCTTCCTTGCCAGGGTGCTCGACGGCGAGGGCATAGTCATACTCCGCAACCTGCAGCGCGACGACGCAATGCGACGGCTGTTCGGCGACTGCGAAGCACACGCAGCCTTCGGACACATTTACACCAACGAGAAACTCGCCGTCATCGTCGCCCTGCGCCATCTCCCTCTCCAGCGTTTCCTGCTCTGGTTCTGACGCGCACCGTTCATTGATTTAATCGTTTTTCATCACATAGTATAGGCAGGGGCTTAGCAATGCTTGGCCCCTGCCTAAAACTTATAGTCCTAACGGATTTGGCAATCAGGCCAATCCGTAGTTTCTGAGATCACTTTATCTTACGATAAGCTTTTGTCCGTCTTCGATGACGATACCCTTGTAGTCCTTGCCTACGGGTTGGCCATTGAGGTTGTAGCGTTGGCCGGTCTTCGACTTGGTAACGTTGATGTTCTCAACACCTGTGGGAACGGCCTTCTTGAATGTGGCCTCCACGGTCACGGGTGCAGCCGGCATCTCAAACTTATAGGTGTTCGGCTCCTCACCAGGTGTTAATTCGACGGTACTGCTGCTGAGCAGATGTATGGGGGCATCGCTTGGCTCGTCACCACCGGCAGTAGTGACGGTGAGCGATTTGAGTTCGTAACCATTATCGGGCTCAACGGTCAATGTCACAATTTCGCCCACGGCGGCACTTTCCTTGTCACAGGTCACCGTACCGTGTTCAAACGACTCAGGAAGGTTGATGGCGTACGTGTCAGGAACAAGTGTCACGGTTAGGTCGAGGCCGTCGGTGTTACCTGCCGAATCGTCTGAATAGAAGTAGAGCGTCATGCTCTCTCCAGTACTGGTGACGGAAATCGGCGACCATTCGTAGTAATCCTCGCTCACAGCACGATCGAGCAACTTGGTGCCACTGGCTTCGTTGTTGTCATATACCGTAAAATAATCATCTTGCGATGTCATGATGTTACCCGTCAGTTGGATTTTGTAGCCTTCGGGAACGGTTATAACCAGTGTTCCATCGCAGCTAAATGTGTAATCGCCGTCTGAGCCGCCATTGTCATATACTTTGAACGATGCTATATTCGCAGGTATGATGGCGTTTTTGGTGCCAGTCTTGGGCATGTCGATAAACAGGCTCGTCAAGTCGTTAGAGAACGAGGGGGTGACGGCGACTGCCGAAGCGGGCATGGTGAAGGTAGCGGTGTTTGTGCCGGTGTACCATTTCATGTCGGTCACAGCCAAGAGATTGTTATTGGCGTCGGTCACGACAAGGTCGGTGACCACAAAATCTTCGTCAGGAGAGGCGGTGAGGGTGACAGTCTGGTTCACCACGGCAGCGTCTACGTCCGAAGTGACTGTGCCGCCCTCGTCGGGATTGTTGACGGTGATGTCATACTCTGTGCTGGTGCTGACGAGGTCAACGGTCAGGTCGAGACCTTTGCAACCGGTCCAGTAGCCTGTGAACCAAATCATGATGCTCTGTCCAGTGCTGGTTGCAGTGGGGATATCGGTCGTTCTATACCAACTGGAGCTTTGGGCATAGTCGATGAGTTTCGGTGCGGTTTTGTCAATGCCATCGAAGACAGTCACTTGGTCACTTGTGTTTGTACCTCCGGCAGTGATGGTGCCCGATACTTTGAGATTATAGCCCTCGGGAGCAGTCAGGACGAGGTAGCCTGAGCATTCGGGAATTAAGTTGCCATCTTTGCCACCGTTGTCATAGACCTTTAACGACATCAGGCCTTCAGGGATGGTGATGGTCTTTGTGCCAGCTGTCGGCATGTTGATGAAGGGCGCATCGTTGGTCGACTCAGTGAACGTTGGCGTGACGATGACAGCCGAGGCCGGCATAGTAAAGGTTGCCGTATTGAGATAGGTTACCCAATCTACTGTCACATCATTACCATTTGGATCCTTCACGCTGAGGCCGCTGAGCACATAATCATCATCGGGCGTGGCGGTCAGTGTGATCACTTCTTCAATCAGGGCCTCTGTCTTGTTGCTCTCCATGCTTCCGTGCTCGGCGGGTTTAACGGTAATCGCACGCTTTTCGGTGGGGTCGACGATGTCCACTGTCAGGTCAAAACCCTCGTAGGCACTACTACTATCTGAGTAGAAGTAAAGTGTCATGCTTTGGCCAGTGCTTATTACTGTATTGATGGCCATCCATTCAGAGCTGTTGCCGTTTGCTTCATTGATCAGTTTGGGGCTGCTTGTGCCGTTACCGTCATAAACCGTCAGTTTATCATAACTTCTCTCCGTCTTGATGCGGCCAGATAGCTGGATTACATAGCCCGCGGGGGCTGTGATGATGAGTTTGCTTCTGCAGCCGTTGCTGTAGTTGCCGTCCTTGCCGCCGTCGTCATACACCTTGAAGGTGGAGATGGAGGCATCGCTGAGCGTAAGACTGTTCTCTTGGGTGCCTGCTGGCACGGTCACGAACCAACGCGCCGCTGTACCTTCGGCCTCGTTTTGATCCTCTGCGAGGTCCACATCGTCTGCCCATGCCGATAAGACGGCGAACAGGCTCAATAAGAGTAGTGAAAACTTTTTCATACGCAAATGTTGTTTAAAATGGTGTAGTTCTTAATTTTATCTTTTCTTTAAAATGTATTGGCCTCTTTGTCTTTGGTTTGTTCCTCTGCATTATTTTCCACCAATCCATTCGCCTCCAACAGGCCTTCGACGGCGCAGAGTGACGAATGTGAAAGGGTAGGGGTGGCGGTCGTCAGCGGGATGCTCGACAGCGTCGCTCGCTTGCCATGCGGTTTCATCGAGCGGCGGGAAGAACGTGTCGGCATCGGTAAACGTGTGGTGGATGCGGGTGAGGTAGATAGTGTCGACTTGGTCCAGTGACAGCGCGTACACCTGTGCGCCACCTATGATAAACACCTCGCCGTCGAGATTGGCCAGCGCAAGCGCCTGGTCGAGGTCACGAGCCACGACGATATCCTCGGCGCGATAGCGGCGGTTGCGGGTTATCACAATGTTTTGCCGCTCGGGCAGTGCGCCTTTGGGGAACGACTCGAAGGTCTTGCGGCCCATAATTATCGTATGACCAGTAGTGAGCCGTTTGAAATGCTTCATGTCATCGGGCAGACGGCATAACAGTCCGCCGTCGCGCCCTATAGCGCCGGCCTCGTCAATCGCGACTATTGCAGCAACACTCTTTTTTTGCATCCCTTTTGCCATATTATCATCCGCAAAGGTATAACATTTGCACAACATGTGCAAATTATCTCCTATAATTATTTTCATACGTGGTAATACTTGATGAATTTATGAGTTTTGACCGAAAAGTGATAATTGTGCGGCTTGTTTTGCTCTCATTTAAGCTAAATTTCTTAATTTTGCCGACAAAATAACCGCTTAACTGATTAATCTATGTTAAATAACGAAACACGAGATTCGATTATCGCCCTAATCAAGAGGCAGGTGGTGCCGGCTATTGGATGCACCGAACCCATTGCTGTGGCTTTGTGCGTGGCCAAAGCAACTCAGTTGCTGGGACAGACACCGGAGCAGGTGAATCTGCGTTTGAGTGCCAATATTCTCAAGAACGCCATGGGCGTGGGTATACCGGGTACCGGTATGATTGGCCTGCCCATAGCTGTGGCGCTGGGCGCATTGATTGGTAAACCTGAGAAACAGCTGGAGGTGCTCTGTGACTGTGACAAGGCTGCCGTGGAGCGAGGAAAGCAGTTTATTGCCGAAGGACGTGTGCACGTCGCTCTCGAGGAGGACGACCCCGACAAACTGTACATCAACGCATTGGTAACTGCCGGAGAACATAGCGCTGAGGCGCGTATCAAAACTCATCACACTCATTTCGTGAAGCTCGCCAAGGACGGAGAGCCGGTCGACACCGACCATGCAACCGGCTGTGGCGACATGCTGGTTTCAAACGCAGGTTCCGATGAACCCGAAGATCCCGTGCTGACAATGCGCACCGTCTATGATTTCGCTATCGAGACCGATGTCGACGACCTGAGGTTTATTCTTGAGGCTAAGCGACTGAACGAGGCGGCCGCCGAAAGCGGGTTGCGCGAGAATTACGGACACCAGTTGGGAAAAACGATGCTCTCGCCCTTGGGACGAGGCATCATGGGCGACAGCATTTTCTCGAAGGTGCTGTCGGTGACAAGCTGCGCCTGCGACGCTCGTATGGCCGGCGCAATGGTGCCCGTGATGAGCAATTCAGGATCAGGTAACCAGGGTATCTGCACCACGGTGCCCGTGGTGGTCTTTGCCGAGGAAAACCACAACACCGAGGAGGAACTGATTCGTGCGCTCATCATCTCCAACCTCACCGCTATATACATCAAGCAGACTCTCGGCGCTCTGTCGGCCCTCTGCGGTTGCGTTGTGGCATCTACAGGCAGCAGCTGCGGCATTACCTATCTCATGGGAGGAACATATGAGCAAATCTGCTATTCGGTGAAAAACATGATAGCAAATCTCACGGGAATGATATGCGACGGCGCAAAGCCTTCGTGTGCATTGAAGCTCACCAGCGGCGTGAGCACCGCGATGCTCAGCGCCATGCTTGCCATGCAGCACAAATACGTTAGCTCGCAGGAGGGTATTATCGACGACGATGTGGACCAGAGTATTCACAACCTCACCGCCATCGGCAGCCGGGGCATGGATCAGACCGACCGCTTTGTCCTTGACATCATGACCCACAAAACCAAATAGCCCTCTCGGTTTTAGCCAAAAAATTATGACGGAAGAACATCGATGCTCTTCCGTCATAAATGTATAATTGGGGGCTTACTATACCCTCAGTTCGGCGTTTACTTGGTAATAAGTGTGCCGGTCTTGCCCTGAAGGGCTTCGCGGGCTTTCTCAAGCGAGGTGATGAGCGCCTGGGCACCGGTGGCCTCGACAAACGAGATGCACGACTCAACCTTCGGCAGCATGCTGCCGGGTGCGAAGTGGCCTTGCGTGATATACTTGCGGGCCTCGGCAACGGTCATGCGGTCGAGGTCTTTCTGGTCGGGCTGACGGTAGTTGATCGACACCTTGTCGACGGCGGTGAGTATCACAAGCATGTCGGCCTTGAGGTCGAGTGCCAAGCGGGCGCTGGCGCGGTCCTTGTCGATCACAGCCGCTACTCCCTCATAGTTGCCGGGTGCGTTCTCAACGACGGGAATGCCGCCGCCGCCAACGGTAATCACCACCGAGTGCATGGCTACCAGTGGTTCGACAACGCCGAGTTCCACAATCTTCACGGGCATGGGTGAGGGAACAACGCGACGATAGCCGCGACCGGCGTCCTCAACAAAGGTGTAACCGGTTTCGGCGACAATCTTGTTGGCTTCCTCCTTGGTGTAGAACATGCCCACGGGCTTGGTGGGGTTGTTGAATGCGGGGTCGTCACGGTCCACTACAACCTGCGTGACGACGGTGGCACACGGCTTGTCGATGCCGCGGCGGGCCATCTCGCGGCCAACGGCCTGCTGAAGGTGGTAACCGATGTAACCTTGCGTCATTGCGCCGCACTCAGGGAAAGGCATCGCGGGGGTGCCGCCGCCGTTGTTGGCCGAGTACTCGAAAGCGAGGTTGACCATTCCCACTTGCGGACCGTTGCCGTGACCTATCACTACGTCATATCCTTCCTCCACGAGGTCGACGATGGTTTGCGCGGTGGCGTTCACCAGCTCGAGCTGCTGCTCGGGAGTTTTACCCAGGGCGTTTCCGCCCAAGGCTATAACGAGACGTTTGTTCATTTCTTGTACTATATTAAGGATGGAGTGTTAAGAGTTAAGCGTTTGCAACTTAACCCTTAACACCTAATTAAGTTGCTTATTTCAGTGTTGCGAACATCACAGCCTTGATGGTGTGCATGCGGTTCTCGGCCTCGTCGAACACCTTCGATTGCGGGCTGCGGAACACGCTGTCGGCAACCTCCATCTCTTTCAGACCGAACTTGTCGTAAATCTCTTTGCCGATAGTGGTCTCGAGGTCGTGGAACGACGGCAGGCAGTGCAGGAAGATGGCGTTGGGCTTGGCATTGGCCATAACCTTCTCGTTCACCTGATACGGGCTCAACAGCTTGATGCGCTGTTCCCAGAGTTCGGGTGCCTCGCCCATCGATACCCAGATGTCGGTGTAGATAACGTCGGCGTCCTTGGTAGCGGCTTTCACATCCTCGGTGAGGGTGATGGTGCAGTCGTGCTCCTTGGCGATTTCGCGGCAGGTGGCAACCAGTTCGTCATCAGGCATGTTGGCCTTGGGGCCGCAAGCAACGAAGTTGATACCGAGCTTGGCCGAAACTACCATGAGCGAGTTGGCAACATTGTTGCGGGCGTCACCCATGAAGACCATCTTCAGACCCTTGTAGTATCCGAAGTTCTCCTCGATGGTCATAACGTCGGCGAGCATCTGGGTCGGGTGGAACTGTGTGGTAAGGCCGTTCCACACGGGAACGCCGGCATAGCGCGAGAGGTCCTCAACCACTTGCTGGTCGAAGCCGCGGTACTCGATGCCGTCGAACATGCGTCCCAGAACGCGGGCGGTGTCCTCGAGGCTCTCTTTCTTACCCATCTGCGACGAACCTGGGTCGAGGTAGGTCACACCCATACCGAGGTCGTTGCCGGCCACTTCAAACGAGCAGCGGGTTCTGGTCGAGGTCTTCTCGAACAACAGCACGATGTTCTTACCGGTGAGGTACTTGTGCGGGGTGTTGGTACGTTTCAGCCGCTTGAAATCTTTTGCAAGCTCAAGCAGGTATTTAATCTCTTCGGGGGTGAAGTCCAATAATTTCAAAAAACTCTTTCCTGATAAACTTCTTGGCATGATAAAATAGATGTTTTAAAAAGTTGATATTTAAGTTGTTGTTTTGTTTAGATGTCGAGTTCGAAAGTGTTCTCCTCGCGCCACAGGGGCATGCTCATGCAGCGGGGTCCTCCACGACCGCGCGACAGCTCGCTGCTCGGAATCTCGAGCACGGTGAGCCCGTAGTCGCGGAGAATAGCGTTGGTGACGTCGTTGCGCTCGTAAACCACCACTTTGCCGGGAGCGATGCACAGCGTGTTCGACCCGTCGTTCCACTGCTCGCGCTCGGCGGTGATGGTGTCGCCGCCACCGCACTTGATGAGTGTCACATGGTCGATGTCGAGGGCCTGCGAGAGCACTTCCTCGAGCGTCTCCTCCTTGCGGGTGATGCGAACCTCCTCTTCGCCCTGGCCTGGCTCGATCTCAAACACTTCGAGCGGTCCCAGGATTCCGGGGTGAATCATGAACTTGTCGTGGTCAATCTGGGTGAAGACCGTATCGAGGTGCATAAAGGCGCGAGTCTCGGGGATGCGAATAGCAAGAACGGTGCGTATCGCGGTGTCGGGACGCTTGAAGATGTTCTTCGCCAACAGCTCGATCGCATCAGGCTCGGTACGCTGAGAGATTCCTACGGCCAGAGTGCGCTCATTGAGGTTGAGAACGTCGCCGCCCTCGATGTGGAACGGCAGGTCGCGGTCGTAGTAGTGCTCCACATCCTTGAAGTCAGGATGGTACTTGAAGATGAAATGAGCGTAGATGGTCTCACGGCAGCGCGTAATCGAGTACATGTGGTTGATACCGGCACCTGTGCCTATGCTCTCGAACGGGTCGCGCGTGAAATACAGGTTCGGCATTGGGTTCACCACGATGCGGCTGTCGCCGCGTACAAGGTCCACCAGAGAGTTCTCGATGTGCTTGCGGTTGCGTGGCAACTCGTTGAGGTAGATGCCTTCCATTGTCTTGAGCACAAGCTCCTTGCTGTCGCTTATGCTGTTAAGGAAGTTGTAGATGATCTCGCGATACTTCGAGGCACGAAGACCGGCCTCCGAAATAAACTGTCGCAGAAATTCCTCCTTAATCTCGGCACCGAGGTCAAGAACCTGCGCCATATAGTCTTCGAGATAGACCACCTCCACTCCGTTGTCGCGAAGCGTCTGTGAGAAGGCGTCGTGCTCCTCCTGCGCCACCTTCAGATACGGTATGTCGTCGAAGAGCAACTCCTCGAGGGTGTTGGGCGTAAGGTTCAGTAGTTCCCTTCCCGGGCGGTGCAACAAGACTTTCTTCAGAGGTTTAATCTCACTTGTTACATGAATACCTTTCATGGGGTAATGTCGTTTTGTTTATGTTTAGATAACTGGTACGTTTGAAAATCTTGACAAAGGTAGACATTTTTATCCGACGCACCAAATTATTACCATTTTTTTTATTTTTTAGACGTTTTTAGGGGCAGGTTTTGGGGATTTTTACTATCTTTGCGGCGCTAACAGCGAAACAATTGTAACCAACCATTAATAAAAAACCAAAATTTAAATGAACAATTCCATTATCAATTTCCCGCTGCCGGCTAACGAGCCGGTGAAGGCCTACTTGGCTGGCTCGCCCGAGCGTGTCGCTCTCGAGAAAGAACTCGAGCGCCAAAGTAAAACCGTAGTCGATATTCCCATTATCATTGGCGGTAAGGAAATCCGCACTGGCGACACCGGTAAGGTGACTTGTCCTCACGACCATCAGCATGTGCTGGCTACCTATCACAAGGTGGGACGCAAAGAGGTCGAGATGGCTATCGAGGCCGCTATGGAGGCTTGGAAAGAGTGGAGCAAAGCTCCTTGGACCACTCGCGCTGCAATCGTGATGAAGATGGCTGAACTGCTGGCCACCAAGTATCGTCCTATTATGAACGCCGCTTGTATGCTCGGCCAGAGCAAGAACATCTACCAAGCCGAAATCGACTCGGCTTGCGAGACCATCGACTTCTTCCGCTACAACGTACACTACGCTTCCAAAATCTACTCGATGCAACCCAAGGATGGCGTGGGACATATCAATCATACTGAATACCGTCCGCTCGAGGGGTTCGTACTCGCGGTGACTCCGTTCAACTTCACCTCGATCGCTTCCAACCTCTGCATGACCCCGGTGCTCATGGGTAATGTGGCTCTCTGGAAACCATCGACAACCGCGCTGCTGAGCAACTACTATCTCATGCAACTCTATAAAGAGGCCGGTTTGCCCGACGGTGTGGTGAACTTCCTGCCCGGTAGCGGCGCTCTCATCGGTGAGGTAGCCACCGAGTCTCGTCACTTCGCCGGTATCCACTTCACCGGTAGCACCGCAACATTCAACTCGCTATGGCAGCAGGCTGTGAGCAACCTTGGCAAGTATGTGTCCTATCCGCGACTCGTGGGTGAGACCGGCGGTAAGGACTTCATCTTCGTGCATCCAAGCGCCGACCCGAAGGCCGTGGCTACGGCAGCTTTCTGTGGTGCATACGAGTTCCAGGGACAGAAGTGCTCGGCAGCATCGAGAATGTACATCCCCAAGAGCATGTGGCCCGGAGTGCTTGAGGACATCAAGCGCATGGCAGGCGAAATCAAGATGGGCGATGTGATGGATCCGAAGAACTTCGTCAACGCCGTAATCGACGAGGCTTCGTTCGACAAGTGCAAGTCATATATCGACTTCGCAAAAGAGGCAAAGGACGCCAAAATCGCTATGGGTGGAAAATGCGACAAGAGCAAGGGATGGTTTGTCGAGCCGACAATCATCGAGACTTCCAATCCACACTTCAAATCGATGGAAGAGGAAATCTTCGGTCCGGTGCTCACCGTTTATCCCTACGACGATGACAAGGTCGACGAGGCAGTAGAGCTCTGCAACACAACTTCTCCTTACGGATTGACAGGCGCCGTGTTCGGACGCTGCCGTATGGCCGTCGAGCGCATTACCGAGAAACTGAGCTACGCAGCCGGTAACTTCTACATCAACGACAAGCCGACGGGCGCTGTGGTAGGTATGCAGCCGTTCGGTGGCGCACGCGCCAGCGGTACCAACGACAAGGCAGGCGGTGAGTTCAACCTGATTCGCTGGATTATCCCGCGCGTGATCAAGGAGACTCTCGTTTCGCCCACCGACTATCGTTACACCTACATGAAATAAAACGCGCACGCGCGTAAAATAACACCCTCACGCCCCGCCCCAACCAGGCGGGGCGTGCTCGTTCATTCGTGCTACGGCCGACTTCTTTACAACAAATAATTCTGTGACAATGGTTATCGGCTGGTGTTTGCCCAGCGCGACGCCGAACTGCTGAAGAACGGTCAGTACAAGCGGTGGCCCATTAAGAATTTTTGCGTATTTACGCAAAAATTCTTAATGCAATGGTTAAATCGAGTGGTGCGACAACAAGAAATCCTTAAGGTTCAGGATAAGAATACCATTATCATTGCGGTAAGTAGGTTGCATTCCCGCGACAATGACCACTTTTTGAAACTCGTCGCCAATATGCTGCAGCGATCGCAACTCCTGCTGCAGTTTCTCTTCCGTTGGCATTTTGTAGGCCGACTGCACATACACACGGTCGTAGCCTCTGTTGCATACGAAGTCGACCTCTAAATTATTGCGGACACTTATACCTTTGTCGTTCTTGGTGTTAAGCGTAACTTGGCCCACATCAACAGAATAGCCCCGTAGTCGCAGTTCATTGTAAATCAAGTTCTCCATCAAATGGGTTGGTTCTACTTGGCGGAAATTCAGGCGCGCGTTGCGCAATCCTAAATCCTCGAAATAGTATTTTGCAGGAGTGTCGATATACTTCTTACCCTTGATGTCGTAACGGATTGCTTTCTCGATGATGAACGCATCCTGTAGCAAGTCTAGATATTTCTTTATGGTATTGGATGTTATATTGCTGTTCTTTACCGTTTTGAATGTGCGTTGCAATTTCAGTGGGTTCGTCATGCTGCCAATGCCGCTGGCGATGATATCTATTAGTTCGTCTAATTCATCATCTTTGCTAATAGAGTATCGCTCCTTTACGTCAACAATATATGTGTTGGCAAATAGTTGTTTGAGGTATTCTTCTTTCTGCAAACCGGCCGACATCGTTGTTGCCTGAGGCAGACCGCCGTATTGCATGTAGGTTTGCAATGCCAAATCATAGGGTTGTTCCGGGTGAGACGATTGATACTCAGCAAAACTGAGAGGATGAACGCGCACCTCATCACCACGACCGCGGAATGTGGTGATGACATCTTTTGAAAGCAACCTGGCATTGCTTCCTGTGACGTAGGTGTCGACGTTCCCACGTTTTAGCAAGGTGTTGAGTGTCTCCTCGAAATAAGGCACATGTTGTATTTCATCAATCAACACATAGTGCATCTTGTCATTGCATATAAGCGAATCAACATGCTTCAATAGTCGAATAGGGTCGCGGAGCTCGATGTTATACAAGTCTTCCAAGTCTACCTTAATTATATGTTTTTCATCCACGCCTTTCCGCAAAAGGTAGTCGGCGAAGAGATTGAATAGAAGAAAGGACTTGCCCGACCGACGCATACCGGTAACCACCTTTACCATCCCGTTGTGCATCCTGTCAGCTAATCTGTTGACGTAAATTTCACGTTTTATATACATCTTAGAAAGAATTTTTGCGTATTTACGCAATTATTTTTCGTGCAAAGGTAAAGCTTTTTTTCTAACCCGCAAACGAATCAGGAATAATTTTTGCGTATTTACGCAAAAATTCTTTATGGCGGGTTGGGGAATCGCTGTAGGATAGTGCATAAATCGGCAATCCCCGGTAGGGGCTTTGGCTGGTACCGGGGATTGTGGTTCTATTCGCGAGGAGTCATTCTGTGTATTTCATTTCTTCGATTTGTTCGAGGAACTCGCGGTAGTGGTGCTGGATCAAGGAGACTCTCGTTTCGCCCACCGACTATCGTTACACCTACATGAAATAAAACGCGCACGCGCGTAAACATAAGCAACCGCCCCCGAGCCGATGCTTGGAGGGCGGTTTTGGTTTAAGTAGATTAATAATCGTATAGCGTAGGGATGCTGATGTCGCTGCTGCCACGGGATTGCTCCTTGAGATCGTTGTGAAGATCGGCTGCAAGCCACAACAGGCAGGCAACGACGAGGACTATAAACGGACCCCAATCCGACGGGTACTGGTAAGGGGATTCTTCACCTTCGATTCCTTCCGACAGGTGTGATGGCCCCCAATTGTTGTCGTCGGGGTCGCTCGGCAGAAACATCATCACGATGTTGAACACCGGAACGAGCATAAGCCAGCCGCTGCGACCGGTGTCATGCGCCCGGCGTACGCTCACTCCCGCGAACGGGAGTACAAACAACGCCGGCAGGATTGTCAAGGCATACGGTTCGTACGACTCGTACTCGGGATACTCAACTTCAGCAAAGCCTATTGCTAACCCTCCAAGCAAGCACACGAGTATATAAAAACAGAAAAACCACCAAAATTCGCTGCGCTGGGCGCGGCCCTTAGGGCTGGCGTATTTCTTTAAACATCTTCCGATTGCTTTAATAGGTCCCATTTTTGATTTAATGTTGTGGGTTCTGATGTTAGTATTCGTGCCTGAATGCGGGATGGATGAACCCGTTTAATTCCCTCCGCAAGGCTTATTTGTTGGTTGCAAAATTAGTCGTTGTTTTCTGCTCGGCCAATTTTTTCCCTTTATTTATGACGTAATTGCGGTTTTTCGTGAGAACTTTATGGCTATTCTTGAGGAAAGTGTTATCTTTGCACTCTCTAACAGAAAAAACGTTTATCATGGGTAATTTGCTATCAATATTTTTGCTGTCGCTCGTCAGTCTGCTCAGCGGCAACAGTGAGGTCGACTTCGTGTTTTTCGGTGATGCCATGCAGCACTCAAAGCAGTATCAGACTGCTCAACGCTCCGACGGATCGTACGACTATTCCGAATGCTTCAAGCATGTGACCGACGACATACAGGCCGCCGACTATGCCGTCATCAACCTCGAATGCACGCTCGGTGGAGCGCCCTACTCGGGATACCCCTGTTTCAGCGCACCCGACGAGTATGCCGCGCAGCTGGTGAACGACGGGTTTGACCTGCTGCTCACTGCCAACAACCACTGTCTCGACAAGAGAGACCGAGGAGTGGTGCGTACCATCGACCAGCTCGACAAACTTGGGGTGCCTCACATCGGCACATATAAGAACAAAGCGGCACGCGAAAAAGCCTTGCCGATGATTGTCAACCTCAAGGGGATTAACGTGGCGTTCCTTGATTATACCTACGGCACTAACGGCATTCGCATCCAGGGTGACGTGGTAGTAGACTATATTGACAAGAAACTCATTGCCCGCGACATCGAAGCAGCGCGTAAAGCCGGTGCGCAGGCCATTTGCGTCAACATGCACTGGGGTGTGGAGTATACCCTCAAACCCGTTAAGGAGCAGATGGATCTCGCGCAGTTCCTCGTCGACCAGGGTGTGGACCTCATCATCGGCGGACACCCGCACGTGGTGGAGCCTTTCGAGATGCGGCACAGCGACAAGTGGGACAAGGATGTGCTGCTGGTCTACAGTCTCGGCAATGTGATTTCCAATATGGACAAAGTGGACTGCCGTGGTGGGGCAATGGTGAAAGTAGCGCTGAAGATGGAAGACGGAAAGGTGAAAGTGGTGAATCCGCGATACAAACTCTTCTTCTGCCAGAAGCCGGCCGACGGACACAACTACATGGTCATACCGGAAAACAAGCCCGAACTGGTGGCGCCGAGCCAGAAGTCGATGTTCGACAACTTCATGAGCCGAACACACGACCTCGTGATGAAAAACAACATCAACGTCCCCCAGGACAAGTGACGCACTTGTCACACTTCTTGACGGGGAAGTCTATTGAGATAGGACACCTTTTTGACATGCGAACATAAGACTTCAGCTAATGCTCTGTCTTGTCAACAAATCAAGGGTTAACAGTTGTTAATTCTTTGGCTGTTGCATGGAGTTTTCGTAAATTTGCGACTGAGAAAACAACGCCAATCGACGGGACTAACGGGTTCTGCCCGCTTCTTGGCCGGTAAACTAATAGAACCTAACCATTTTACATATGAAAAAAATATTGTTTATATTGCCTGTGATTGCATTGCTGCTTTGCTCGTGCGGCAAGAAAGCAACCTATCTGAAGACTGAGAATGATAAAGTGACATTTGCCAAACAAGGCGGCGATGAGCGAGTCACAGTAGACTGTGACGGCACATTCGACATCGAAGGCGTACCTGAGTGGCTGAAAGTGGAGAAGGAAAACGGTGAAGAAGGAGTGGACAAAGTGGTGCTGGTTTTCAGCGCCGGCGAGAACAGCACAGGCGCCAAGCGCGAGGCCACAATCACCCTCACCGGATCCGACACCGAGGCTCAAATAACCGTAACGCAAGTTGACAAGTGCACGTATATCAAGATCTCAGAGACTGAGGTTACGATACCGAAAGAGGGCGGTGACGTCACGCTCGATGTCGAAACCGACGGAGGCAACTTAAAAGCAGAAGCGACCGAGGGCATAACTGCCGAGTACAGCGGCGGCAAGCTTAAGGTGAGCGCCCCGGCCAATGAGGGCGGCACCATCGACGGCACCGTCACCCTCAGCTGCGACAACATCACTACCGAGGTGAAAGTCTCCGTCGAGGGCAACATCTGCCAAACCTGCAACGGCACCGGTAAAGTGAAATGTAGTAAGTGTGGCGGTTCAGGCGAAATAATGTCTCGTGAATCAGGAGATTTAGAAGGTTGCTCAGCTTGTGGCGGTAGTGGTTCTATGAATGTTCTTCGTATGCACGATTATGGATTCCGTAAAGGCTCCGGCCGCATGACCTGTCCCACTTGCCACGGCTCCGGCCATTGATTAAGCAATATAACCCCACTAAAATGTTCATTATGAAAAAATTATCAAACATTTTTCTGATGGCATTGTGCACGGTTGCGTTGCTGTGTTCGTGTAACAAAGCCACCGAGATCACCGTCGACGAGGACAACGTGACATTCGCCATCAACGGCGGCGAGAAGACCATCGTAGTGACCGCCGATGGCAGTTATGACATCGAAGACTGTCCCGATTGGGTGAAGACCTCGGTCGATGAATCGGCGCTCACCATCAGCGTTGGCGAGAACACCACCGGTGCCATGCGTGAGTGCGTGATTCGCCTTGTGGGCAAAGATGTGGAAGCTCCCATCACCATCAAGCAGGCCGACAAGTGTACTTATATCAAGACCTCAGAGACTGAGGTTACGATACCGAAGGAAGGCGGCGAAGTCACACTCGATGTCGAGACCGACGGCGGCAATCTTGCTATGAACTCCCCAGAAGGCATCGAGGCCAAACTCACCGGCGGCAAACTCACCATCAGCGCCCCGGCGAACCAGGGCGGGACAATCAACGGCGACCTCACAATCAGCTGCGAAGAAGTAACCACAACGGTAAAAGTGACCGTCGAGGGCAACATCTGCCCCACCTGCAACGGCACCGGTAAAGTGCGTTGCGCAGGCTGTGGAGGTCGTGGGTATCTTGAATATACAGGTGGCTGGGATCGTGTCGGCTGTAAAAAGTGTGGAGGTGGAGGAACAGCAATGCTCTCTCTTTCTGGGCATGGTTTAATGGGAGATGTGCGAAATGGCTCCGGCAAGATGAATTGCCCCACTTGCGGCGGCTCGGGTCATTAAGAATAAGTTTCAACCGTTTTTTACATACGAATAAAGGCATCAGCCGCCGTTTTATAAAGCGGTGGCTGATGCCTTATTTTATTCTCATCGACGAGTTGCATCTCGTCGCCATTGAGGAACAGGACTCGCAGCATCTCACCGCGCAGAAACGTTCGCACCTCCCCGTGTCCCATGCAGTACTTCCGAAGGAACTCCAAGTCCAGTCCCTCCTTGGTCTTTTCTTTCCGTCTTGAGCCAGCATTACAGCAGGTATACAAATTGTACCCCACTTGGAGTTGAGTTCTGCATAACGAATACGCCAGAACCGTCCCCGCGTATTCGTTTTACTGCCAATTCCACCGATTTCTGGCCAAAAATGCCCAATTTGCTTTCCCGATTGAGCAAAAAATCGCAAATTTTGCTTTCTGCATTGAGCATTTTCGCCTCGAAACACAAAAAACGAATACGCCAGAACCGTCCCCGCGTATTCGTTTTTTGGTTTTCAGCTCACGGCAGGGCGTTGCCATGACCCTGCCGTGATGTCGTATTTCAATCCTTGTCCTTGAACATGAAGGACAGCAGCCAGTTCACAATCCACAGCACGATGCTGAAGCCAAGTGCCGAGAGGAAACCGTCAACGCTGAATATGTTGTCGGGCAGGATGTGGTCGCACAGGAGCACCATTCCGCCGTTGATTACGAGGGTGAACAACCCGAGGGTAATCACGTTCAGCGGTATCGAGAAGAACTTGATCACAGGACGGATGAAGGTGTTGATGAGTCCGAGCACCACGGCCACAATCACGCAGGCGAACCACGGCTCAAAACCCACATTCACGCCTTCTACGATGAACGACGCTACTATCACTCCCAGCGACGCCAATATTATGTTGGTTATAATCTTCATGATCTTTGTTGAGTTTTATCCAACCACTATGTTGATGAGTTTGTTGGGTACAACAATCACCTTGCGAACGATCTTGCCGTCGGTCCAGCGGGCAGCGTTCTCGTGCTCAAGTGCCAGTCGTTGCACCTCGTCGTTGGCAGTGCCGGCGGCCACCTCGATGTTGAAGCGCGGCTTGCCGTTGAACGACACCACATACTTCACCGTTGACTCCTTCAGGTACTCCTCGTTCCACTCGGGCCAGCGGGCGTCGCACACCGTGCTGCTCTCGCCAAGCACGTGCCACAACTCTTCGGCGATATGGGGCGCAAACGGCGCCAGCAGAATCACCAACTCGTGGTAAATTTCGCGGCTGCGGCACTTCATCGCGGTGAGTTCGTTAATACAAATCATAAACGCCGCAACGCTCGTGTTGTAGGAGAACTGCTCGATGTCGCCGCTCACCTTCTTGATGAGTTTGTGAAGCGACTTCAGCGCATCGGCTGTCGGCTTCTCGTCGACGAGTTGCATCTCGTCGCCCTTGAAGAACAGGCCCCAGAGTTTCTTCAGGAAACGGTTCACGCCGTCGATGCCGTTGGTGTCCCACGGTTTGCTGGCCTCAACCGGTCCGAGGAACATCTCGTACAGGCGAAGCGTGTCGGCACCGTAGTTCTCCACGATGTCGTCGGGGTTCACCACGTTGAACATCGATTTCGACATCTTCTCGATGGCCCAACCGCAGATGTAGCGGCCGTCCTCGAGGATGAACTCGGCGTCGGCAAACTCCGGCCTCCACTGGCGGAAACGCTCGATGTCGAGCACGTCGTTTTTCACGATGTTCACGTCAACGTGGATCGGGGTCACGTCGTAATCTTTCTTCAAGCCGAACGACACGAACGTGTTGGTGTCCTTCACGCGGTAAACGAAGTTGGATCGTCCTTGAATCATTCCCTGGTTCACGAGTTTGGCGAACGGCTCTACCTCGCACACATAACCGTAGTCGTAGAGGAACTTGTTCCAGAATCGGCTGTAAATCAAGTGGCCGGTGGCGTGCTCGGTGCCGCCAACGTACAGGTCGACACGGCGCCAGTATTCGTTCACGTCCTTGTCGACAAGTGCCTCGTCGTTGTGCGGGTCCATATAGCGCAGGTAGTAAGCGCTCGAGCCGGCGAAGCCAGGCATCGTGCACAGTTCCAGCGGACGGCCGTTGCTGGCCACCCAGTTCTTCGCACGACCCAGCGGCGGCTCGCCGTCGCTCGTGGGCAGGAACTTGTCGACCTCGGGCAGCTGCAGCGGCAATTCGCTCTCGTCGAGCGCCTGCGGCTGGTTGTCCTCGTCGTAGTAGATGGGGAACGGCTCGCCCCAGTAGCGCTGGCGGCTGAATATCGCGTCGCGCAGACGGTAGTTCACCTTCACGCGGCCTATGCCCGCCTCGGCGATATACTCTTTCGTTTTGGCGATGGCTTCTTTCACCTGAAGGCCGTTGAGTTGCAGACGTTCATTGCTCGAGTTGATCATTTCGCCCTCTTTGGCGTCGAAACTCTCCTCGCTCACGTCGGCGCCCTTGATAAGCGGGATGATGGGAAGGTCGAAGTGGCGGGCGAAGGCGTAGTCGCGGCTGTCGTGGGCCGGCACGGCCATGATGGCGCCGGTACCATATCCGGCGAGCACATAGTCGCTTATATAAATAGGTATCTCGAGGCCGCTCACCGGGTTCACGGCATACGAACCGCTGAACACGCCGCTCACCTTCTTCTCAATCATGCGCTCGCGCTCGGTCTTGTGCTTCACCTCGTCGAGGTAGGCGTCGACAGCAGCGCGCTGCTCCGCTGTGGTCACCAGGTCGACATACTCGCTCTCGGGCGCAAGTACCATGAACGTAACGCCGAAGATGGTGTCGGCGCGGGTGGTGAAGATGAGCATCTTCTCATCGCGGCCCACCAGCGGGAACCACATCTCGGCACCCTCGCTGCGGCCTATCCAGTTGCGCTGGGTCTCTTTTATCGACTCGGTCCAGTTGATGGTGTCGAGGTCGCGCAACAACCGCGGGGCGTAGGCGCTCACTCGAAGGCACCACTGGCTCATCAGCTTCTGCTCCACGGGATAACCGCCGCGAACACTCAGACCCTCGCTCACCTCGTCGTTGGCAAGCACGGTGCCTAACTGCGGACACCAGTTCACCATGGTCTTGCCGCGATAGGCTATGCGGTAGTTCATCAGTGTGTCGTTTTTCTCAACTTTCGACATGGCATGCCACTGCTCGGCGCTGAACGTCAGTTCCTCGCTGCCGTGGGCGTTGCAGCCCTCGCTGCCGTGGGCCTCGAAGTGCGCCACGAGTTCGTCGATGGGACGAGCCTGCTCCAGGCGTGTGTTGTAGTAGCTGTTGAACATCTTCAGGAAAGCCCACTGTGTCCACTTGTAGTAGCTGGGGTCGCACGTGTGCACCTCGCGGCCCCAGTCGTAGCAGAAGCCTATTTTGTCGAGTTGCTCGCGGTAGCGGGCAATGTTCTTCGTCGTCGTCACCTCGGGGTGCTGACCGGTCTGGATGGCATACTGCTCGGCAGGAAGGCCGTAGGCATCGAAGCCCATCGGGTGAAGCACATTGAAGCCTTTCAGGCGTTTATAACGGGAATAGATGTCGCTTGCTATATATCCCAGCGGATGGCCCACATGCAGGCCGGCGCCGCTAGGGTAGGGGAACATGTCGAGGACATAGTACTTGGGACGTGAAACGTCGACTTCGGTCTTATAGGTCTTGTTTTCACGCCAGTACTGCTGCCATCGTTTTTCAATCTCTCTGAAATTGTAATCCATAAGTTGTTGTATATTCGTATTTTATGTTGTTTAATCCAGTTTGAAGGTGATGGGTAGTGTGAACCAGCAGGCCACGGGTTTGCCGTGTACTTGCGCCGGAATGAACGGAGGCAGATAGGCCACTACGCGCAGCGCCTCATTGTCGAGGCGGGTATCGCCCGACGAACGAGCCAGTTTTATGCGGCCAATATGACCGTTCTTCTCTACCACAAACATCACCAGCACCCGGCCTTGCACACCTTCTTTCTCGGCTCGCTCGGGATAGACAAGCGTCTCGGAAATCTGCTTCATCAAGGCCTCCTGTCCGCCACGATACTGCGGCATCACGTCGGGGTCGGCAAAGATTTTCTCGCCGGTGGTCTCCTCAATCAGATTTCTGATTGAGTCGGTACTGGTGCCCTGCACTTGCTCGTAACGGGGTTTGCGATTGCGTTTCTGCTTACGTGCCTTGGCGTTCACGTCGATGGCCGCTAATGTCATCACGGCAATCATCAGGATTATTGCTGACTTTTTCATAATTCTTGGGTTTATGAGATTTTCTTTAAATATATGAGTACTTTGATGGGTTTGCCCTCTTTCTTGCCCTCGTAGCTTAGCTCCATAGAACTGGGGGTCAGTGTGTCGATGTGAAGTGTGAGCGTTTTGCCATCAGGCGCTTCGGGTAGATTAGTCTTGTCGAACCAGTTGTCGGAAAGGGTCACCGCGATGTCGTCGTTCGTCCGTGCCCAGTTGCCCCAGGCGTGGTCGGTGAAGGTCTTGTTCACCTCGTCAACATGCCGGAAGTTGATTACCGTGCCTTGGAACGAGATGTACTCGTTTCCGGGAAGGCGCATATCCATGTCGGCGATGCGGCAGCCGGTAATCTGCCAGGTGCCGAACAACTCGCCTATGTCGCCGTTGTTATGGGTGCAGGCGGTGGCGGCGAGCGCCAATGCCATTATCGCAATAAGTCTTATCGTCTGTTTCATAGTCAATTATCTTAGCGAGAAGTTTCCGTGATAAGTGATGTCGAGCATCGCGCCGAAGTTGGTGCGGGCCTTGCCTTGGCTGTTGTTGTTGTAGAGGGTGCCGTGGTCGAGTCCCAGTTGCAGCGTGAGGTTCAATCCTTTCACCTGCGGCAGGCGGTAGCATGCCTCTACCATCGCGGCGTTCATTGTGGCGGGCTCCAGGCGGGGCATGAATATGTTGCCCCACGACTTGCGCCAGGAGTACATGGCGCGGTAAGTGAGCCCTTTGGCTATTGTGCCGGTGAGGGCGACATGGACACCGCGCATCCGGTTGTCGAAGTAGCGCATATAGCCGTCGGTGTGGTACAGCGGCGACTTCACCATTGGCGAGCCTATCGACATACCGCGGTTCTGGTAGCCGTTGTAGGCGTAATTGTTGTAGTAGTCGTCGGCTCCTGTGGCCTCGCCCGTGAGAGGTGAACCTTCGGGTCGGTCGGTGTCGCGGTAGTCGTGCGGATTGAAGTGCAGCGGACCGCTATGGTTGGTGAGGTCGAGATACTCAATCACCGCGCCGCTCACAATCTGCGCCTTGCCGGCGTCATACTCCATGCCCCAAAGACCGTCGAAGCCGTTTTTCTTCGCTATGCCCGAGCCGTCCTCGAATGGCGACTGGTAGTAGGCCTTGATGGTCGACTCGTTGGGAAGACGGTATTGCAGCGACACGTCCCACGAACCCAGGTGGTTGCCGGCGTAGTAGTCCTTGTCGGCGGGATTGGAACCGCCGGAGCGGGGCAGCAACGCTTTGAAGAACGCCTCGGCGTTGGCTTTCATTTTCAGTTCTTCCACCACTTGCCGGTGCGCGTCGTAGCGCTTGAAGGTGCCGCCAAACTGGCACGCGGCCTGCATGCCTATGGTGAACACCACGCGCTCGGTGGGCTTGGTGCGGAAGTAGACGTTCTTGTAGTTCACCCAGTAGCCCGTGTTGATGAAAGTGTTCTCAGGGATGAGATGCTGCTCGAGCCACTTGCCGTCGCCAAAGCGGTAGTAGCCCAGTTCGCCGCGTATCTGTACCCAGCCGTGGGTGAATGGAATATTCTGGAAATTGACGAAGCCGGCGCTCGCACCGTAGCCGGGACGAGCGTTACCGCTGAGCACCAGGTCGCCGCTCGAGAGACGCTGGTTGTGCAACGACGAGATGTGTTCCTGCTGGCCTATGGTGAGGAACACACCGCGGTACTTGCCCGTGACATACAACTGCTGTATCCACGCGCGAGGAGGGTGGTTCGTCAGCACCAGGTCGCCCGACGTGGAGCGGTAGTCGACCGATGAGCTCCAGCCGGTCCACGCCTCGAGGCCGGCTCCCCACGATAGGCGGCGGGTGGTGTCGAGGGCGTGGTATAGTGAACCATGAAGCAGTGCCGAGTGCTGTTGTGTGAGTGTGCCGCCGCGGTTCGACGCGATGTAATAGGGTGCGAACTCGCCGGTGCCGGTATTCAGCGTGGTACCCACCTCGTAATCAACATTGTCGGCGAGGGCGCTGGTCGCGGAACCGAGCAGCGCAACGGCTGCGATAATGTATTTAAATGCTTTTTTCATATTTGAGGGTTGTAGGTGTCGATGTGTCGACTCTTTTTTGCGTCAGTAATATCATCTATCTTAATCAGTATGCCGCTCTCCTCCACTTCGCCGAACTCGTGGTTAATGGCCGTGCCGAGCATGCGCATCGTAGGAGAGAGCTGCATGTAGGCATTCACCAGCGGTGGGATGTTGATGCCCGCCTGGCGAATGAAGGTGTTCAGCCGGCGGTAGTCCTCTTTGAAGTCGTCGCAGGTGAATTGCGAGCGCAGCGGGGCCAGCGACTCGCTAGTATACAGCGGAAAAATGGGGGTCACCAGCTGGTCGTCGTCGTGGAAATAGATGTCGAGGAAGCATAGCAACAGGTCGCGGCACTGGCGGTCGTAGCTCGGATACATCGTCATCTTCCCGAATAGGTATTCCACCTCGGGATGGATTACTGTGAGCGCGCCCAGGCCGTCCCACAGGTTGTCGAGGGCGTAGATGGCTTTGCTCCCGACGCGGGTCGACTGATACTCTGGGCGAACGAACGAGCGGCCCAATTCAATCGTGCGCGGCAGATAGTCGCTTATAAATTGAGGTGAGAAACGGAACATATGGGCCGTGGCAATCCGGGGCATGCCGTTCTCAATCTTGATGTCGCTGCCGGTGATGTAGCGGTAGGCGCCTATAATCTCGCGCTCCTGGGGATTCCATACAAGCAACTGGCGGCACGATGGAGTCATAGTGTCGAATTCGTCGATGTCGCATGACTTGCCCGTACCGCCTCCGCCGGCGCGGAACGATATCTCGCGCAGGCGACCTATCTCTTGCATCACGTGGGGGCAGGTGTGAGCGTCGATCACGTAAATCAGGTTGCCAGCCTTGTTCGTCGGACGAAGAAGGCGCTCGGGTGTGAGTTCCTCCTCAAGCAGCGACACGGGGATGGGGTCAATTATCTTCATTTCTTCACATGTTTAGCGTTTTCTCCTCCCAGAGTGTAAACCTGTTCGCGAAGGCGCGATGCCTCTTCGCGCGCGTTGGAGCCGTCAAGGCTCTCCCAACTCACCGGCTCGCCGAATATCACGTGCATCGTGGAGCCGCGTTTCTTGAACAACTCTCCGGGAAGGAGTATCATCTCATAGTTGAATTTGATTCCGAGACGCATGCGCCAGCGCGCAAGGCGGTAGAAGCGCTTGCTGTTGGTCTCGGCAAAGCACACCGGCACGATGTCGCGCTGGTGGCGGATGGCCTGTGTGACTACCGACTTCTGCCACGGCAGGTCGCCGATAGTGCCGTCGTCAAGACGCCGTGAGCACAACCCGGCGGGGAACGTCAGCATCTGGCGGGTGCCGGCGAACTCGCTCTCCATCTGCTCCACGGCGGCGCGCTTTTGGCGGCCGTACTTGTTCACTGGAAGGAACACCTTGCGCAACGGCTTGACGGCCATCAGCAGGTCGTTCACCAGAAAACGCACCTCTCCGCCGTAGCGACGGCCAAGCAAAGCAATCAGTGCGATGCCGTCGAGCCCGCCAAGCGGGTGGTTCGACACAAACAGATTACGGCCGGAACTGGGTATATTCTCCTCGCCCTCAACGTTGAAGGTGATGCCCAGGTGCGTCATGATCGCTTCGGCCGCTTCCACGCCCTCTTTCTCGCCTATCACGTCGAGCGTCTCGTTGAGCTCATCCTGATGGATGAGACGCTCGAGCCAGCGAACAAGCCACTTTGGCAGCCACTTGTACTGCTTGGGAAGGCGCTGTTTCAGCACATTGTCTATGTCGATATATTCGATCATTTTTTACATTAAAAACAAGCAAAATTACTAAATTTCCACTATCCGCAGGCTAATTATGGTAAAGAATTTGCCCAAAATGCCCATTATTTACATTTTTTGGTGGTCGACGGTTGATTTTTACAACGAAAAGTACTATTTTTGCGCAAAAATTCAAGCGTTTTTTAGTCCGTATTGATGAGCGCAACAGGGAAGATGAAGCTATGGGTTTTGGCACTTGAGGTCGCCGCGGTTGCCGTGGTGGCTGTTTTTGCGTCACATTTCTTTGCTGCCGTCGACGCGATGAAGGTAGTCGTTGCTTTCGTCGTGGCTTGCTCAATACCAATCCTCGTTTTCCGTCGTAGCAGCCACCACACCCCTGGTGCCGAGGTGTTTCTGGTGCTTTCGGCGCTCACCATCACGCTCATGGCCGAATGGGGTATTTGGAACGCTACGACGGCCGTTGGCCTTCCTTTCGACAACCCCCATCTTATTGTCGACGACAGCCGCTATTTCAAGTGGGCGTTGGCTCATTACGACGGACGGGTCGAAGCGCCGGCGTGCACTTTCGTCGGTTTCCCGCTGATTGTTGTGGGGCTGTGGAAGGTGCTGGGAGTTAGCATCGTATGGCCGTTGGCGCTTAATGCTTGCGTGGCGCTTTTCGCCATCATCGTAACCGCACGGATGACGGTGGTGCTGCTCGACAGGCGGGTCGACACCAAGCCCGAAACCGTTACCATGCTGGTCATGCTTGTTTGCTGTTTCCTCTTTTTCTTCCTCTCTCAGGCGGCGAGGCTCCAGAAGGAGGCCCTGTCTTATCTCTCAACGGCTCTTTGCGGTTTGGCGCTGGCGCGCTTCTCGAGGCAGGACTCCATCTCGTGGAAAACGATGGCGGTATTCGCCCTCGGATGCGCAATCATGGCGATGGTGCGAACAAGCTTCGTCTATTTCTTTATGATTGGTGCGGTGATTGTCTCATTCACCGGATTGCGTAAACGTTGGCGTAACGGCCTGGTGCTGGTGGCTATCGCAGTGGTGATTTTCGGCGCCGGGTGTTTGTTGTCGATGTACTCGTTCACTAAACAGTATGTCACTATTGCCGGCGGTAACGCCATGGACCAGTCGTTCGTGATAAGAGGCACTCAGCAGCCCTATCTGGCGCTTATCGGAAAATACTTCTATTATCCGGTGCTGAAGAGGATTCTGTTGTTGCCGCTCACGATGAGTGTGCAGTTCATAATACCTTTCCCGTGGATCTACGACAGACCGGGTGACCACACCGTCGTCTCGGTGATGACGCGCATGCGGTGGATGTGGTACATCGTGGGCGGTATCACGCTGTTCTACTATTTCTTCGTGTCCTGGCAGAAAGGGAAGGGCCTCGGAATGTGGGCGCTCTGGCCTGCCGTGGTCTTCATCATCATCGCTTACGTGATTGGTGGTACGGTCAGCCGTTACGTCCTGCCGTTGCAGATTCTCTTCATCCCTCAGGCCGTGCTCGTGGTCTTGCAGTTGCGACAAGGGGAAAACCGCAAACTCTTCCTCGTCTGGGCAATCGGATATGTAATGGTGCTGGTATGCACCCTCATCGTTTGCTACAACGTGCAACTCACCTACCTCAACAACCTCGACGAGTACTACCGCGAACTCGAAGCCGCCCAGTAACCCCAATCAGTTAGGTAATTATATAGTATTTGACCCTGCTGTACTGCTATAAAACACAAAAAAAAACAAACCGGACATTTGTTTATTTGAAAATAAAGTAGTATTTTTGAAAAAGCGACGATATAGAACTTGACCGCGAACAAACGCGAATTTACGCTAAATACATCTAATATAATTGCAACCTGATTTTGTTTGTTTTATCTTTGCACACGAAATCACGAGATTTTAATGGTAGTCAGTTAATATAATAGTTTGACATAAAAAGCATAAACATGAAACGTAATCAACAACAAGAAGGCAAGTTGGCCCTTCAGCAACTAATACAAGGGAACATTATTAATTCCGACTTGCATTATTGGGCGGAAGTTAGCGATGCAATAGAGCGCTATTTTAAGAAACACAACGGTTATCCAATGCCTAATGTGTTGGCAAGCGAAATTTTAGGAATAGATAAGAGCCGAATCACCTTATCGCAAACCGATAAAGTTCATTATGATAGACCGATAGGTACAGATGGCGAAATATTTACAAAGATGATTTTTGGTATAAAGAGTGAAGAAATTTTCAACGCAGCGATTAGGGAAGTTGAAAATTACGGAAAGTTCATGCAAGAAGTGAATAACATACAAGAGAGTGTGCAGAAATATACGGTAAAACAAGCCATTTTTATTATTGAAAACATATACCGCGCCCATGAAGAAGATGGGTTTAATGAATTAATACCATCTTGGCGTGAAGCCTTAGAAAACAGTCTCATTGCGTTAAAAAATGCCCCAAAAAGTCAAACGGTGGAAGATTATATAGGGTATTGTGAATATCTGTTGGACGATATGCAGATACTTGAATTACATCCATTGAGTATCTAAACGAGAGGTTGGGTATAATTATTGATTAAATATAAAAATATGGATAAAATAGATAGGGTAATAAAAGAAGTCATTGACTCTTATTTACAAGACGAGTTATTATGTGAAATGGCAATGAAGCCAAGTAGGATGATTGATAAATATGGTGAAGTTTTGGGGGCTATTGTTGATAACCTTGTTTGTATATGTTTATATCCTGATAACCCAACAGTTCTCCATTGGAGAGAAAGGGTGTATGGTTTATGTAAAAGGTTTGTTGATATAGATATTGACCCCCTAAAAAAGAATAATATTGATTTTAGATATCAGTGTTTATCAAAGGCGGTAGTTGAAATACTGAATGCTGATTTCAGCGCAATAGAAAACCACTTTAACTCTGTTAGCGTACATTATGCAAATATGTCTGACCCACATAAGAGATTGACACCCACAAAACCGGTTAAGGAATGTTATGAAGAAAATAAGGAAAGAGTAAAAAATGGAGTGCTTGCACTAACAAAGTATGTGGCGGCACAAGATTATGCGGGAATGATTAAATATATGGAAACGTTTTAGAGAGAAATATTATACTTATATAAATTAACCTCAAAAAAAATCGGGGTCAAACCCGATATAATTCCCAAAAAAAATCGGGGACAACATGTATATAGTTCCCAAAAAATAAGATAATATGGAATAATATATTAATGTAAAATGGATAAACTGACAGAAAATCGATTAAGAGAAATCATCAACGAATCAGTTGAAGATGTGTTGAATAGGATTGGCATAATTAATGAAACAACCGTGCCATTGGAAACATACAAAACAAGAGTAGATGGATTGCGATTTCAACTTGTGGAAAATTGGTGTCTTTGCAAATGGTGTCAATTGTTCAATCCAGAGTGTGAAAACTTTGCCCATTGGATTACAGAACTAAGAGCATGTGTTAATAATCTTAAATTCTTGGATATCAAAAACGGTATAGACAAAAGAAGAACACTTACACGAATGTTAGTTAATGATTATGATTACAATAACGCCAATATGATTGAAAGAATAGTCAGAGATAAATTTGTAAGAGAGAATATAAACGACAACAATCAAAAGGTTCGTGTTTGTACAGAATTTGCTGATAATATAAATGAATTAATTGATGCAATTTCATTAGATGCAATTGACTCTGATGAATATATTCAGAATACGTTCGGTTAATAATCGGGGTCAAACCATATATAATTACCATCAGTTAAGCCCCCCGCCCTCTCCGAGCCCTCCGAGCCCCAACCACTGTCCCGCCACCCAAAAAGCGGCTCGAAGAGCCAGCCACATTAGTAACACCATGCCAGCGACCCCGAAGGGGTGCGCAGCTTGGTGCAAGCAACGCAGAAAAATAGCGCGTCGAAGATGCGCCACGCGCCCTCAACCCCGAAAAATCCGTGGTGTGGTTAAAATCAACGAACCCACTTTTTGCTGAAAAAATTTGACATTTTAAGAAATAATGCGTAACTTGCACAACTTTTAGGGGATTTTTGCTGGAAATTCCCTCGTATTAGCTTGATTATTAATCAAATAACACATAAACCAATAAATTTTATGAAACACAAACTATTAGTGTTCTTCCTGTTTATTACGGCTATATCGTTTGCTGAAGTGGCGTCGGCTTCGACCGTCGTCACATTCGACGCTGCAGTCGACATGACAGGAGGAAACGCTCAAAACGAAAACTTGTCCATCACCAAGGGCGGGGTTACGCTGGCCTGCTCCTACGGCAATTTCGGCGACGGGAAGTGCTACCGTTTCTACAAGAGCTCAAGCGTCGTAATCTCGTGCGGTGCGACAAGCATCATCACATCCATCTCGTTCACCGCTTCGACCTACACAGGCTATCCTCTGTCGGGATTGTCGGCCAACACCGGCACCTACGACGGCTCAAACGGCTCTTGGACGGCAACGAGCGACGTGAACAGTGTAACGTTCACACCGTCGGCGCAGGTGCGCGCGGCAGTAGTTGAGGTGACAATCGACGATCTGGGCACCACCGACTACCGTCCCACGCTCACCGACGGATTCACTTTCTGGCCGGTAATGGACGCCACAACCGCCACAGCTCAGGTGACCATCACTCCGAAGGCCGGAACTCTCGTCTACTACACCACCGACGGCAGCAACCCCACCACATCGAGCACACGCATCACTCAGACCACCACCATCACCATTAACGGTACCACCACGGTGAAGGCCGGACGATACAACAGTTCTACTGGGAGTGTCGTCGACATCGTGGAGCGCACCTACGTTCAAGGCAAGACCTACAACGGCGCAGCCGACGTGCTCACCAATGCCGCCGACAACGAGGACGTGCGGCTCTTCTGGAGCGACGAGATGAACGCGCGTGTCACCTATGCCCACGGGTCGCAGACATTCATCCGTGACAATACAGGCGCGATTCTGTTCTTCGGCGTTGAGGGCAAACCCAAATTCGCGAAGAACCAGCACATCGCCGGATGGATCAAGGGACGTGTGACCGTCTACGGTGGTTTCCGTGAGTTCTCGCCCACAGAACTGACCAACTGCAACGAACTCGTCATTGCCGAGCCGGTAACCGAACCCGAGGTCGAGCCGAAGGTAATCAGCACCGTCGAAGACTTCGACAACAGCCACTGGGACCTCGTGACTCTGCGCAACGTGCGTTATGACGAGGCCAATCCGAGCTCTGGGTCGTATGACAACGGAAAGGAAATCAAACTCTACAACCGATTCTACCTTTCCAACTGGGCTTATCCCTACAACGGTGCGCTTGTCGACCTCACAGGTATGGCTATTCCTTACAACTACGCTCGACAGATTGCGGCAACCGACATGCAATCCTACTACACCTACGTCATCAACCAGGACAGCCTGTTCACTCCGCCTACGCAGATACTACGCGGCGTGAACGGACGACTGCAGATGCAGATGAATGCCGACAGCTATTATCTCTTGGTCACGCCGTTCGACATCTACAGCGAGGACCACGGCACTCTCTACGCTTACAACAGCACCGCTCGCGACAACGACGGTAATTATGTGGTCAACTTTACCACTGCAAGCGAAATCAGTGGCGGCGATGTATACCTGTTCAAGCCTAACTTCAATATGGATGGCTTCACAATGGCAGGCGTCGACCTCTACAACTACAGCGCCGACAATACAGGCATCCTCACCGACGATGATTGCCGAATCAAGGGCGTGTACGAGCCTCTGGATGCCGAGGTCGGTTCGTTCGTCATGTTGCCCGACGCTACTCTCCACAAAGTGAGCACCACGTACGACAACTACGGATATCTCCCCACTGCTTCGGCCTACTTAACAGGCAGTTTCGTCAACGAGAGCAAGGTCTACATCTCGATTGACGGAGAAGTCATCGGCAAGGCAACTATTCGCGGCGACCTAAACGGCGACGGATTTGTCAACACCGGCGACGTGAGCACTCTTTATACCGCCCTGCTGGCTGGAAGCACCGACCCACTGTACGACCTTAATGGCGACGGTTTTGTCAACACCGGCGACGTGAGCACTCTCTACACCATCATCCTCGGTGGTGGTCAGAACAATGTGATTGTTAAACCTGTTAACGCTAAATAAGAAAGGAGGACGAAGATATGAAAAAAATCATGTTTATCGCCCTTCTGGGCATCGTAGCCACAATCTTACCGGCAAATGCTTTTGCCGAGTCGCAACAGTGGCAGTACGGACAGGGTATCAGCATTCAGCTTAAGAACGGAGAGCAAGTGACTATCGCCAGCGACACCATCAGCGATGTGCTCTATGTAGGAAACATCGGTTTCAAGGTGTTGACTACAACAAGCAACAGCCACGATTATCTCTACTCGCAGATTCTCAGTGTGACCTACCTCGGACAAGGCGAGGAACCGCCAGCGCCCGACAACAACATCAACCGGAACACTATGCTCAACAAGTGTCCCGAGGCCTGGAGGCTCGAGTTCCCGCATATGCACGAGACCGGCAACCAGTCGTATGTCACAAAACGCACTACCGACTACGGCATCACCTACTCGGCTGAGTGGGACAACGACAAGATTGCCAACCGTTGGAGCGTATACGAGATGTACGAAGGCAACATGTACAATAACTGCAACCGCAAGGACGACTTCAAGGAAGATCCGGACCTGCCTTCGAACACTCGCTCCAGACTGTCGGACTACAGCGGCAGCGGATATGCGCGCGGACACCTCTGTCCGAGTGCCGACCGACTGTGCTCTGACGAGCAGAACAAGCAGACGTTCTTCCTGAGCAATATGCAACCGCAGTGGCAGTCGCATAACGGCGGACAATGGGGCTCTCTGGAGGATAAGGTCAGAACCTGGGCCGAGCAATGCGACACTTTGTATGTGGTGAAAGCCGCCACCATCGACGACATCACACTCAACGAAGTGACCGAAAGCGGTGTGTACAGCAACACATACAACGGCCGATACTATGCCGACCTCGTGTGCAACGACCGTCTGCCGGTGGCGAAGTATTTCTACATGGCTCTGATGAAGTACAACAAGAGAACAGGTACTTACAGTGCAGTGGGAATATGGACCAAGCATTTCAACGGAGGCACAAAGGGTGCCGACGGCAAAACGCATGACTGGCCGGTAATCAACCAAGCGAACGCCGAGTATATAACCATCGACGAACTCGAGCAACGCACGGGCATCGACTTCTTCTGCAACCTGCCTGACGACGTCGAAGCAACGGTTGAGGCAACCTACACTTCCAACGACTGGAGATAAACGCCTCTACCTATAATGCATAACCGCGACACGACCCGCTCCGGGTCGTGTCGTTTTTTGAATTTATCTCTGTTGTCAAAGCATACGCCGGGCAGCGATAACCGTGGGGATGGCCGCGGCTATGGTCAGCACAACCGCAAGCCAGACGAGGCCGTGATGCATCGCGGCAAAAGTGGCGGACACAATCGCAACCGTCCAGGCGAGCACAAAGTAGCAGTTGCGGCCGAGCGGCAATCGGTAATGGAAGAAGTACACCACGGCGATGATGAGTGCGTAGACGATGTACCACACGAGGTAAGCCACTCCGAGGCCGTCGATGCCCCAAAGCCGGTAAAAGATGATGTTGAGAGCCAATGCTACCGCAGCGCTGAGAGTCTCGGTGATGACGAATACCAGGCCGTCGCCGCGGGCCAGTATCACGAATGCCATACACCAGGACAGCGCGCGGAAAAGGGTGCCGATGAGGCCCCAGCACAGCATCGTGGTGACGGGATGGAACTGGCTGGTGTAAAGCAGGCTTATCACTGGCTTTGCCAGAACGATGAACAAGGCGAGTACCGGCGCAAGCACCAGCAATGAAACCATCACCTCCTGAGAGACAAACACACGAAGGCGGAACTTGCTCGCCGCAACCTTTGCCAAACGTGGGTAAAACTCGAAGCCGAGCGCGGTGAACACCAGTCCGGTGTACTTGTTCACCAAGGTGTAGCCCGCTTGGTAAAGGCCCACCTGCTCGGTGCCGGCATTGTAGTTGAGCCATGCCGAGAACGCGTAGTTGGAAAGCATGGTCACAAACGTGCCGATTGTCATGAACACCCCGAGTTTCACGAACCCGGTGCCCATGGTAAATACCTGCTGACGAGTGACTGCGGGGCGTGTGCCGGTGCGATGTCTCATCACAGCGGCGGCAACAGCGCAGCACACGGCGTAGGATATAATCGACGGCACGATGGAGCGTTCACGAAGCAAGTAGAATAGCGGAATGGAGATGAGCAGGCCGCCGATAGTGCCGCACAGGGTGACGCTTCCAAGCCGACCCAACTTCGAGAGCCCTTGTAGCACGGCGTATTCGCCGTTGGTGAGCGCCATCAGCAACACAGCGCCGGCAAGGGCGATGTAGTGCCACATGTAGGCCGTGCTTTTGAACGTATACAGGCTCAACACCGGCGCCAGCGCCATCGTGATGAGCGCTCCGGCAAGGCCGAGCCACAGCGACCAGCGGCGGACCACGGCGATGATGCGGTCGAGGCGCGAGCGGTCGTTGGCATCGGTGGCGATGGAGATGTCGCGAACACTGCTCTGACGGATGCCAAGATTGGTCGCGGTGTTGAGCATCTCAAGCGCCTGGTTGAAGATGCCGAACAAACCCACACCCACAGGGCCTATCCAGATTGCCACAAGTTTAACGCGGATGATGGAGCAGAGGATGCCAACCACTTGGACACCTCCGAAGATGCCCATCGCCTTCACGGCCAGTGTCGCTATTTTGCTCTTTCCCTTCGTGATGATATGGATGTTTAGAGGTCCAATTCCAAGGTGGGGTACACTACGGCGCGCCCGCCAAGACGGCTTTTCTGCGACATCAGACCCTCGTTCAGATACGCACCGCCGTCCTCGGTGCTCACCCCGAAGTCGAAATATCTCTTGCCGGCGTTCTGAGCATGCGCGATGACGGTGTGGAACAGTGCCGGCAGCGCCTTGGTGCGCCGCCCTTCGTCGCTTGAGGCGATATACTGGGCGTGTGTCACCATGTCGCTGTCGAAAAGCACCGTGCCGGCAACCATGCGGTCCTCGACAAAGGCGCCCCAGAGGCTGATGTTTTCCGGAAAGCGGGAATGCAGCAACTGAATCTCATCGAGCGTGTGCACCGGCGATAGGCCGTGACGCTCGAGCAGCACCGCACCGAGGATATTCCAATACGCCGCCCAGTCGTCGCTGGGTGCGACAGTGACGCCGGAGCGCCCGGCAACGTTGAGGTTGTGGCGGTTGCCGCGGTCGAATGGCAGTGGCTGCGTGAGGTCGATGGTCGCCGAAAGGTTGGCTTGGGTCTGTCGCGCGCCGCGGCGGAAGAGCACATAGAGGTCCTCCTCGGCCGGATAGCGGTGGTAGATGTGTGGCACGGGTTTGTACACCAGTCGGCGGAATCCCTGCTCGGCGAGTAACGCATGGGCGGTGTCGACCACCTCCAGCAGGGTGGGGGTGTCCAGACGGCTCGGCAGCAGCCAGCCGCCGTAGGTCAGGCCGCCGTGCGAGACAAGCGTGTCGCCGCGACGGCACGCAGGCAGGGCGGTGATCGCTTTCCCGTCGCTGTCGCGCGCTATGAGCGAGTAGTCCTCAAAGCGGTCGGCGTGGTAATCCATAAAATCGCGGCGCAACAGGAACGTTGCGTTGCGACTCTGGTCCACAAGGCCGTCCCACAGCGCTTTCTGCTCTGGCGTATACCTTTCGACAGTGATCATTTAAACATATTGAAAAGTTCGGTGGCTTCGATTCTCTTGTAACCGCTTGGCTCGCTCAAGTCTGGCTCCTCCTTCTGGTTCCACTTCATGTTGTCGTAGTCGAGTGTGAGTTTGAGCCGCTTGCCCTTGATTTGTGTGGAGATTGCAGCCTGATGGGCGATGTTCCCGGGTTTCTCGGCTTTCACCTTGGCGTATTGCACACTGTAGTTGCTCTCGACCATGCCGGTGCTCTTCGCCGGCTTGACGTCGGCGCTTTGAATCTGATTGCCCGGTTTTACGGTATAGCTGTAGGTGAAGCCCTTGTATTGCTCTTTCGGCACTATGGCTCCTTGACCCGAACCCGGCTCAACCTGAACCATGCCCAGGTTGTCCTTGCCGAGGGTGCCGCTGCCGAGCACATGCGCGCGACCGAGGAAGATGTCCTGCAGGGTCTCAATGGTTACCGGCACGCCGCCCGTAAGCAGCGATACGTCTTCGCGTATGTAGCGCTTGTGGAGCTTGTCGACCATCATCACGGTGTTGCCGTCGACGATGAGTTTCGCGGCCTCGATACCCAGCAACGGACGTATCGAGATGTAGATATAACGCCCGCGCTCCATTTTCATCTGCATGCCCGCCGAGAACGACATACTCCCGCCAAGCGAGATGTCGCCGCCGCAATGGAGCGTGGTCCAGTTGCCCTGGTTCGAAGCGATGGTCTGCAGGTTGGGGGTGAACGTGGCGTCGAGGTCGACAGTGGTGTTGGGTTGTACTATGTCCTGATGCGACTTGCAGCCCACTGCCAGCACGGCCACAAGCGCGATGATTGCTGTCCTGTATATTGTTTTCATCTTTGTTGTCGGTTAATGGTTATTTCGTGCCGGTGGAGCCGAAGCCGCCTGTGCCGCGTTCGCTCGTCTCGAGGGTGTCGACGGCCGTCCAAGCGACGGTGCTGTGCCGCGCCACCACTAGTTGGGCGATGCGCTCGCCGTCCTCGAGGGTCTGTGGCTCGTTGCCCAGATTCACCAGAATCACACACACCTCGCCGCGGTAGTCGGCGTCGATGGTGCCGGGCATGTTGAGCACGGTGATGCCGCGCTTCAGCGCCAGACCGCTACGGGGCCTCACTTGGCATTCCCAGCCTGGCGGAAGTTCGATGTAGATGCCGGTGTGAATCATGGCGCGCTCCAGCGGAGCGAGCGTCACGGGCTTGGGGAGCCACGCGCGGATGTCCATGCCGGCGCTCTGCGGGGTGGCGTACTGCGGCAGCGGGTGCGGCGAGCGGTTGACGATTTTCACGTTGATTTGTTCCATATTGTCGATAATTGTTGTGAGTAATTAGTTATTATCGTCCTCGTCTTCATTGAGGCAAATATCTCCTTCAAGGTAAGATAAAGCAGTTCGAGCGTTCCCACTGCCATATTTTTTAGCCTTTTCTAACCAAGCTATTGCTTCGTCAACATCTTTTGGTACACCAACACCTAAGACATGACACATTCCGAGGTTGTACATTGCGGAATCAAGAAATCCAGCGGCAGCTTGGCGTAAAAGTTCTATAGCGGTTTCGTTTTCACCACTATTTAGATAAAAAATGCCTAAGATGTTTTGACCACGAGAATTGCCATTCCTCGCAGAAGTTTCAATCCATTTAAAGCCTTCATCTTTATTTTTCTCAAATCCAAAACGCCCTTCAATATAAGCCAGGCCAACAAAAACTTGCGAATTTGTTTCCCCCTCTTCGCATTCTTTGAGTAGAAGTTCTTGATTATCAAAATTATCAGGTATAATATTTGAAATTGCCGGGAACACCACAACATTATCCACAAAAGCTGTTGTAAGAATATAGATTCGATAGTCAAATCCAAAATTTTCGCTGTAATTGTTGAGAATGTTTGCGCTATACTCATCCCCTTTATTGGCGGCAGCATGTAGTAAAGACAGTCCTTTACTAATATTCTGTTCAACACCTGTGCCATCAATATAGCACGCGGCAAGATTGGACAAAGCCTCTAAATAGCCTTGTTTAGCGGCCCGTCGTGTCCACTTAACGGCAGCCGCATAATCACCAAGTTGCAAATAAACCACTCCAAGATTACATTGAGCACTGATATGCCCTTGAACAGCGGCTTTCTCATACCATTTTTTTGCCAAATTCATGTCACGACGAACACCTTTTCCATTAGAGTAAAGCAAGCCCAACTCGTATTGTGAGCGAGCAAATCCCCCCTCGGCACCTTTAGTAAAGCACAATATAGCATTATCAAAGTCTCCTTCATTGTAGAAAGATGCGCCTAAATCATGATATACCTGCGCTACATTTCCGGCATTGGCGGCACTATCAAGATACTTAAGGGCCAGTTCGGAGTTTTGTTCCACACCGGTTCCGTATGCATAACATAATGCCATGCCTCGCAATCCCACGGGGTCACCCTGCTGAGCTGACAGATTGTACCAATATGCCATCTGTTGTTCGTCCTTTTCAACGCCTTCACCATTTGCATAGCACACCGCCACATCGCTTTGTGCTCGTGCGTGTCCTTGCTCAGCAGCACGCTTATACCATTCAAAAGCTTTCTTCTCATCACATTCAACGCCATAGCCGTGGCCATGCATTACGCCTAGCGTGTACTCGGCGTCGCTGTTGCCTTGCTCGGCACCTTTCTTTAGCCACTTGAATGCTTCATTATATTGTTGTCGTTCCTTAAGAATCATACCTAGTGCGGCTTGTGAGCTGGCAAATCCTTTCTCAGCTGCGCGTCGATACCAACCAATGGCTTCATCCATGTCATTGCCCATTTGCTCTGATGCATAGTATTTTGCCAGGTTGTTCATCGCCGCCTCACTACCTTTGTCGGCTGACTCGCGGAACAACTCCACAGCTCGTGACAAATCGGGTTCAACGCCAACACCAAGTGCATACAGCATTGCAAGCATATTTGGTGCCTCTGGATCGTTGCTGGCGACACATTTCTCGCTCATTTCATCAAAGACGAGTTTCGATTCTTTGTGGCCTAAGTTCTTAAATCCATTAGCAATGGCCTTCATCGTCTTTGGGGACAGGCTCGCAATGAGGGTCCCGCTGTCAGGCAACTTCGTATCGGGGTTAAAGTTGAAGGTTATATTAACAATGGTTTCCTCGGTTTTCTTGTCTGAGGAACGACCAAATAGTCTTTTAAAAAATCCCATAATGTTATTATATATTCAATGAAAACAGTAGACTTTTAGAATAGGCTTAACCTGATTTACTGGTGCAAATTTACAAACTTTTTTCGAGAATGCTCCGTTTCTCAAAAGTTTTTACTAATTTTGCGGTTCGTAAAGAATAAACGTAAAATAACCTATTTATATTATTTCTATGGCAACAACTCCTGAGTTTAAGTATGCTCCCATGTTCCAACTGGGAGAAGACAAGACCGAGTATTACAAACTTACAAGTGACTATGTGAGCGTGGGTGAGTTTGAGGGCAAACCCATCCTGAAGGTCGAGCCCGAAGCATTGACACTGCTGGCTCAGCACGCCTTCCGCGACGTGTCGTTCATGTTGCGCCGTGCCCACAACGAGCAGGTGGCGAAAGTGCTGAGCGACCCCGAGGCCAGCGACAACGACAAGTACGTGGCCCTCACGTTCCTGCGCAACGCCGAGGTCAGCGTCAAGGGCAAGCTGCCCCTGTGCCAGGACACAGGCACGGCCATCATCCACGGCGAAAAGGGACAGCAGGTGTGGACGGGTTTCTGCGATGAGGAGGCCCTCTCGCGCGGTGTCTACAACACCTACACTCAGGAGAACCTGCGCTACTCGCAGAACGCCCCCTTGACGATGTACGACGAGGTGAACACCCGTTGCAACCTCCCCGCACAGATCGACCTGGAGGCAACCGAGGGCATGGAGTACCGCTTCCTCTGCGTCACTAAGGGCGGCGGTAGTGCCAACAAGAGTTACCTCTACCAGATGACCAAGGCCGTGCTCAATCCCAAGACGCTTGTGCCATTCCTCGTGGAGAAAATGAAGACTCTGGGAACAGCGGCTTGCCCGCCTTACCACATTGCTTTCGTCATTGGCGGAACCAGTGCCGAGAAGAACCTTCTCACGGTGAAGCTCGCCTCGACCCACTATTACGACTCTCTGCCCACCACCGGTGACGAGACCGGACGCGCTTTCCGCGACATCGAGCTCGAGAAGGAAGTGCTCGCCGAAGCTCACCGCATAGGTCTGGGCGCTCAGTTCGGTGGCAAGTATCTGGCACACGATGTGCGCATCGTGCGTCTGCCGCGTCACGGCGCGAGTTGCCCCATCGGGTTGGGCGTGAGTTGTAGCGCCGACCGCAACATCAAGGCGAAAATCAACCGCGACGGAGTGTGGATCGAGAAACTCGACGACAACCCCACCGAACTCATTCCCGTCGAACTGCGTCAGGCTGGCGAAGGCGGTGGCGTGAAAGTGGACCTCAACCGTCCCATGAGCGAGATTCTTAAGCAACTCGACCAGTATCCCGTGTCAACGCGACTGTCGCTCAACGGCACCATCATCGTCGGACGCGACATAGCGCACGCAAAGTGGAAAGAACGCTACGACGCCGGTAACGGACTGCCTCAGTACATCAAGGACCACCCAGTGCTATATGCCGGACCCGCAAAGACACCGGAAGGTATGCCTTGCGGATCGATGGGACCGACCACGGCCGGACGTATGGACCCATATGTCGACCTCTTCCAGAGCCAAGGCGGCAGCCTGCTGATGATTGCCAAGGGCAACCGCGACCAGTGTGTGACCGACGCATGCAAGAAATACGGCGGGTTCTACCTGGGTAGCATCGGTGGACCAGCGGCTATTCTCTCGCAGAGCAGCATCAAGAGCATCGAGTGTGTGGAATATCCCGAATTGGGCATGGAGGCCGTCTGGAAAATCGACGTCGTCGACTTCCCCGCGTTCATTCTCGTCGACAACAAGGGCAACGACTTCTTCAAACAAATCAAGCCTCGCTGCTGACATCAGAATGGCGTATAAATAACGACGAGGGTGTTAACTCACACCCTCGTCGTTATTTTGTCCGGAATCAATGGCCCGAGCCGCCGCAGTCAGGACAAGTCGTGCAGCCGGAACCAGGAATCAAGTCTGAACCGCCAGGTCCAAAATCCTCGCCCGATCCACCACAGCTTCTACAACCCTTAGTAGACGGTTCACCTCCGTATGAAACCGTGAAATAGCCGCGTCCTCCGCACTTAATACACTTCACTTTACCTGTGCCGTTGCAGGTCGGGCAGATGTTGCCCTCAACGGTCACTTGCACCGTCGTGCTGACATTCTCACAACTGATGGTGAGATAGCCGGTGAATGTCCCGCCCTGGTTGGCCGGAGCGCTGATGGTGAGTTTGCCGCCCTTAAGCATCGCCTCGATGCCTTCGGGGCAGTTCATAGCAAGGTTGCCGCCGTCGGTCTCTACATCGAGCGTGACTTCGCCGCCTTCCTTCGGTATCGTTACCTCGGTCTCCGACACTTTGATGTAGGTGCACTTGTCGGCCTGCTTGATGGTGATGGGTGCTTCCACATCTTTGCCCACAAGGCGAATTACGCACTCGCGCAGGGCACCGGTGGTATTTTCGCTAACGCTGATGGTCAGTGCATCGTTCTCTACAGTTGTCTTCACCCATTCGGGGCAATCCTCGATGTCATAACTGCCGTCTGCGGTCACTACAATGGTCTTCTCGCCGCCGTTGATGGCGAATGTCACGTTGTCCTCGTCAACGGTGATGTCAGAGGCTTTGTTGCAAGAGCACAGCAGTGCAACCGAGCACACCGCCGTTAGTAAAATGTTAAGAGTCTGTTTCATGATTTTTGGGATTAAATTGTTTTCAAGCCACAAGGATAAGCAAAAATCACCAAATCACCACAATTTTATTAGAAAAAGCAAAGGCGCAGTGCGGATATAAGCCGGGTTATGTCGTGCCAGCAGTTCCAAATCGTTGGCTTGCGTGGAACGGCCCGTCATTTATCTGGAACACCGGAACGAGTCCGGATTCCTTGAGCGGTCTACCCCCCGGCAGCGGGCGGGCAACCCTTGAATGCCGGTATACATGACCTTGCAGCTCACAGGGGATGCGGCATGACGTGTCGCCACGTCACCCGGTGAGCTCTTACCTCACCTTTTCACCCTTACCGCGCGTGGCGGCGGTTGTTTTCTGTCACCCTTTCCCTCAGGTCACCCCGAGCTCCCATCGCGGGAGTGTGACGCCCTGCGCTGCCCGGACTTTCCTCACATCCCGTTTCGGGACGCGCGACGAGCCTCCGCACTGTGCTTTTGCGGCTGCAAAATTACTACTTTTTTCCTAATCACCGGCATTTTCACCACGATTTCTATTACATCGCGTTGCTCCGTCGATGTCAATGTCGATATCTTGGAATCTTTATTCGGGTATAAGCAAGGCCCCCGGCTCTGGCTTGTACCATAACCGGGGGCTGTGCATTGTATAATGAGGGTTTCCTCTTGTTCCCTGTATCGGGTGGAAAGGTGGAAACATCCAGTTATGTGACTTTATTTCACAACTTTGGTAACCTTTACGGTGCCGTCGCTGTAGGTGGTTCTGACGATATTCAGACCCGTGAACGGCTTTCTGCTGGTCACACCGATGAGGTTGACATATTCCACGCCGGTCACTTGTGCCGCGCGCTCAACATTCTCTATGCCGGTAATCTGCTCGAAGTATGCGGTAACGAGCATATCGCTGGCGGGCATCTCAAAACTCAGTTGCTGGCTGCGGTTCTGTAACAGAACAGTCTCTTCGCCGGTGGTAATATTCTTGACAACAACTTTCTTAACGCCCCAGCCTTCGGCTGCAGCTTCGGTAGTAGCCTCGGTGGAGAAGTTCACGGTCTCGCCCTCCTGCGACTTGCCGTTGACCACACCGTCGAGCAACGTGATGGAGCCTTTGTCGGCGGGTTCAACAGCGGTGTTTACCGCAAATTCCTCGGCCTGCTTGTAGAGCCACACGCGGCCATTCGCGTCGTTGCTGATGTTCTTGAACATGAACTGCTCGTTGTCGTAGTCGTAGCGGATGGTTCTTGTGGCACTGCCCACATTCTTGAACCAGCACAGGTAGTTGGACTCTGTGGCGCTGATGTACATAATGGCGCGGCCGTAGTCGCTGGCTGCGGAGTTCACAGTTACATAGTCGCCTTGACCGCGAAGGTAGCCGTTGCCGAGTTTGAACCATGCCACCTTACGTGTATTGCTGCCCATGGTTGAGTCCATGACACCGGCCATGCGAATCACCATGGCGTTGCCGTCCACCTTCACGCGGGTCTTCTGGGAGTCCATCCACTCAACGATGGGTGTTGCCGGCGGGGTGACGTCTGAAGCTTCTTTGAAGCGCATGGCATTGTCGTAATACCGGCTTACTAAGACATAACTCTTGCCCTCTACGATTTGATTATTTTGAGTAACCAACTGGTAGATGTCACCCTCGTTCTTGTCGTAGGTAATCTCAATCGAGCCGAAGCGAACGCCTTTGCCCTTCACAGCGAAGTTCAAACTCGACGACTCGCCCTCCCAAGTGCCGATGTAACCGCTGCTGGTATAGGTGCCGGGGTTGTCGGGATGGGTGTGGTTGCGATAGAGGCTGATGGTCGACGGACCCCAGTAATTAGCATCGAGATCGCCCTCTACAGCGTCGTCAAGGCAGTGGAACACAACCTTTGTGATGGTGTAGTTATACGACAGAATCGTGAAATTGGTGTTGGGGTTGGCGAGGAGGTAGTTCACGTTGTTCATACCGCCGGTCATGGTCAGGATGATACCGTCCTTCACACCATAATAAACTTTGCTCTCATCCGAGAACTGGCCTTCGTCACGACTAATCGTGACAGTCTTCTCGCTTGCAAAAGAGGTTACGGCCATTGCAAGCATCATAAAAATAGTAATGATTTTCTTCATAATAAATTGGTTTTTTGTGTTAGTGAGTTTTTCGAGGTGCAAAATTATAAAAAATTTTTCAAATATACATTATTATATTTCAAAAAAGTTAATAAATATGTACAAAATGTGCATTATAAGCGGAAATAACAGCGCAAATCGCTCTATCAAGTGACGATTTCCTCACATAAAAAGCGGAAATGGCACCTTTTTGCCATTCCCGCTTTTTATGGTATCGCACAGTGTGTCTCTATCGCAGCGGTGTGAGCGGATAGACGATGTTCACGATGAGGGCTACAACGGTGGTGTTGCTCAGAAATGAACTGAGAAAGGCTACAGGAAGCATCAGTCGCATCACCGCCTTGCCGAAACTGCCGGGTTGCCCAAGCAGGTACTTTACTATACAATGAAGCACTCCTGTATGCATCAGTCCGGCAACCACCACAAACAGAACGCCTACGGTGACAACCGATGTGCTGCTAAAACCCGAGAAGGCCTCCTTTGCGTCAAGTACTCCCGTCACGAAAAGAATACCAATGGCTCCGAGGAACACAATGTCGGAACGCCACCTTGTTGTCAACAACACTGTGAACATCGTGAACACCGTCGCGATGGTAATCCATGCGTCAAGGCCAAAACCTAAAAAAACAGTCGTTCCCAAATTAATTCTCCGTTAAAATTTTGCGGTGCAAAATTAAGAAAAAAACTATTCTTGCACAATACTTAATGACCGATTTGAAATAAGTGTAGTGACTAATGTGCAGCAAGCGGCGATGCGTTGCTCAACCTTGCGTGCGCCAGCGGTGCTATTCGCTCCCGCTTTTAATTACGACACACCATCCGTTTATAACGTTGTCAAGACCTATTTTCAATGACCCGTGCCGCCGCAGGAGGGGCAACTTATGCGACCTGAGCCTTTGCGGAAGCCGCGCTCTGTTAACCCATCTATTAACCCATCAGAGTATTGTACACCGAATCCGCCACATTTGGTACAACCATAATATTCTTCGTAACGCTCTCCAAACTCGCCGTATATAACTTTGGTATTAAACCCTTTACCGCCGCAACTTGGGCACGTTGCCATTCCTGTGCCATTGCAGGTAGAGCACAAGGAACCCTCAACGGTCACTTGCACCGTCGTGCTGACATTCTCACAACTGATGGTGAGGTTGCCCTTGATGGCCCCGCCCAGGTTGGCTGGAGCGCTGACGGTAAGCTTGTTGCCTTTAAGCACAGCGTTGATGCCTTCGGGACAGTTCATGGCAAGTTTGCCGCCGTCGGTGTCAACATCGAGCGTGACCTCGCCGCCATCCTTCGGTATCGTTACCACGGTCTCCGAAACATTGATAAACGTGCATTTATCGGCCTGCTTGATGGTGATGGGAACCTCGACATTTTTGCCCACAAGGCGAATGACGCACTCGCGCAGGGCACCGGTGGTGTTCTCATCCACGATAAATGTGAGCGTCGACTTTGCGTCAGAGATCCTCACCCAGTCGGGGCAGTCCTCGATGTCATAACTGCCGTCAGCGGTCACTTCAATTGTCTTCTCGCCGCCATTGATAGCGAACATCACGTAGTCTTGGTCGACGGTAATCTCGCTGGCTTTGCTGCAAGAACACAGCATCACGACCAAACACACCGCCATAAGAAAAATACTTGAAATCTCTTTCATAATTTTTTATTTTGTGGATTGATTGGTTTTAGACCCACAAAAATACTAAAAAAATCCCGATGTGTATCCACGTTTCGTGGAAAAAACGGTTGGCGACAACAAAAAAAGCCCCAACTGGTGCTAGGGCTTGTATAGGAGAGTTAAGATTTTAAATCAATACTCTTTTGCGGTAAGCTCGCCGTGGAGTACTCCCAGGGCGTTGAGTGCCAGGGCCTCCATCTCGTCTTCGCCGGGATAGCATGCTATCGGTGCCATCCATCCCACACGCTCGGTAAGCTGAGCCACCACATATTTAGAATGTGCTATGCCACCGGTGAGAACTATAGCGTCGACCTTGCCCTTGAGCGTGGCGCCGTAAGAGGCGATGGCTTTGGCAATATGATAAATCATCGTGTCGAAGATGAGTTTGGCTTTCTCGTCGCCTGCGGCGATGCGTTGCTCAACCTCGCGCGCGTCGGTGGTGCCCAGGTGAGCTGCCAGACCGCCGGCGCCAGCCAGTTTCTTCATCATCTGCGCCTCGGTGTACTTGCCGCTGAAGCAGAGCTTCACCAGTTTGCCGGCGGGCAGCGTTCCGGCGCGCTCGGGCGAGAACGGACCGTTGCCGGTGAGGGCGTTGTTGGTGTCGACGGCATAGCCGTGCTCATGAGCGGTAACCGATATGCCGCCTCCCATATGGCATACGATGAGGTTCACGTCCTCGTAGCGGGTGCCGTGCTCCTTGCAGTAACGGCGGGCGATGGCACGCTGGTTCAGCGCGTGCCAGATGGCCTGATGAGGCAGCTCGGGCAGACCGGTGATGCGGGCCCAGTCGTTGAGCTCATCCACGGTCACTGGGTCGGCGGTAAAGCTCGGGCAACCGCTGAGCTTGGCGATTTCGTAAGCGATACCGCAGGCAAGGTTGCAGGCGTGCTGGTCGAACGACTCTTTCGAGTCTTTTATCATCTTCTCATTGATGGCGAACACGCCGCCGGCAACTGGCTTGGCCAGACTGCCGCGACCTATCACGGCGTCGAACTTCAGGTCGAAGCCAGCCTCGCGAAGGGTCTTCACCACGAGCTCGTGGCGGAACTCCTGCTGGTCGGGGATACGCTTGAAGGGCGCAAGCTCTTCAGGACTGTGAGAGATGTTGGTCGCAAAAATTTTCTTCTCGTCGTCGAACACAGCGATTTTGGTCGACGTCGAGCCAGGATTGATAACTAAAATTTGCATAAGGTAGGTTTTCTGACAGAAAATAAGTTTATGTTAATGGTTTTATGGTCAGTCGGCAAGCAGACTGGCAGCGGCCAGACTGTAGAACTTGTTGTCACCGCTGTCGCCGCGCGATGGCACCACTACCGGCACGCGGGCTCCGCACAACACGGCGGCCGTCTGCATTCCGGCAAACAATGTCATTGATTTATAGAAGGCGTTGCCGCTGTTGATGTCGGGGAATATAAGTGCGTCGGCGTGGCCCTCGAGCGGGGAGTCGATACCCTTGACCTGGGCAGCATGGAGATTGCACGAGGTCTTCACGTCGAACGGACCGTCGACCACGCACTTGCCGAATTCGCCGTTGGCGGCGCGGCCGGCGAGCTCGCGGTATTCGGCGGTGTACGGGAAATGACGCTCGTCAACTTTCTCACTGCAGTGGATAAGCGACACGCGAGGACACTCGATGCCGATGCGGTGACCTATGTTAAGCAGATAACGCAACTGAGCCTCACGCTGCTCGGCGTTGGGGAACGGGAGTACAGCAGGGTCGGTGAACAGTAAAAGTTTGTCGTAGCTGGGGATGTCGCCGATGGTGACGTGGGTGAGCACGCTGCCTTTCTCCATCAGACCGCATTCCTTGTTGAGGATGGCCTTGAGCAGGACGTCGGTGTTGATCAAGCCTTTCATAATCAGTTGGGCTTTGCCTTCGTTCACCAATGCCACAGCGGTGGCGGCGGCGGTGGGAGCGTCGGGAGCGTCGACAGTGGTGAGTTGTCCGGCGGCAATGTAGCTGCCAAGCTCTTTCTCGACATTGTCAGCACATCCTACGGCGATAGCTTTGATAAACTTCTCGTCGAGGGCACGGCGTACTGCGGTTACGGTTGACTCATCGCTGGGCCATACCACAGCGACAACAGGTTTCTCGGCGCGGTTACGCGCCATTGTTACTAACGATTCTAGTTGTTTCATGTGTATTTTAGTTCAAAAAATTTTTGCAAAATTACGAAAAATCTGATAGAGGGCAATGATTTTTTGTTAATTTTGCACTTTGATAGTAAAGAAAACGCAAAATACCCCTATAAATGAACGAAGATTTTGACATCCGCAACGAGCAGACTGTGTCCGATGGAGACTTCGAGAAGGCGCTTCGACCTGAACGCTTTACCGACTTTGCCGGACAGGACGGTATCATCGAAAACCTGAGGGTATTCGTCGCCGCCGCGAAACTGCGTGGAGAGGCTCTCGACCATACCCTTTTCTATGGGCCTCCAGGACTCGGAAAGACCACCCTGAGCAACATTATAGCCAACGAACTCGGCGTAGGGTTCAAGGTGACCAGCGGACCCGTGCTCGACAAGCCCGGTGACTTGGCCGGACTGCTCACGTCGCTCGACGAGAACGATGTCCTGTTTATCGACGAGATTCACCGCTTGAGCCCCATAGTCGAGGAATATCTCTACAGCGCCATGGAGGACTACCGCATCGACATCATGATCGACAAGGGACCTGGCGCACGGTCGGTGCAGCTCACTCTGGCGCCGTTCACGCTCATCGGTGCTACAACACGCAGCGGACTGCTTACGGCTCCGCTGAGAGCACGATTCGGAATCAACTGTCATCTCGAGTACTACAACCATGAGGTGCTCCAGGGAATCATAGCGCGCTCGGCAAGGCTGCTACGCGTGCCCATCGCAGCCGAAGCGGCACGAGAAATAGCACTGCGCTCGCGCGGCACGCCCCGCATCGCCAATGCCCTGCTGCGGCGTGTGCGCGACTTCGCTCAAGTGAAGGGAAGCGGTAGCATCGACCTCGACATCGCACGTTACGCTCTCGAGGCGCTTAGCATCGACACTCACGGCCTCGACGAGGTAGACCATAAGATTCTGCGTACCATCATCGACAAGTTCGGCGGTGGACCCGTGGGACTATCGACCATCGCCGTGTCGCTCAACGAGGACGCCGGAACAATAGAGGAAGTATACGAGCCATATCTAATCAAGGAAGGTTTCATCAAGCGGACGCCCCGAGGACGAATGGTGACCGACCTGGCCTACCGCCATCTCGCCATCGACCGCCCCGTGCCACAAGGCTCCCTGTTTTAGCAACCAGCTCCCACAGTATAGATTCTCAGATGACCGAGATTGATTCCAGAAATATTTTGGGGTGTTGACTGCTCCGCAGTCTTAAAGCAGTAAAAGTTTTATCATATGGCAAGTTTCAAATCGTTAGCGAAAGATTCGGTTATATACGGGCTCAGCAGTATTGCCGCCCGATTCATCAATTACCTGCTGGTGCCCATACAGACGGCTTATTTCGCCGCATCAGGCGGTGAGTACGGTGTGGTCACCAACATCTACGCCTATGTGGCGCTCATGCTCGTGTTGCTCACTTTCGGTATGGAGACCACCATGTTCCGTTTCATCAACCGAAAGGAGGAGAACAGCGACACGGTTTATTCAACCATACTCATCGCTGTGGGGGCGGTCAACCTGATGGTGATGGCACTCGCCGCGTTATTCATCAAACCCATCGCCGGAGCCATGGGCTACGCGCAGACACCGCAGTATGTGATGGTGATGGTGATTTGTGTGGCTTTCGACGCTTTCCAGTGCATGCCGTTCGCCTATCTGCGTCATAAGAAGAAAGCATTCAAATTTATGCTTATCAAGTTGGCAAACATACTGCTGAACGTGTTGCTCAACATCCTATATCTCATGGTGCTGCCTAAGCTGAAACTCAATCCCTTCGGCATCTACGACGAAAACTTCACTCTCGATGTGGGGTGGGTGTTCTACATCAATCTGGCGTGCACGCTGCTGCTCAATCTGCTGTTGTGGAAAGAACTCACCTGCGTGAAATGGCGTATCGACTGGCAGTTGCTCAAGCGAATGCTGAGATACACCTGGCCGCTGGTGTTGCTGGGCATCGCGGGAATCCTCAACCAGGCTTTCGACAAGATGGCGTTCCTGAAGATATACACCGGTGCCGACGCCAAGCAGCAGCTGGGCATCTATGGCGCAGCGGTGAAAATCGCGATGATTATGGCGATGATTACACAGGCTTTCCGATACGCCTATGAGCCTTTCGTCTTCGGCAACTCGCAAGACCGCAACAATCCGCAGATGCTCGCAAAGGGCATGAAATATTTCTTGATTTTCACGCTCATGGCGTTCCTGGCGGTGGTGGCATGGATCGACGTGCTGCAGTTCATCATCGGTAAGGACTACCGCGTGGGACTGAAAGTGGTGCCTATTGTGATGACAGCCGAGATAATGATGGGTGTGTATTTCAACCTCTCGTTCTGGTACAAACTCACCGACCGCACACTTTGGGGCGCGCTGCTCTCAGGCATCGGATGCGCCGTACTCATTGCGGTGAACATCCTGTTTGTGCCCCGATTCGGGTATATGGCGTGTGCGTGGGCCGGTGTCGCTGGATACGGTACCGCAATGCTGCTCAGCTACATCGTGGGACAGAAATATTACCCTGTAAAGTACGACCTCAAGGGCATCGCCCTCTACGTGCTTCTCACGGCGGCCCTGTACGCCGCGATGGTGCTCGTCGATGTGGGCGGAACCTTAGCCACTACCATCTACCGCACCGCCCTGCTGCTGGTGTTCGCCGCTGCCATCTACGTCCTTGACTACCGTTCCGGGAAAATGCGAAAGGCTTAACCGTTAAAACTTAAACAACTGATTGCAAGGAGAGAAACGAAAAAAAAGTGAACGATTGGAACCCGAGCCCAATCGTTCATTTTATCGCCGGTCGTCTCCGCTTTTTAAAGCAGGTCGAGAAAAAAGTATCTGAAAATTTGGAGAATGGGAGAAATTTTCTTATATTGGTATTGTGAAAAATATGTTTTTCTTTGCAGATATAAATAAATGTATTACTTTTGCGGCCAAATTTGACATAAAAACCGCAAAAAACAGAATCAAATAAACACTTAAAATACTTAGACACTATGTATTGGACATTGGAATTGGCAACCAAATTGGAAGACGCTCCCTGGCCCGCAACCAAGGACGAACTTATCGACTACGCTCAGCGAAGCGGAGCTCCGCTCGAAGTAATCGAAAACCTACAAGAAATAGAGGACGAAGGCGAGACCTACGAAACCATCGAGGACATCTGGCCCGACTATCCCACCAACGACGACGACTTCTTCTTCAACGAAGAAGAATACTGACCCGTAGGTCTATCTGTCAAGGAATCAGCGAGATAAGCAGCCGATATTTGCTTATCTCGTTTGTCTTTTGTTATTTTTGTATAGTTTATGTTGTAGACAGTCTTAAATTCTTTTAAAACCAAGAAATGATTCTTTTTGTCACATTATTATTATCGCTCATGAAATTATTAGTACTTTTGCAAACGCTTTTTTAATGTTGAGTCATTTTGAAATATAGTTGAGTTGGCAGAAAGAAAGTGTACTACATTTTGAATTGTGTAGCCAGATACCCCACATTTTTTGTAGTCAACATATTATCATTCATATAGTCCAGTTGGGGTGTTTGGCGGACTTATGTAACAATAAATTATTTTTATGCGAACATTGATGGCTGAAACAACTAAAGCAAAAAAAAACAGCATGGTGCAAGTCTTCAGAGCGCTTGCAATCTTTGCTGTGGTAATGATTCATACTTCTCCTTCGGGAATTGGGCAGGTTTATAGTCGTCCGTTCATAAATTTCGCAGTTGCTACTTTTCTCTTTCTTTCGGGGTATCTTACCAAGTTAGATAATGATAATTGGGTCTCTTTTTTCAAAAAACGAATCATCAGGGTGCTTGTCCCTTATGTCATTTGGTCCGTTATCTATACTCTTTACTCAAGACATTTGGAAAAACTGCCCTTTAATCTTTTGACAGCTCAGGCTACTGTGCCATTTTACTTTATTTTCGTTTATATCCAATTTGTGTTGTTGACCCCGCTCTTGGGCAAACTTGCCAAATCAAGATTTCAGTTCCTTGGGTGGTTTGTCGCTCCGATTTCAATAATTGTATTCAAGTACTATTGGATATTGTCAGGTAGAGAGCCTGACCCAAATATTTCATTAATATGGTCTGACATTTGCTTGGGATGGTTCACCTTCTATTATTTAGGTCTGATTTTGGGAAACCGAATAATGGAAAAGCACTATTCGTTAAGAACTCTTGTCATATTGTATGTTCTCTCCATTGTGCTTCAAATAGCTGAAGGGTACGGATTGTTCTTGCTTGGTGATAAGTTTTGTGGGACACAGTTAAAGTTGTCTTCTCTCTTGACAACTACGTTGTTTTTGCTTATCGCCGATAATATTCTTAAGAGTGATATGTTCAATATTAATAATCGATTTCTAATAATGCTTGGGGACTATTCGTTCGGAATATATTTATGCCATATAATGGTGATACACGCTTTTGCCGCAGTTGTGCCTTTTTACAAATCAATCCCATTCCCGATTTCCTCAGTGATAGTATTAATGATTAGCTTTTGCTGTTGTTATGTAGCTGACAGATTGCTGGGGAATAAGTTTAGTAGGTGGCTGGGCATAAGATAGAAATCAAACTGATTTTTGCAAGGTCTATTGGTCTTATAGATGTCTCTATTGACCCCGTAGGCTTTACAACAACCAACACGGGCGGGACAAGCTTTCAACGTTTGTCCCGCCCGCTTTTATGGATTATGCAAATAAAAAATGCTGAACAAATGATTTTGTCAGCATAATGCGGATTTGACTGCGGAAAAGGGGGGAATCAGGCAGTCGGAGCTGGGGAGGTGGAGATTGACCGGCGGGCGATGGCGGCGGTGATGGCGCTGGTGACCAAGGCGATGACGGCGACGAGCGCGAGCACCACGACCACGTCGGTCCATACCACGCGTACGGGATATGCCTGCACGATGAGACGGGAAGTGTCGCCGGCGAGTGTCACCCAACCGAAATACTGCTGTCCGAGGGACAGGAGAATGCCCACAACGAGGCCGATAATGGCGCCGACGGCGGTGATGAGCCAAGCCTGTGCCACAAACACGCGGCGCACAAACTGCTGCGACGCGCCCAGCGAACGCAGAGTGGCCACACTCTCACGTTTCTCCACCACAAGCAATGCGAGCGTGCTGATCACGTTGAATGTGGCGATGAGCATGATGAATGCCAGCAGCAGGAACGTCATCCATTTCTCGATGTTAATCAAGCGGTATGACTCGGCCTGTTGCATCAGCCGGTCTTTTACCTCAAAGTTTTTGCCGAGTCGCCGCGCAATCTCTACGCGGGTGCGCTCGGTGTCGGTGCCTGGATTGAGGAACACCTGAATCTGCGATGCCTCATCGGGATAGTCGAACAGATTGCGCGCGAAGTCCACAGGCACGACAATCAAGTCGGCGTCCACATCGTTCTGCTGCACCTGGAACACGGCGCCCACGAAAAGCGAGTCGGCAGTAAAGGCGTCTACAGGGTTGGCGATATTGACGCGCCCCTGACGCATCGGGGCGTAGAGTTGCAGCATGCGGGGCGAGTTGGGCTGAACATGCAGCTGCACTGCGGGGCCGGCGCTAACCAGCGCGTAGCTTGCCACCTCGTCGTTGAGCACGCTCTGCCCGCCGCCGTTCACAATCACGTTGTCCATGCCGTTGAAGCGCGCGTAGTTGTCGGGCACGCCCAGCAGGCGTACCGGCATCTGGTAGTCGGCATAGATGGCCAGCGCCTGGTCTTCGATGGCGGCAAACGCTGTTTTCACTCCCGGCACGTCCTTCACTGCGTCGGCCACGCTGTCGCCGTTGGCCATCACCTTTCCGCTGGCGGGGGTGACCATCAGGTCGGGGTCGAGTTGTGAGAGCCGCTCCTCCACCATTCCCTTGAAGCCGTTGAACACGCTGAGCACGATAATCAGCGCCGCCGTGGTGACGACGACTCCCAGCGTGGCCACTATCGAGATGATATTGACCGCGTTGTGCGTCTTCTTCGACTTCAGGTATCTCCAGGCTATTCTAAGCGGCAGCATGGTGGCGGAGTTATTTCTTCAGCAGTTCGTCGATATGTTCGATGTAGTCGAGCGAGTCGTCCAGGAAAAACGTCAACTCTGGTGTCTTGCGCAGCTGGTAGCGCACGCGGCGTGCCAGTTCGTAGCGTATGGTCTTCTCGTTGCGGTTGGCGGTGTCGACGGTCTCTTGCGCCTTCTCGCTGGGGAAGACGCTCAAGTGGATGCGCGCCACGCTCAGGTCGGGCGACACACGGCAGTGGCTCACGCTCACTATCATGCCGTTCATCTTTGCGGTGTCGCTGCGGAAAATCTCGCTTAGCTCCTTCTGGATGAGTCGTGCTATTTTCTGTTGTCTTGTTGATTCCATAATTATAATTTGTGTAATATAGTCAGGCCGTCGCGCAACGGCAGAATCACGGTCTCGACCCGAGGGTCCGATGCCACCAGCGTGTTGAAGTCGAGGATGCCCTGCGTCTGGGCGTCGGTGTTGCCGTCTTCGGCTGTGGCCACCTTGCCGTCCCAGAGTGTGTTGTCGGCAATGATGAAGCCGCCGTCGCTCAGGTGGTCCATCGCCAGCTGGTAATACTGAGTGTAATGCCGCTTGTTGCCGTCGATAAACACCAGGTCGAACGTCAGTCCGAGGCGTGGCACCACTTCCATCGCGTCGCCAGTGTGGGTGACGATTCTCTCGCGCCACGGGCATTGCTTGAGATGGCGGGCGATGAAGTCCTCGAGCTCGTCGTCTATTTCTACCGTGTGCACCACTGCGTCGGTGTGGCGCAGACCTTCGGCCAGGCATTGCGCGCTGTAGCCCGAGAAGGTGCCGAGTTCGAGTACCAGCCGTGGGTTTATCATGCGCACAAACATCTTCAGCACCCGTCCCTGCAGGTGGCCGGAGCACATCCGGCCGTTTACGAGTTCGAGGTTCGTGTCGCGGTCGAGTTCGTGAAGATGCTCTGGCTCGCGGTCGATGTGTCGCTCGATGTAATCGTATAATGAGGTTTCGCTCATTTCCTTACAAGATGGTCAACGGCCATGCGGTAGCTGTCGAGGCCGAATCCGGCCACAGTGCCGACGCAGGCCGGAGCAATAACCGACTGGCGACGCTGCGGCTCACGGGCGAAGATATTGCTTATGTGGACCTCTATGGCGGGAATGGCAATCGAACGCAGGGCGTCGGCGATGGCCAGTGAGTAGTGGCTGTAGGCGCCGGCATTGAGCACGATGGCGTCGCACTGCTCGCCTGCACGCTGAATCTCGTCGATGAGCGAGCCCTCGCTGTTGCTCTGGTAGAGCGTGAACTCCACCGCGGGATACTGCTCAACCAGTTCGGTAAGATACTCGTCGAGCGGGCGCGAGCCGTAGATATCGGGCTCGCGCCTGCCCACGAGGTTAAGGTTGGGACCGTTGATAATCGCTATCTTCATAGTCGATGCGCAACGCGCTCCTATTAGTAGACAAACGCCATGTTGTCGACCCAGAGCGTCATGCCTACGGTGCCGGTAAACGGAGTGCCGCAACCGCTCGAGGCCATCACGATCACGTGGGTGGGAGTGGCGTTGGCGGCGTCCCATTTCTCTTCCTGTACCTGGACCATCTTGCCCTTGCTGTTCTTGGCGTAGTATGCCTTCGAACCGTTGAGCAGGCCCATGTACGACTTGTAGAATTTCTGCTTGGTGATGTCACCGTAGTGGATGGCGATGCGGTGCTTGTTCTGCCAGGTGGCAACGGTGCGGCCGTAACGCTCGCGGCCGGTACCCACGCGGGCGGCGTGGATGTTGCCCTTGGCGTCTTCCCAACGACGCTGCAGAAGCACGAACACCTCGCAGTAGTCCTGGCCGCTGAGGTTCTTCTTGCCGCCGATGCCGCTCGAGTAGATGCGCTGACCGCTTACAGGAACGGTGCACTTGTAGTCAAATTGCAGGTATTTGGGCTTTTTGGTGAATTTCATTCCCATGTTCATCGTGGCGTAAGGGTTCTTGGTGCTCGACACTGGCTCCACCATGCTTCCCAGGAAGATGGTGCCGCTGGCAAGCACGTCCATGTTGATGATGCCAATGGCCTTCGCATGCTCGAGGATGGTCGACATCTTCGCGCATTTGCCGCTGCCGTGGGTGTCGGGTGTAACTGAGCCGCTGGCTTTCACCACGCCCATCACTTTGGCGTAGACATTGCTCGTGGCCCACGGTGAGCCGCCGAGGTTGGAGTAGGCCTTTGCGCCGCTGATGGTCTGCGTCGGGCCTATTTCATAGATGGTCTTGGTGTTTCCACCCACTACTTTCGATTCGGGAATTTTACGGGTTACCCATTTGTCGAAGTTGCCGAAACTGATGGGAGTGACCGTCTCGGCACTCATGCTCAAAGCCATCAAGGCGGCTCCGATCAATGTGAAAATCTTAGATTTCATCTTTTTCTTTTTTGTTTTAAACTTAATGCGTTAAAATTATTGTTTGTTGTTAATTGTGTTGTCTTTTATGTCTTTTTTCACTGCGTGGCCGCTGCGCTTAGCATCGCGTGGCCGAATTTGCAGTAGATACACTTGCGGGCCTCGCAATAGTTGCGCTTGAGCTCTATCAGCGCCTGGCTGCGAAGGGCGTTGTCGCATGTGATTCCCGCGTCGCGGAATTGTGTCACTATGCGGTTGCGCTCGCTATCGATGCTCTCGAGTAGCGATAGCGCACGGTTGCATTCGCTCTCGTTGCCCGTGCTCTCGCCATGACAGTAGAGCAGCGTGGCCACCGTGTTGATGAGCACTATGTCAACCGAGCCGCGGCTCAACGCGGGCATGGGACGCTGAGGCTTGCCGTCGAGCGTGTAGTGGTTGGCCCAGAATCCCGTAAGGGTGACATCAAACAGCGCCCGCAGCTGCTTCACGTCGCCGGCTTCCAGTATGTCGCTCATCAGGCGGAAGCCGTGGTGTAAATAGTGGGCCAGCAACGCCAACCTCCGGTAAGGGAAGTTCTGCGGCCTGAGCCGGAACAGTTTCCAGTCGCTGCGGTCCATATGTTGCAGCTGGAACTTGTTGGCCAGGAAGGCGTACTCGTCAACAATGCGCCGAGTGTAGCCCTCGCCGACGGGTGCCTCTTCAAGCAGGCCGGCCTGGCCAAGCAGTATGGCCTCGAGTTGCAGCAGCGAGTCGTTGTGCTTCTGCAGGAAGCGCAGCGGCGTGCGGCGTGCCAGTCGCTCGAAAGCGTCGCTGTTGACGCCGAAGCCCAGGTTGCGTGACAGCGTCACGTAGCACACGTCCTCCCAACTGCCGTGGTACAACTCCAGCAACTCCTGCGTGCGACCGCTCTTGCCCTGCAACCGCTCCATCGCCATCCGGTCGAGCCATTCGGTGACCTGAAGCTCGCTCATCTGGCTCAGCGTGGACGCGCAAGGAAGGTCGGTACGCGACTCGAGCAGGGTCCGCAAACGCTCCTGAAAATTGACCGAGGTTTCCAGTACAAGCTGCGGAATCCTCTCGCCAGAGCGACGGTATACCGGTGCGTCGTCCTTCTCCACCACATGCAGTATCACCGAGTCGTAAGCGGGATCCTCGTCGTGGTGGTGACGGCGCCAGTCGCTCGCACGGACGTGAATCTCGATGTTGCCCACCCACGTCTGCCCGTCAATCTCAACCTTCGCGTTGAAGAAGTCGGGGCCGGAATCGCGGTTCAGGAGACCCGGGTCGAGCACTCGCACGCGTCGGCCGTCGTTGGTCGCCATGTCGCCGCTTTTCCAGAGGCGGTGCTGCCAGATGTACTGCATCAGTTGCTCCATCGTTATATGCTTTGACTGCTAATCGGTCAAAAGGTTTACGTTGCGCCTGTTGTCACAAAAGCATCGATGAGGTTGGAGCTCACTATCATGTATATAATCATGCCCACAATGTCGTTGGTCACCGTAACAAACGGGCCAGTCGCTATCGCAGGGTCAATCTTCAATTTCTCGAGCACAATCGGGACAAGTGAACCGAACACCGAGGCAAAAAGTATCACGCCAAATAGCGAGATGGTGACAGCGGCTGTCGTGACATAAGCGTTACGCATATTGTCGTCGGCAGGCCATATGATATTGTACAACAGCACCAACCCGGCGATAATCGTTGCGTTGATGAGTGCCACGCCCAGTTCCTTGAGGATGTGCTTGCCGGCGTCGCTCATTTCAAGACTGCCGTTGGCAAGTCCCTGCACCACGATTGCGCTCGATTGGGTGCCCACATTTCCTCCCGTACCGCCAATAAGCGGAATGAACAGTGCCAGTCCAGGCAACAGCGTCTGCCATGTGTTGTCGGAGTCGCCGTCAAGAATCAATGCGTTGGCGATTCCGCCGACTATTCCGATGAACAGCCACGGAATGCGGGCTTTCACCTGCTTCCACACGCTGTCGTCGGTCTCGATGTCGCGAGAGATACCCGACGCCAACTGGTAGTCGCGCTCGCTCGACTCGCGCACCTCGTCCATGATGTCGTCGACTGTGATGCTGCCCACAAGGCGGCCTATCGAGTCTACAACCGGCATCGCTACCAAGTCGTATTTCTCGAAGTCAAGCGCCACGTCGTCGATAGGGGTATCGGTGCGGACAGCAATGGGGTCGGGTTCCATCACATGCTTGATTTTCGAGGCCGACGGGTTGGTGATGGTCTTCTTCAACGGGAAGATGCCTTTCAGGCGGTTCTCGTCGTCAACCACATAGATGTTGAAAATCTCGTCCATGTCCTCGGCCTGCTCGCGCATCACCTTGATGCAGTCGGGCATCGACAGGTTCTCGTTCACCACAATCATCTCGGTCGACATGTGACCGCCGGCGGTGTCCTCGCCGTATTGCAGCAGGTCCACAATGTCGCCCGCCTGCTCCACGTCGTCGATGCGGTTGATGATGTCCTCGCGGTCCTCCTTGTCAAGCTCCTGAATCACGTCGACAGCGTCGTCGGCGTCCATCTGTTCAAGCTTGCGGGCGATGGCCTCGTTCGACATACGCTCCAGCAGGTCATGACGTTCGTCCTCGTCAAGTTCGATAAGGACGTCGGCTGCTGTCTCGTCGTCCAGCAGTTTCATGATGAACAGCGACTCGTCGACGTCGTCGAGTTCCGAGATGAGCTCGGCCAGGTCGGCAGGGTGAAGGTCCTGGATCGATTCCAGCACTTCCGCCTGGTCGCCGCTCTCAATCAAGCGGCTCAACTCCTTGATATTCTCCTTGTTAAGCTCTTTCATACTACTGCCACTTTTATGCGACACACAGTTCACGCACAAGAGCGCGCGCTCGCGTGCGTGTGTTAATTGCGCCGCAAAGGTACAACAAAATTTCGAAACAGGAGCCTACAACGAACGAAAATCGGCCTTGACCATATTACAGCCACCAATTTCGGCGAACGAAAAGGCAATCCGGACTAACAAACTTTTTGGCGATAAATTCAATGCAAAACGCCAGATTCGCCGATAGCAACCGACAAATCTGACGTTTCGTTTTCTCTGCTGACTAGTGCCCGGAGCCGCCGCATGTGGGGCAGGTCACGCGGCCAGAACCTCGGCGGAAGCCGTAAGGCGTGCCGTCGCTGGAGATTACGCCGTATCCGCCGCAGCGCTCACAACCGCTTTCGCCGTCAACATAATTCCCGTAACTGTCCCACCAGTACGAGCCGTTGCCGCGACAGCGAGAGCATTGGATGGTGCCCTTTCCGCCGCAGGTCGGGCAGATTGAGCCGGTTACCGTCACCGGTATTCTGGTAGTCACGTCGTCGCAGGAGAGCGTCAACTGTCCGCGGATGGTGCCGCCGGCGTTTGGTGTCGCGCGTACAATGAGTTGGCCGTTTTTCGGGTGGTACTCGGCATCCACTCCGTCGGTAATCTGCATCGCAATCTTGTCGCCGTCGGTGTCCACTTGCAGTGTCACTTCGCCACCCTCTTTGGGTAGCGCCACAACGGCGGGAGTGACATCGATGTGAGTGCATTTCTCCGACTGCTTGACAGTCAACGGAACCTCGGTGTTGTCGCCCACAAGGCGGACGGTGCACTCGCGCGACGCGCCAGTAGTGTTGCGTTCAACAGTGAATGTGAGTATGCTGTCGCTCATATTGGCTTTCAGCCACTCGGGACAGTCCTGAATATCCACGCCGCCATCGGCAGTGACGACGACTTCTTTCTCTCCGCCGGCAACCGAGAAGGTTACCTGACTCTCATTCACACTGATGTTCTTTGCTTTTTTACACGAACTTAGCAATGTGCCTACGCACATTACCAAAAGCAAAATTCTTGAAAGTTGTCTCATATTGTAGGGGTGTATTAGTTTTCAACTTGCAAAGTTACATATTTTCTGCCAAATTCCAAACAATTTACCGCAAAATAGGCCAAAGGGATAGTGTGTGGATGCGGTTTGTGGCTGTGTGAGGCTGCTGTGTGTTGGCTACGGAGTTTAGGAGTAGAAGGCGTTTAAAAAAATAAAAAACTCCATTAACTCCCTGACTCCGTAGCGGTTTCCGTGCAGACGCCGTGTGTTGGCTACGTAGTTTAGGCGTTTAAAAAAATAAAAAACTCCATAAACTCCCTAACTCCGTAGCAGTTTCCGTAGCAGTTTCCGTGTGGCCGAGGCTATCTTTCACCGAACAATAACTGCCTGGCGATATTTGCCAGTTCTTCCTCTGTTCTTGCGTTCGTAGTGAAAATGGCGATATAGGACTGATTGCCATCGGGCATGATGATGATCCCGGCATCGTTCATGTCTTGCGTGCCTTCCGGCGACGGGAATCCCGTACCTGTTTTGTGTACTGCAATGGCGCCCTCGGGTAGGGCGGCAGGGATTCGTTTCTGTCCGGTTGAGCAATTAGCCATGGTGCTCCAGATGAATCTCAAGTATTGATTGTCGTTTTTGTGATTGGAGAACCACTTGAAGAGGTTTGCCATCTCTATTGGTGTGCAATTATTCTTGATGGCATCCGACGGGTTTCTATGCAACTGCTTCTCGGTCTTCCTGATGTGGATGTCGTTGAATCCAAGTTTTCGCAGGTATTTTTCTACCGCTTTGGGACTGCCGCAATGCTTAAAAAGAAGGTCACAGGCGTTGTTGTCGCTTTGGGCAAGTGACAGTTCCAACAGTTCAGAATACGAAAACTCTTTTTCTCTTTCAATGGTCTTCAGCATTGGCGACCAAGTGCCCTGCTCCAGCTCAGAACGGGTGACAACGATGGTTTCACTCAGCTCTATCCCTTTTCGGTTTAAATAATCGGCTACATATAGAGCCTGTGGAAACTTCATCACGCTGTGCATGGCGAATATCTCGTTTTCATGAATGCCGATGGTGGTGCTGTCGCGCATCATGCACGCACCGTATCTTTCCGCATTTTGCTGGGCAAAAAGCAGAATAGGCATCATTATTGCTATTATCAACAGCGTATTTTTCATTTCATTAGGAATGTAAATCTCATTACCCCGTCATTTCCTCCATCTTTTTAGCATCGGGAAGAACCCTTGCATCATCAGCTTGTACTCTTCCTTTGTCATGGGTGTGGGTAGGTGCTTGTTTACCTCGTCGACAAACTGCGCGCAATGCTCTATCATCTCATCCATTGCGCAGTCCTGTAGAAAACGCCCGTCCTGGTAGCAGTACCGGCAATAGTCGTAGTTGATGCTTCCGTCGGCATTCGATCCGCAGTCCTCATCTTTGGCCAGGGGCATACCGCAACTCTGGCAGAACTGAGGCAGTTGTCCTTCATGAAAAGCCTTTTCTTTCTTCGGAAATGTCGCTTCATATGCCTCGAAAGCCGCTGGATTCTCGTCAGCCACAAAATAGCCCTTGGGTGGGCAATAGGTCCCCTCACGTTTGCCCCAATAGCCGGGAATCAGCTCTTGGGCGAGAAAATACGGCACTTCACTCTCTCTCGGCTCTGCATGGTAGTGAATGTTCATTTTACTGGCTAAGCCGAAGCCTGCGTGCCGGTAGAACTCAATATTACCCTCCATCTGTATAAGGCCGATACCCATCTCCCTGGCTTTCGACAGGGCGTGTTGCAGCAGCTTCAGCCCATATCCTTTGCGTTTGTAATCCGGGTGGATGCTGATCGGGCCAAATGTCCATGAAGGAAACGGGCTGCCATTGTCAAGTGTGATCTCCGCTTTCGAAAACATCACATGCCCAATAATCTTTTCATCCACAGTCATTACAAAATCCAGTTCTGGAATAAAGTCAGGATTGTTTCTGTACTGATTGAGCACGAAATGTTCGGTGCATCCAGGACGATAGACATTCCAGAACGATTCTCGCGTGAGTTTTTCCACCTCACGCCAGTCTTGTGGCTGTTCTAATCTTATCTTCATCTTTTTATAATTTAAAATGCTGGTTTTGTGCGATTGCCTCTTCTTTTTCTGGTACTTTGCCTTGACTATCTCATATGAGTTTCGGGTTAGTTCCCGCAGCAGGGCGTCGGGCGCGGTCGTTGGATCGACGCCTATCCAGTGTTTGGGCGATTCGTTGTATGGGTTGCCGATACAATCAAACTGCGCTTTCAGGTCTTCAATGCGTTCGGGTTGGCATTTGAGTGAAACCACTGAGAAATCGTTGCAATCGAAAAATGAGAACATGTGTCCTGACACATAGAACACCAAGACTCCCTCTCCGCTCTTGAATTTCTGGAAGGGCAGCTTTTCCTCCACCTCATCGCTAAGCGACAGGCAATACTCGCGATAAGCTTCGATATTCATAATCTTCTTGCTGATTGGCTTGGGCGGGGCTTACACTTCAATCTTTTTGATGACCTTGGCCGGCACGCCGCCAACAATCGTATTCGGCTCAACGTCCTTTGTCACAACAGCGCCGGCGGCTACGACGGCTCCGTCGCCTATGGTCACTCCGGCAAGAACTGTAGCGTTGGCGCCAATCCACACATTCTTGCCAATGTGGATGGGAGCGTAGCTCATGCTCTGGCGATTTGACGGGGCAAGGGCGTGGTTGATGGTGGCCAGAACAACGTTATGCCCTATGAGCGCTCCTTCGTCAATGGTGATGCCGCCTTGGTCCTGGAACTTGCACCCCATGTTGATAAACACTCGCTCTCCAACTATGGTGTTCTTACCGCAGTCGGTATGGAACGGCGGAAACAATCCTACCGTCTTGGGCACCTCGCGGCCCCACAGCCGCTCCAACAAATCGTGCAATTGCTCTGGCGTGTGATACTTGCCGTTAATCTCAGCCGTTATCTTCAGCGCCTCCTGTGACAGCTGATGAAACAGCATGTGCACGTCGGAGCCTCCTACAACAGGCTTTCCCGACGCCATATAATCCCTAAATTCCTCTATAGTCATCATCTTTTTTATGCAAAATTACAAATAAAAAGTAGAGCCACCAAATAAACCCACAAAACGACGCAAATTTTGCGTCGTTTTAGCCGGATAATCGACGCAAAAGCGCCCTATACCCCCACTTCTCGATGGCTCTTATGTCAAAAAAGGACCGAATAATCAGTCACTTTTTTTCATTTTCCTGAAACATTTTGGGGGGTAACTACGTCTAAAGATAAAAGGCGGCGGGAGCCGTCATCCCATTTAAGCCATGAGACACATACACTTCTACACAGTAAAGAGATGCCTGTGTAGCCACTTGAGGCAACACTGGCATTCCCTTGTGACGTGTTCTCGACTTTTCCGGCTATCCCTGCCCACGCAGCTCTGCCACGTGGTTGGTCAGGGCGATGAACTCGTCGACACTGAGTCCAAAAATGAGGGTGTGTCATAATTCTGGCGCACCCTTTTGTTGTAACATGTTGTAAAACATATAACAAAGCCTCTACTTTCCCAAGCGGAGGCT